>NZ_JBEXRL010000004.1:0-516936 GCF_040613075.1 Streptomyces sp. NPDC006314 | reverse complement strand
GGCGGGCGGCCGCCGCCCGCCGCCGCGCGCGGCGCGCGGGCGGCGGTCGTGGGGGGCCGGGGGGGGGGGGGGGGGGCGGGCGCCGCCCCCCCCCCCCCCCCCCCCCGCGATGCGCGACCGTCCGGGCCCATGACGTCCGCGTGGTGCGTAGGCCCGGAGGACATACGCAGGGCCCCGGAACCGGCGCAGGGGTCCCGGGGCCCGGTCAGGGAGCGGGTCCGCCGACCCGCCCGCCGCAGCCGTCACACGCGCCGCAGCACGGCGACGACCTTGCCGAGGATGGTCGCGTCGTCGCCGGGGATCGGCTCGTAGGCCGAGTTGTGCGGGAGGAGCCAGACATGGCCGTCCTCGCGCTTGAAACGCTTGACGGTGGCTTCGCCATCGAGCATGGCGGCGACGATGTCGCCGTTCTCGGCGACCGGCTGGCGGCGGACGGTGACCCAGTCACCGTCGCAGATCGCGGCCTCGATCATGGAGTCGCCGACGACCTTGAGGACGAACAGTTCGCCGTCACCGACGAGCTGGCGGGGGAGGGGGAAGACGTCCTCGACGGACTCCTCCGCGAGGATCGGTCCACCGGCGGCGATACGGCCGACGAGCGGGACGTACGACGCGGCGGGCTTGCCGGCGGTGTCCGTGGGCTGCACGGTCACGGCCTGGTCGGAGCCGCGCACTTCGTACGCGCGCGGGCGGTGCGGGTCGCGGCGCAGGAAGCCCTTGCGCTCCAGTGCCATCAGCTGGTGCGCGACCGAGGACGTGCTGGACAGGCCGACGGCCTGCCCGATCTCGCGCATCGACGGCGGGTAACCCCGTCGCTGTACGGAATCCCTGATGACCTCGATCACCCGGCGCTGCCGGTCGGTGAGTCCGGAACTGTCCGCCCGGATGCCTGGAGGTCGGCCCGGCAGGGAGCGCTTGTGTCCCTCGGGATTCGTGGCTTCGTTCATCGCGTGTACCGGCTCGACTCGGCCCTGGGAGCGGTCCTGGGCAGTGATGGTGGCACTGTCTGCGGTGGTGGTCACGTCGGCCCCTCTCGATGGTCTCCCTGCTGGACAACGGTAGTTGCTTTCGAAAGGTTGCGCCAAACACACGTTCGAGTGAAAAAGTGCGATTCAGCTGACGTGATCACGTGTCTGGGTGTATGGGTAAGGCGGCACCTGACAGACAAAGTGCCCATTGTTGTACTCTTCACCGCCGGGGCCGTCGGCCTCGTGGGCCGCGTCCCCAGTCTGCCATCCGGAACCCGCTCTGCCGGGACCCGGGGCGTCCTCCGTGCCGGAGCCCCACGCGTCCTCCGTGCGGCGCCCACGGTATCCCCGTACGTGTCACACCGGTACGACCCTGCGTCCGCGTGTTCGGGTGGGTTCCCGGGGGCGGTCGTCTCGTAGCGACACGCAAGTCCGCCTTTGTGTATGAGCCAATCCCCACATCTAGTGGTTGGATGGCTACAGCAGCCCACAAGTTGTGGTCCCCCGGGTCTGGGATGGCTCCGCGATCCCCTATGCTTAGGGCTGCTTCGCGGGGCCCATGGGGTTCGGCGAGGCCATTGAGTCTGCTGTGAGGAGGGTTGGAGATCATGCACTGCCCCTTCTGCAGGCACCCCGACAGCCGTGTGGTCGACAGTCGTACGACCGACGACGGCACGGCGATCCGCAGGCGCCGCCAGTGCCCTGACTGCTCCCGTCGTTTCACGACCGTGGAGACGTGCTCGCTCATGGTGGTCAAGCGGTCCGGAGTCACCGAGCCTTTCAGCCGTACCAAGGTCATCAACGGCGTGCGCAAGGCATGTCAGGGGCGGCCTGTCACCGAGGACGCGCTCGCCCAGCTCGGCCAGCGGGTCGAGGAGGCGGTGCGGGCCACCGGGAGCGCCGAGCTGACCACCCATGACGTGGGGCTGGCGATACTCGGCCCGTTGCAGGAGCTCGACCTTGTCGCGTATCTGCGATTCGCCTCCGTCTACCGGGCGTTCGACTCGCTCGAGGACTTCGAGGCCGCCATCGCGGAACTGCGGGAGGCGACGCGACGCCTCGCCGCGGACGACGAAGACGCGGGAGCGGGGAGCCGGGAAGACCAACGCGGGCCCGGCGGGACCGATCAGGTCCCCGTGCCCGCCCACGCCGCCGACTGACCGGCGGGCCGGAGACCGGGAGGAGAACCGGGTTCCGGCCAGGACGCGGCGACCAAGACCTTTTGCGGGTGGCAGCTGAGGGTGCCCGCAATACATGACAGAACACGTGCCACGGGAACAATCGGGGCACTTCAGGGCGTTTTCGCCCGTACAGGGAGGCGGCATGACAGAGACGGCGAGCGGTCCGGCACGAGGTTCCCGCGCCAAGGGCGCCAAGGCCGGCAAGGGGCTGCGTATCGAGCGCATCCACACCACCCCCGGCGTGCACCCCTACGACGAGGTGGCCTGGGAGCGCCGTGACGTCGTCATGACCAACTGGCGCGACGGCTCGGTCAACTTCGAGCAGCGTGGCGTCGAGTTCCCCGACTTCTGGTCGGTGAACGCGGTCAACATCGTCACCAGCAAGTACTTCCGGGGTGCCGTCGGCACCCCGCAGCGCGAGGTCAGCCTCAGGCAGCTGATCGACCGCATCGTGAAGACGTACCGGAAGGCCGGCGAGGACCACAAGTACTTCGCCTCGCCCGCCGACGCCGAGATCTTCGAGCACGAGCTGGCCTACGCCCTCCTGCACCAGATCTTCAGCTTCAACAGCCCCGTCTGGTTCAACGTCGGCACCGCGCAGCCCCAGCAGGTCTCCGCCTGCTTCATCCTGTCCGTCGACGACTCCATGGAGTCGATCCTCGACTGGTACAAGGAAGAGGGCATGATCTTCAAGGGCGGCTCCGGCGCCGGCCTGAACCTCTCCCGCATCCGCTCCTCCAAGGAGCTGCTCTCCTCCGGTGGCAACGCCTCCGGCCCCGTCTCCTTCATGCGTGGCGCCGACGCCTCCGCCGGCACCATCAAGTCCGGTGGCGCCACCCGCCGCGCCGCCAAGATGGTCGTGCTCGACGTCGACCACCCCGACATCGAGGACTTCATCGAGACCAAGGTCAAGGAAGAGGAGAAGATCCGCGTCCTGCGCGACGCGGGCTTCGACATGGACCTGGGTGGCGACGACATCACGTCCGTCCAGTACCAGAACGCCAACAACTCGGTCCGTGTGAACGACGAGTTCATGACGGCGGTCGAGGCGGGCGGCAAGTTCGGCCTGCGCGCCCGTATGACCGGTGAGGTCATCGAGGAAGTCGACGCCAAGGCGCTCTTCCGCAAGATCGCCGAGGCCGCCTGGGCCTGCGCCGACCCGGGCATCCAGTACGACGACACCATCAACAACTGGCACACCTGCCCCGAGTCCGGCCGGATCACCGCGTCGAACCCGTGCAGCGAGTACATGCACCTGGACAACACGTCCTGCAACCTGGCCTCGCTGAACCTGATGAAGTTCCTGAAGGACGACTCCAAGGGCAGCCAGTCCTTCGAGACCGAGCGCTTCCAGAAGGTCGTCGAGCTGGTCATCACCGCGATGGACATCTCGATCTGCTTCGCGGACTTCCCGACCCAGAAGATCGGCGAGAACACGCGCGCGTTCCGCCAGCTCGGCATCGGCTACGCCAACCTCGGCGCCCTGCTGATGGCCACCGGCCACGCCTACGACTCCGACGGCGGCCGCGCCCTGGCCGGCGCCATCACCTCCCTGATGACGGGCACGGCCTACCGCCGCTCCGCCGAGCTGGCCGCTGTCGTCGGCACCTACGACGGTTACGCCCGCAACGCCGACGCCCACAACCGCGTCATGAAGCAGCACGCCGACGCCAACGGCACGGCCGTCCGCATGGACGACCTGGACACCCCGGTGTGGGCCGCCGCCACGGAGGCCTGGCAGGACGTGCTGCGTCTCGGTGAGAAGAACGGTTTCCGTAACTCCCAGGCGTCCGTGCTCGCCCCGACCGGCACCATCGGTCTGGCGATGTCCTGCGACACCACCGGCGTCGAGCCCGACCTCGCCCTGGTGAAGTTCAAGAAGCTCGTCGGCGGCGGCTCGATGCAGATCGTCAACGGCACCGTCCCGCAGGCCCTGCGCCGCCTGGGCTACCAGGAGGAGCAGATCGAGGCGATCGTCGCCCACATCGCCGAGCACGGCAATGTGATCGACGCCCCCGGTCTCAAGCAGCAGCACTACGAGGTGTTCGACTGCGCCATGGGCGAGCGCGCCATCTCCCCGATGGGCCACGTCCGCATGATGGCCGCGATCCAGCCCTGGATCTCGGGCGCCATCTCCAAGACGGTCAACATGCCGGAGACGGCGACCGTCGAGGAGGTCGAGGAGATCTACTACGAGGCCTGGAAGCTCGGCGTCAAGGCGCTCGCGATCTACCGCGACAACTGCAAGGTCGGCCAGCCTCTCTCCGCCAAGAAGAAGGACGACCAGAAGGCGGAGATCACCGAGAAGGCCGAGGAGACGATCCGTACCGCGGTCGAGAAGGTGGTCGAGTACCGCCCGGTCCGCAAGCGCCTGCCCAAGGGCCGCCCGGGTATCACCACGTCCTTCACGGTCGGCGGCGCCGAGGGTTACATGACCGCCAACTCCTACCCGGACGACGGTCTCGGCGAGGTCTTCCTGAAGATGTCCAAGCAGGGCTCGACTCTCGCGGGCATGATGGACGCCTTCTCCATCGCCGTCTCCGTCGGCCTCCAGTACGGCGTGCCGCTGGAGACCTACGTCTCGAAGTTCACCAACATGCGCTTCGAGCCGGCCGGTATGACGGACGACCCGGACGTGCGGATGGCGCAGTCGATCGTCGACTACATCTTCCGCCGCCTGGCGCTGGACTTCCTGCCCTTCGAGACGCGCTCCGCGCTCGGCATCCACTCCGCCGAGGAGCGTCAGCGCCACCTGGAGACCGGTTCCTACGAGCCGGCCGACGACGAGGTCGACGTCGAGGGCCTGGCCCAGTCGGCGCCGCGCGCCCAGGAGCTGAAGGCGGTCGCCACGCCGAAGACCGAGTCCGAGGTGGCCGCGCCCGCGCCGAAGCAGGCGCACACCAGCGCCGAGCTGGTGGAGATGCAGATGGGCATCCAGGCCGACGCCCCGCTGTGCTTCTCCTGCGGTACGAAGATGCAGCGGGCCGGTTCCTGCTACATCTGCGAGGGCTGCGGCTCGACCAGCGGCTGCAGCTGATGACACGCGGTTTCTGAGGTAGGGGGCGCCGGCCATGGCCGGCGCCCCCTACCTGTGAGAACCAGGGTGTTCAGGACCGGTGCTCCCGGCCCATGATCCGGGTGAATGAAGCCGGGTCCTCGTCGTATCCGTGCAGACCCGGGCGGAAGGTCCACTCGCCGGATCCGTCGCGTACGAACTCGGCGAACGTGGCGGCCGTCGCCCCGAGGACCGAACCGAAGTCGTCCTCGGCGAGCACGGTGTAGCCCTCCCGGATGCGCATGGCCGGATTGAGGACGTGGGCGAACGTCTTGTGCCCGGGCCGCTGTTGGATGACGACACCCGCCACCACGCGCGCGTAGCGGTCATCGAGGCGGTCCAGCTCGAGCGTCATGACCTCGTCCCAGCCGAAGCCCTTGCCATCCGTGCTGTCCCGGTCCAGGAAGATCGTGCCATCCGGCGAGCGGCTGTCGAAGTGCACCAGGTAGGCCGGAGCGCCGTACGGGTCTGCGGACGAGAAGGTCGCTGCGACGATGTCGAGATCGGTGGGCGGCTGACCCGCCGGACTGGGATCCCACTTGAGCGCGACCTCGACCTTGCGGATTCCCTTGCTGAAGCCGGTCACCAGGCTTTCCCTTCCCGCTGAAGATCCCTCACCCCCAACTCCCGCGGGGTCAGGCCTGTTTGTCCATCGTGCCACGCGAGCGGGGGCGCTCGCGCGGCGATCTCCGCCAGAGCGTGACCGCCGCCACGCCCGCTGGCCTTACGATGGCGCGGTGCTGGTCAAGTGGATTCGCTGCACCGTGGTGGACCGCCGCGGTTTCGAGCGGGGGCAGCGGAAGTGGGCGGGGCTTCTGGGAGAGCCGGGTTTTCGGGGACAGGGCGGAGGCTGGAGCCGGCAGCGGCAGGGGGTGGCGCACATCTTCGCGTTCTGGGAGAGCCGCGCCTTGTACGACTCCTTCATGGCCCGCTCCCACGACCGCCTGGCGGCCGCCCAGTCCGGCACGTTCAAGGACGCCCAGGTCAAACTCTTCGAGTACCGCTTCGATGTGAAGACGGGCTTCGAGCCGCGGTTCACCGACGCCGATCTGATCCGGGTGGCCCTGTGCCAGGTGCACGAGGAACGCGTGGAGCACTACACGCTGATGCAGGAGAAGGTCTGGAACCCCGCGATGGCCGGTTCGCCGGGCATGATCCGCGGCATGTTCGCCGAGGCGCCCGAGCAGGAGTTCCTGATCCTGTCGATGTGGCGGTCGGCCGCCGAGCACGGCAAGTACCGCACCGAGCGGGTGGAGCGCCTTGCGCTGCGCGCCCAGACGGAGGCGGACGTCGCGGCGCTCTCGGGTGACATCGTGGAACTGGAGCCCTCCTGGACGGTCTGAGCCCGGCACGCATCGTTTGAAAATCAAACTCTCCGTCTGAATGCGCCGCACGCGCCTCCACCGGGGATGCGAGACGATGGATTCGTGTGACCTGCGCCGTACAGGGCCCGTACGAGTGCTCGACTTTCCCCCGTTCGATCTAGGGTTTTGGCATGGCACAACCACGGCGCATCGTCCTTGTCCGGCACGGCGAGTCAACCGGGAACATTGACGACTCCGTGTACGAACGCGAGCCCGACCACGCTCTCGCGCTGACCGAGCGCGGCCGGCGGCAGGCGGAGGAGACCGGTGAGAGGCTCCGGGAACTCTTCGGCCAGGAGCGCGTCAGCGTGTACGTGTCCCCGTACCGGCGTACGCACGAGACGCTCCGCGCCTTCCATCTCGACCCTGACCTCATACGCGTCCGCGAGGAGCCCAGGCTGCGCGAGCAGGACTGGGGCAACTGGCAGGACCGGGACGACGTGCGCCTGCAGAAGGCCTACCGCGACGCCTACGGCCACTTCTTCTTCCGGTTCCCGCAGGGGGAGTCCGGAGCCGACGTGTACGACCGGGTCGGCGGCTTCCTGGAGAGCCTCTTCCGCAGCTTCGAGGCGCCGGACCACCCGCCGAACGTGCTCCTGGTGACGCATGGCCTCGCGATGCGACTGTTCTGCATGCGCTGGTTCCACTGGACGGTAGCGGAATTCGAGTCGCTGTCGAATCCCGGCAACGCCGAGATGCGGATGCTCGTTCTGGGGGAGGACGGCAAGTACGCACTCGACCGGCCCTTCAAGCGCTGGCGCGAGCCGGTGCCGCACTGGGTCACCAGATAGAGTGGCAGAGCGATGACCGCTGACTCCTCTTCCCTCGGGCGCCTGGAGCGCGCTCTGGCGAGCCTGCGCGGCCTGGCCGTGGGGGACGCCCTGGGCTCTCAGTATTTCGTGCCGGCGAACTACCCCCTGCTGAAGCGGCGCGAGCTGCCCGCAGGCCCCTGGCAGTGGACGGACGACACCGAGATGGCCTGCTCCGTTGTCGCCGTTCTCGCCGCCCACCAGCGTGTCGACCAGGATGCGCTGGCCCGCTCCTTCGCCGAGCACCACGACTTCGACCGGGGCTACGGCCCCGCCGTCAACCGGCTGCTGCGTCGTGTCCGGGAGGGTGAGGACTGGCGTGAGCTGGCCGCCGGGCTCTTCAACGGGCAGGGGTCCTGGGGCAACGGAGCGGCGATGCGGATCGCCCCCCTGGGTGCCTGGTACGCGGACGACCCGGAGCAGGCCACCCATCAGGCCGAGATCTCGGCCTATCCCACGCACCAGCACCGGGAGGCCGTGGTCGGGGCCATGGCCGTGGCCGCGGCCGCCGCACTGGCCGGCTCGCCGGGTGGGCCGCCCAGCCCCGAGGCACTGCTGGACGGAGTCATCGCCCTGGTGCCGAAGAGCGCGGTCGGCCAGGGCCTGCGCCGGGCACGGGACATGCTCGACTACGGGGATGCGGCCACCGTCGCGGCCGTCCTCGGGTGCGGGCGGCGGACGACGGCCCATGACACCGTTCCCTTCGCCCTGTGGTCCGCCGCGCGGAGCCTCGGCGACTTCGCGGCGGCGTTCTGGACGACCGCCCAGGTCGGTGGGGACGTCGACACGACCTGCGCCATCGTGGGCGGAGTGATCGCCTCCGGCAAGGCGGGGACACCACCCGCCGAATGGGTCGAGCGGACCGAGGCACTGCCGGACTGGGTGCCCGCGGGGCTCTGACGCGTCCGGGACACCGGGACGGTCCGGGACACCGGGATGATCCGGGACAGTGAGACGGTCCGGGAGGCCGGGATGGTCAGGTGTGCCCAGCCCGCTCCTTCCGGCCCTCGGCCTGTGCAGGTGTCAGCCGGCGCTAACGGCGCGTAAACTCAGCGTGCTCAATGGGAACTCTCTGTGATCGCCGCCCGTTCTTCGCGTATCCGCCACTCGCGTTCCGGCGTCAGCGCCGGACACAGAGGTGGGCACGTCCGAGGGGGTGAGTGATGGCGTCCGCGTGGTTGGTTCTGGTGCTGGTTCCAGCGCTGGTTCTGTTGTCGTTGCGGGCCGTCGAGGTGCGGCCGGCCGGATCGCCGCATGTGCCCTCTGTCCCCGGGCAGTGGTCCGGCCGGCCGCCGCTCCGCACGGCTCGAGGCGGGTCAGCCGATGCCCGGGCCGGCCACGCCGGCGAGGGAGTCGAGATCGCTCTTGCGGACCCTGATCACCAGCCAGGCGGTGAGGAACGCCAGAGCGGCCATCGCGGCGGCCGGGATGAAGGCGACGGAGATTCCGTGCGCGAGTACCTCGTGCCCCCAGGGTGCGGGCAACTGGTGCGTCTTGGCGAACTGCGCCTTCTGCTCAGGCGAACCCTCGGCGAGGAACTTGGGCAGCTGCTTCTTCGCCTCCTCCTTCCCGGCCGACCCGAAGACGGTCGTCAGGATGGACAACCCCAGCGAACCGCCCACCTGCTGTGTGGCGTTGAGCAAGCCGGAGGCCGCGCCCGCCTCGTGCTGGGCGACACCGGTGACGGCGGTGACGGTGGCCGTCACGAAGTTCAGGCCCATGCCGAGGCCGAACGTCAGCATCGGTCCCAGGACGCCTCCGAGATAGGAGCTGTCGGGCCGGATGAAGGTCTGCCACACCAGCCCGATCACCACGAGCGCCGAGCCGACCACCATGAATGGCTTGGGGCCGAACTTCGGCAGGAAGCGCTGGGACACGCCCGCGCCGACCGCGATCGCGACCGTCACGGGGAGGAAGGCCATACCCGCCTTGACGGCGCTGTAGCCGAGCACGTTCTGCACGAACAGCACGATGTAGAAGAACATGCCGAACATCGCCGCGGCCAGGCACAGCATGATCACGTATGTGCCCCAGCGATTGCGGTCGGTGAACATCCTGAGCGGGGTGATCGGCTCTTTCGCCCGCTTCTCGGTGAAGACGAAGGCCAGCAGCAGCACCACGGCCGCGCCGAACGAGCCGAGGGTGAGGCCGTCCCGCCAGCCGTTCTCCGCGGCGCGGATGAATCCGTAGACCAACAGGGCCATACCTGCCGTCGAGGTCACCGCACCCGTGATGTCGAAGCGTCCGGGATGCCGCTGGGACTCGGTGATGTACATCGGTGTGAGCACCGCGATCAGGACACCGATGGGCACGTTGACGAACAGCACCCAACGCCAGTCGAGCCAGTCGGTGAGCATGCCGCCCGCGAGCAGGCCGATGGCCCCGCCGCCCGCGGAGACGGCGGCGAACACGCCGAAGGCCCGGTTCCGTTCGGGGCCTTCGGGGAAGGTCGTGGTGATCAGTGCGAGCGAGGTGGGGGACGCGATCGCGCCCCCCACGCCCTGCAGCGCACGGGCGGCCAGCAGCTGCCAGGGTTCCTGGGCGAGGCCGCCCAGCAGCGAGGCGAAAGTGAACAGCAGGATGCCGGTCATGAAAACCCGGCGACGGCCGAGGATGTCACCGGCTCGCGCACCGAGCAGCAGCAGGCCGCCGAAGGTGAGCGTGTAGGCGCTGACCACCCAAGTGAGGTCAGTGGTGCTGAACTTGAGCGCGTCCTGAATGTGCGGGAGCGCGATGTTCACAATCGTCGCGTCGAGTACCACCATGAGTTGGCAAGCCGCGATGACGGTGAGTGCGATACCGGGATGCCCCTCCCGGCGGGCCGCGCCCGGTTTCCGGTCCTGGAGCAGCTGAGAGGTCGTCACTATGGGTCCCCCATGAAAGCATTAGTGAACGCTTGCGTTCACTGTCGCGTCCACGGTAGTGAGTCCCCAACAGTGAACGCAAGCGTTCACTTAATCCGCGCGCCCCGTATCGCGTCCCCCTGTTGCTGCTGCGCGGCGCCCCGTTGCCCCGGAATCCCCGCTTCCCATGCATGCTGGAGAAACACAGATGGCTACCTCGCGCTGGACGGCCCCCGTCGGAACGGCCCCCCCTCGCCGGCGCGGTGCGGTGCTGGAGCGCGCGATCCTGAACGCGGCTCTGGAACAGCTCGGCGAGGTCGGCTGGAAAGGTCTGACCATGGAAGGCGTCGCGGCCGGCGCCCAGACCGGGAAGGCCGCGGTCTACCGCCGTTGGCCCTCCAAGGAGGATCTCGTCGCGGACGCGCTGGAGGCCGGACTGCCCCGGGCCGAGACGGCCCCGGATCACGGGAGCGTACGTGAGGATCTCCTCACCCTCTGCCGCCAGGTGCGGCAGATCCTGTACTCGGCTGCTGGTATCGCACTGCGCGCAGTGATTCACGAGTGCGATCACGTGCAGGCGGAACGCTTCCAGGGGGTGATCGTCGGAGGGGTCGTGGAGCCGACCGTCAGACTGCTGCGCGAGGTCATCATCCGGGGGATAGAGCGAGGAGAAGTTCGTTCGGACGCGGCGAACGGCTATGTCTTCGATGCCATCCCGGCCATGATGATGTACCGATCGAAGGTGTGCGCCAGCGAATGGAGCAACCGGGAGCTAGAGGAGATGGTCGACCAGCTGATGCTCCCGCTGCTGCGTCCCCACGCGGGCTGACCGCCCGGGCCGGCGATCTTGGTAGTGGTCGGGCGACCGGGGTGTCGCGTGACGATCCCGGCGGCGTACCCTGAGGGCGCCATGCCGTACGAACCTCCTACTCACACCGTCGAGCGCTCCCTGCGCGCCACGACCGGAGCGAAGGTCATTGCCGGTGTCGACGAGGTGGGGCGCGGCGCCTGGGCCGGGCCCGTCACCGTCTGCGCGGCGATCACCGGTCTGCGCCGGCCGCCCGAGGGTCTCACCGACTCCAAACTGCTGACGATCAGGCGCCGTACGGAACTGGCCGAGATCCTGCAGACATGGGTGACGGCCTATGCGCTGGGGCATGCTTCCCCCGAGGAGATCGATGGCGTGGGGATGACGGCCGCGCTGCGGCTCGCCGCAGTCCGCGCCCTGGACGCTCTGCCGGTCCGCCCCGACGCCGTCATTCTCGACGGGAAGCACGACTATCTCGGTGCCCCCTGGCGGGTGCGCACAGTGATCAAGGGTGACCGCTCGTGCGTGGCCGTCGCGGCGGCGTCGGTGATAGCCAAGGTTCAGCGCGACAAAATGATGGCCGAACTGGGCATCGACCATGCAGACTTCCGCTTTGCGGACAACGCCGGGTATCCATCACCCGTGCACAAGGCCGCACTGGAGGAGCGGGGGCCCACCCCGCATCACCGGTTGTCATGGGCGTATCTTGATGCGTTGCCCCAGTGGCGGCACCTCAAGAAGGTCCGCAGCTGGGCGGACGGAAGTGTTCCGGAAATCGAGGGTCAGCTCGGCTTCGATTTCTGACGGTTCCGCTCGCACTGATGTGTCACCCGGTTATCCGCGCCGCACCAACGTTTGATAAATATCAGCTCATGCCTCTCATTCCCGAGGAGCCTCAGATTCACGAGAGTGCCCAGGGTCCCCGCGCCACTCCGGCCAGCGGCCGCATCGCGCCGACCCCCCGCCCCGTACCCGGCCCCCGCCCCGCGGCTCCGTCCCGCCCCGGTCGTCCCGGCCCCCTGCGGCCCACGCCGCCGGTGCAGCGCACGCCGCGTGACGTGGCTCCGGCCAAGCCGAGCCCGTCGGGCCCGGCCGCTCCCGCCGCACCCGCGGCGAGTCCCCAGATCCAGCTGGTTCCGGCCTCGCCCGAGGGCGCGCTCGACGCCGCAGAGGAAGCGGTGGACCTGCTCCTGGACTCGGGTCGTGCCCCCGGCGACGTCCTCGTGCTCACCACCGGTGCCCAGCACCCGTGGGCCCAGCACGAGTTGTCCTTCGGTGAAGCCTCCTACTGGGCGCAGCACGACGCCGGCGACGACGTCTTCTACGCGGACGCCACCGTCGCCTCGCGTGCCGCGTCCCGCCCCGTGGTCGTCGTGGCCGTCAACGGAGGCCCCGCCTCCGCCGCAGCCGCCGCCCTGCCGCTGGCCCACTCCCGGGCCGGTGCGCTGCTGATCGTCTGCGGCGACCCCCAGCAGATCAACTCCGTGCTGGGCGCCGGTGTCTGAGCCGCGTACGACATCTCGGGGCACCGGGGTGACGTAGGAGCCGCGCCGGCGGTTTCCGCACGGTGCGGCTTTCGGCCTGCTCGGACAGCCGGCGGCTGCCTCACCCGGGGCAGCTCTCCGGCAGCCCGGCCGGAGCGGTGGTGGCAAGCGGACCGGCCATGGTCGTCGCAGCAGCGCCCGCCGAGGCCGAGATCCGAGTCCGTACCCGCGTAGCCGTACGCCGGGCACTCCGAGAGTGGACCCCGTACGGCCACGGGGCACGGTCCCGGACCGGCCTGTGCTCTGTGGCGCCTGATCCCGCACGTCCTCCGGTCCGGCAGCCAGGGGTCGACTTCCCTTGCGCACGGGCCGGTTGGCGGTGCGGACAGCCGAGCGGATGTCCTGCCCCGGCGCTGCCCTCTTCAGCGTGCTGCCGCGCGGCGCAGGACCTCGGAGACGGGGCCGCCGGTGCGGGGGGTGAGTGGCGGAGCCTGCGACATGGCGAAGGGCTCCGGCGCGGAGCGAGCGTGGGGCCGACGTCCGCCGCGTCCCTCGCCGAGCACCTGCCAGCCCTCGTGAGTCAGCGTGATGTACGCCCCGCACCGCAGCCCATGCAGCGTGCAGGCGTCGCGCAGTCCCCACATCCAGGCACCGTCCTCCTCCGTCCAACGCCCATCACCCTCACGGCAGTAGAGCAGTACGGCCGTGCGCACGGGGGTGCGGCGTCGCAGGTCGTGCGGAATGATCCGGCGCAACTGGTCCAGGAGCGCGTTGCGGAACATCCAGCCGTCGGCCGGGGCGGGACGGCGTGTGAACGAGGCGCTGGCGCGCAAGCGTTCGTCCGGATCGAGGACGGCCACGACCGCCGTGGACGGCTCCGGGTGATGGCGGGCGTGCAGCCCGCTGACGACCTCACGGGGGTTGCGCAGCAGGGGGATTCCGGCGGCAGCCCACTCCGCCGGCTCGAGCAGGCGACTGGCGGAGGCGGCGGACGCGGACGTCGACAACGAGGCCGCCGAGGACGAGGCGAATCCGAAGGTCACGTTCCTCCCTTCGGCTACGCGCCCACACTGCGGGCGAGGTCGGATTCGGGGGAGCGCGCACCGCAGCGAAGCCCTACCGATCAGGGGCGAGCCGTGCGGGGAGCGGATCTCGATTCTTCCTGCCGAACTAGGATGCGGCAACGAGCAATTGGCGCCACCGCCGGTTATCTGGTGGTGCGGGGTTTATATCCCTACCCACCGGGCCGGCTGATGACGCCTGGGGCCTCGGGTCACATCACGCCGGTTGCCGCCCGGGGGGCCGCGGGGTCATCCCTGGACGGCGAGGACCAGGGGCAACACCCCGCGCGCGCCGGACCTTCTGAGCAGGCGTGCCGCGATCGCGAGGGTCCAGCCCGTCTCCGTGAAGTCGTCGACCAGCAGGACCGGTCCCTGGGCCTCGGCGAGCGCCGCCGCGAGGGCGGGCGGCACCGTCAACGCGCCGTCGAGGGCCTTCAGCCGCTGCGCGCTGTTGCTGCGCGGCACCCGGGGCACGTCCTCGGCGTAGTCCACGGAGCCGAGCAGGGGCAGCCGGCCTACCTCGGCGATGCGGGCGCCCAGGGACTGGATCAGCCCGGGCCGGGTGCGCGAGGCGATGGTGACCACACCCACCGGCCGGGCCTGGGCATCGGCCGCTCCGGAGGCCCAGCCGCCGGGGCCCCTGGCCCAGTCGGCCAGCACGCCGACCACGGCCCGCGCCACGTCGTCCGGCACAGGAGCGTCCGGTGTCCGGGGCGCGAAGAGGGGCCGCAGCCGATTGCCCCAGCCGATGTCCGACAGCCGTCCCAGAGCCCGGCCCTGCGACGCCTGTTCACCGGCTGGGATGCGGCCCTTGAGGTCGATGCCGACGGCCGGCAGTCCGGTCGGCCACATACGACGGGGCTCCACCTCGACTCCCGCGCGGCCCAGGTCGCTCCGTGCGGCGTCCAGGGCCGCCGTGGACATGTCGGCGGTGAAACGCGGTCCCGCGCAGTTGTCGCAACGGCCACACGGTTTGGCGCCCTCGTCGTCCAGCTGGCGCTGCAGGAACTCCATCCGGCACTCCGTGGTGGACGCGTACGCACGCATCGCCTGCTGTTCGGCCGCCCTTTGCCGGGCGACCCAGTCATAGCGCTCGGCGTCGTACGACCACGGCTGCCCGGTCGCGGTCCAGCCGCCCTTGACCCGCTGCACCGCGCCGTCCACGTCAAGGACCTTGAGCATGGTTTCCAGCCGTGAGCGGCGCAGCTCGACGAGGGGCTCCAGTGCGGGCAGCGACAGGGGCCCGTCCGCCCGGGCGAGGACATCCAGAGTGCGCCGGACCAGGTCCTCGGAGGGGAAGGCCAGCGAGGCGAAGTACTCCCAGATCGCCTCGTCCTCCTTGCCCGGCAGCAGCAGTACCTCGGCGTGTTCGACGCCACGGCCGGCCCGGCCCACCTGCTGGTAGTAGGCGATGGGGGAGGAGGGCGAACCGAGGTGGACCACGAAACCCAGATCCGGCTTGTCGAAACCCATGCCGAGCGCGGAGGTGGCGACCAGCGCCTTCACCCGGTTGGCGAGCAGATCTTCCTCGGCCTGCTGGCGTTCGGCGTTCTCCGTCTTACCCGTGTACGAGGCGACGACGTGCCCACGCTGCCGCAGGAAGGCGGTGACCTCCTCGGCGGCGGCGACGGTGAGCGTGTAGACGATGCCGGATCCCGGCAGGTCGTCGAGATGGTCGGCGAGCCAGGCCATCCGGTGCGCGGCGTCCGGCAGACGCAGCACGCCGAGGCTCAGGCTCTCCCGGTCCAGCGGCCCGCGCAGCACCAGGGCGTCCGACGTGCCGCCGGTGCCCAGCTGTTCGGCGACATCCGCGGTGACCCGCGCGTTGGCCGTGGCGGTGGTGGCCAGCACGGGGACGCCGGGCGGGAGGTCGCCGAGCATGGTGCGCAGCCGGCGGTAGTCGGGACGGAAATCGTGGCCCCAGTCGGAGATGCAGTGGGCCTCGTCCACCACCAGCAGGCCGGTCGCCGCGGACAGCTTGGGCAGGACCTGGTCGCGGAAGTCGGGGTTGTTCAGCCGCTCAGGGCTGACGAGCAGGACGTCCACCTCGCCGGCCGCGATCTCGTGCTGGACGGCTTCCCACTCCTCGGTGTTGGCGGAGTTGATGGTACGGGCGTGGATGCCGGCCCGGGCCGCGGCGTCGACCTGGTTGCGCATGAGCGCGAGCAGCGGCGAGACGATCACCGTGGGCCCGCTTCCTGTGGCCCGCAGCAGCGAGGTGGCCACGAAGTACACCGCGGACTTCCCCCATCCGGTGCGCTGCACGACCAGGGCCCGGCGTCGGTCGGCGACCAGCGCCTCGATCGCCCGCCACTGGTCCTCGCGCAGCCGTGCCGCGCCCGTGGCATCCCCGACGAGCCGGGCGAGGACGGCGTCGGCCTGTACCCGGAGGTCCGCGTTGCTCGTGTGCTCCATGCGGTCCATACAACAGCACGGGACCGACAAGCGGGCGGCCCCGGGCCATGGCTGTGGACGACCACGACGGCCTTGTCGTGTCCCTGATTCGACTTATCCACAGGCTCAAGCGGAGTCCCAAGATCCGCGAGATCGTCTGCGCATGACCCATCACAGCGAAACGACCGGACCCTTCGAAAACAGCGACAGCTCGGAACGGGAGCCGTCGACCGGGCCGTCCGCACACGACACCCAGGTCACGCTGCGCACCCCCGCCGAGCTGGCCGACGCCCTCCCCTACCTGCTCGGCTACCGCCCGGAGGACAGCATGGTGCTGGTCGCCCTCCACGGCCGCGAGGGCCAGGGCAGGTTCGGCGGCCGGGCCAGGCTCGGCATCCCCGCGAGCGAGGAGGACTGGGAGGCGGCCGCACGACAGCTGGTTCATGGACTGGTGACCGGCAGCGAGCGGCGTGGCGCCCGGCCGGAGCAAATGGTGGCCTACGTCTGCCAGGAACCGGCCCCGGGCGAGTCGGGCCGGGACGTCAAGCGCCGACTCGAGCGGCTGGCCCACGTGCTGCGCGTCGAGTGCGGCAACCGCGACGTGCCGGTCATCGAGGCACTGTGCATCTCGGACGGCCGTTTCTGGAGTTACTGCTGCCCGATCGAGGGCTGCTGCCCCGAGGACGGCTCGACGATGGGCCTTCCCGGCACCTCCGTGCTGGCCGCTGCGGCCACCTACGCCGGGATCCAGGTCCGCGGCACGCTCAGGGAGTTGCGCGCCAGGTTGCAACCCTGGGAGACCACCGCGACCCTGGAGCAGGAGATCGCCCTCGACGCGGCCGGCATGACCCTGGTTCCGCGCATCCTGGACGAAGTGACCCGGGCGGACGTCGCGGAGGAGACCCTCGCCCTCGCCGAGCGGATCATCCGCCGCTTCGCCGCCGCGGCGCCGGTGTCCGGCACGCATCCCGCAGACCTGCGTGACGACGACCTGCTCGGCCACGACGAGGCGGCGACGCTCATTCTCGGACTCCAGGACCGCACGACCCGCGACCGCGCAGCCGCGTGGATGGAGGGCGAGGCGGCGAGCCCGGCCCTACGGCTCTGGCGCGCCCTGGCCCGCCGCTGCGTCGGCCCCTACGGCGAGCACGCCGCCGCCCCGCTGACCCTGGCGGGCTGGGTCGCCTGGTCGACGGGCGACGAACTGGAAGCCCGCGAGGCACTGGCCATGGCGCTGGGCGCGGACCCCGACTACCTCTTCGCCCGCCTGCTGCACCAGGCCTGCAACGAGGGCCTCGACCCGGAGGCCATCCGCCGCTGCCTGCGCGCCGAAGGCTCGGGGCGTAGGCCGGCGGAGACCGTGGAGGGCGCGGGACCGGCGACGGAGCCGGCTCGGACCGAGCCTGCCGAGGCCACAACCGTGGCACCCGGAACGGGTGCGCCGGCGGCGGACGATCAGGGTGCCGGACCAGGCTCGGGAACGGGTCCGCGCCGACGGCGCCGGGCGCGGTCCGCGGACGGCGGTGACGGCCTTCGCGCACTTCGGCCGGCCGGCGGTCGGCGGCGGCCCACCGACTCCCATCCCCGACCGTCGGCCACCGAACCCTCGCGGCCCGGCACCCGGGGCACAGGCGGCACACGCGCCCGGGCGACGAGCGGGCCCGACGGCACGACCAGTGGCGCCCCGACGGGGAGCGCTCGCCGCGACCAAGAGAAGGACGGATGAGCACCGGGCGCGCGAGCGTGGGCCACCACCCGGACGGGCAAGTACCGGTCCGCGCCGGGAAGACCTGCGGTGCGCTGGCCCGTCCAGGTGTTCCGCCACCCAGGTGAACGGAGGGGGACTCGTTCGGGTCACGGCTCACTTCGGGGTTCCCTCGTCCGCGCAGGCAGGTGGGGTGGGCTGGTCGCGGCATGCCCCACGGCCCGCAGCGGGCGCTCGGCGAACTCGGCCCGACAGGGCTGCGCGTCGCGGGCGCCTCCCCTCGCCGTACGGATCAGCCGACGGGACCCGCCAGGGTCGAGGAGGACGCGGAGGACCTGCGATCGGGCGTGTGACCCCCGGCAACGGGAGCGCGACCTCGCACGACGCGACCGCCACCACGAACATGAGCCGGCCTTGCGGCCCACACCCGACCGGCGCGGAACCACGACCTACGCGGCCGATGAGGGGAGTGTTTATCGTCAGGCAGACGACTATGATCGCCGCATGCCCTACGACCCGTCAGCCTTTCCGCCCTTCGCCGTGACCGTGGACCTGGTCGTGCTGACCGTGCGCCGCCATGCCCTGTGCGCGCTGGCGGTACGGCGGGGCGAGCCTCCCTTCCAGGGGCGCTGGGCGCTGCCCGGTGGGTTCGTACGGGCCGACGAGGACCTGTCCCAGGCGGCGGCGCGTGAGCTGGCCGAGGAGACCGGGCTGCGCGCACATGATCCCTCGGCCCCGGCCCAGGACAACGGTGCCCACCTCGAGCAGCTCGCCACCTATGGCGACCCCAAGCGGGATCCGCGCATGCGCGTGGTCAGCGTCGCGCACCTCGCGCTCGCGCCCGACCTGCCCGCACCGCGTGCGGGAGGCGACGCCAGCAACGCGCGCTGGGCACCGGTGGAGGAACTGCTCCAGCAGGACGGTTACGGACGCGACGACGAGCCCGTGGCGCCTCTGGCGTTCGACCACGCCCAGATCCTCGCCGACGGAGTGGAGCGGGCTCGGTCCAAGATCGAGTACTCGTCGCTGGCCACCGCGTTCTGCCCGCCCGAGTTCACGGTCGGAGAGCTGCGCCGGGTGTACGAGGCGGTGTGGGGTGTGGCTCTCGACCCGCGCAACTTCCACCGCAAGGTCACCGGGACCCCTGGATTCCTCGTTCCCACCGGAGGGACGACCACCCGCCAGGGCGGCCGGCCGGCCCAGCTCTTCCGAGCCGGCGGCGCCACTCTGCTCAACCCCCCGATGCTGCGCCCCGAGGTCTAGGGCGCAGCGCGGACGGCCGCCGGGACGACAGGTGAGCCGGCGGTGTGACCGAGCCCGGGTTCCGTCGAATGGAGGACACGGAGAGGGCAGTCCGCGCGGCACTCGGCGATAGATCGCGCTATACACCAAAAAAGCGGACATAGCGCGCTATCTTGCTGCAGGTGATCCAGGCCTTCGGACTGACCAGCGACCCCCGCAAGGCGCACCCGCCCGCCGTCGACGACGTCTCCTTCGAGGCGCGCCCCGGGCATGTCACCGCGCTTCTCGGCGGCGCCGGCGCGGGCAAGACGACGGCGCTCAGACTGATGCTCGAGCTTCAACCGGGCCGTGGCATCACCTACTTCCGAGGGCGCCCCCTGCACCGGATCGCCCACCCCGCGCGGGAAGTCGGCGTACTCCTCGGCGACGTGCCGGGGCATCCGGCCCGCTCGGTCCGCGGCCATCTGCGGATGCTGTGCGCGTCGTCGGGAGTTCCCGCACGGCGCGCGGACGAGGTCCTCGAAGTGGTCGGCCTCGTCAGCCTCCGCGAGGAGCGCCTCGGCACGCTGTCGCGCGGCATGGACCGCAGACTCGGCCTTGCCTGTGCCCTCCTGCCCGACCCGCACACGCTCGTCCTGGACGAACCCACCGACGGTCTCTCCGCCCGTGAGGCGCAGTGGCTGCACAGCATGCTGCGCACGCATGCCCATCACGGTGGCACCGTGCTCTTCACCACGGCCGACCCCAAGGAGGCCGCGCGCACGACCGACCGGGTCATCACCCTCGACGGCGGCAGACTCGTCGCCGACCAGGAGGCCAAGGAGTTCGCCCGCACCCGGCTGCGCCCTCGCGTGGCCGTCCGCAGCCCCCACGCTGCGCGCCTCGCGGCCCTGCTCACCAAAGAGGCCCGTACCGCCCGCCGGTCCGTTGAGGTCGTACGGGAGGACGGCAACCGCCTCTCGGTGTACGGGAGCACGACCGCCGACGTCGGCGAGACGGCGTTTCGCCACGGCATCCTCATCCACCAACTGGCCGACGAGGTCGGAGACATGGGGCCCGGTGCCGGTACCGGAACCGGAGGCGAGAAGGAGGCCGCCGGCACACGGCCGGCTCAGCGCGAGACGGTCGTACCGGACTCATCCACGGCGGCCCAGGAGCGAACCGCCTCGGACGCCTGTCCGGAAAAGCGGGACACCGCGGGGCCCGCCTTCCCGTCGGGGGAGTGGGAACCGCCCGCGGCGGACGGGCCGGCGGCGGACCACGGACGAGCCGCGTCCCGCTCTTCGGCGCCGCAACCCGCTCGTGCCGTGCTGGGATTCCCGTCCGTGGAGCAGAGCGGAGCCGCTGGGGACGTACCGCCGGTGGACCGGGAGAGCATGGAGCCCGCCTCGCCGACGGCGGACCGGCGGAGCGCGGGACCCGCCCTGCCGGCGACGGCGCCGGGGGGTGCGGAGTGTGGCTCGTTGGCGGCGGAGCCAGGCAATGCGGAGTGTGGCTCGGTGACGGAGTCAGGCACCTCGGCGCCGGACGTGTCCCGGCCGGAGCGGGAGACGCCGGCGCTGGGCGGCACGTCGGAGAAGCAGGGCATTGCGAGGTCAGGCGTCCCCTCGAAGGAGCGTGAGCACACCGCAGGGGGCCTCTCGGCGCCGGAGTGCGGTGGGTCCGGCCTCTTCGCGGGCCACGAACCGTTGGGCGCCTCGGCCGACGACGGGCGGACCGTATCCGACCCCTCCGCGTGGGAGCGTACCCAGACCGGCCCCGGCGAGCGGTCATCGCTCGGGAAAGACCCTCGCCGCGCGTCCGCGCCCGAGCGCTCACAGAGCATCCGCGCCGCGCCGGCCCAGGGCGCGTCGTCGGCCGCAGCGGTTTGCGGAACCGGCGGGAAGAAGGATCACGATGCCGCCGGGGCCGGTGGTGGGGCAGCTCCGGCCAAGGTGGCCGCGGGCGCCGAGGGCAACCGGTCCGCCAAGGCGACGGCTGCGCCGCACGCCGGCCAGGCCGGGGTCTCCGCGTCCTCGGAATCGCAGGCCGGCAGCACGAGCAGCGCCGCGGGCATCCCTGCCACCCGCACCCGCCTCCCCGGCGCCAGGAATCCCGGCACGAGCAAGCCGCAGCCCGGCCGCGCCGTACGTCCCGACGGTGTGCGCCCGGTCGATGCCCTCTCCCCCCTCCCCCCTCCCATCCTCGTCCGCCCCGCTCCCACCCCCCTCCGCCCCCTGCGTTACGAGATCCGGCGCGCCACCGGAGTCGGCACCGGCTTCCTGACCTGCGGTGCCGCGCTGGTGCTGTCCGCGCTCACGGCCGTAGTGCTGGCCCGGATCGGCCATACCCCGCAGGCGCGCCTGTTCGCGGCGTGGCCGCGCGAGCTGCCGCTGCCACCCGCGGCGCTCGCGGCGGGGCTGCTCGGCGCGCTGGCCTTCGGGGACGAGTTCCGCCACCCCGCCCTGGCTGCGGACCGCGGCACCGTGCCCCGCCGGCTGGGACTGCTGACCGCGAAACTGCTCGTCTCCGGAGCCACCGCGCTGCTGCTGGCCTTTCTCACCGTGGGGTGCGACGCCGAAGTGCTCTACATCGTCTACGGACCGGAGCTGACGCGAGTTCCCCCGGACTGGCTTTCGCTGAGCGCGAGTTGGTTCGGTCTGGTCAGCGGCTGTGCCTGGGCCGGTGTGCTGGCGGCCGGAGTGTTCCGGTCCACCACGGCCGGCCTTGCCGCCGTCCTCGGGGTACCCGTCGTCGTCGTACCGCTGGTGCACAAGGCGCTGCAGGGCTCCGGTACGCGGATGGCGGCCGGCTTCCCGATGCGGATGCGGGAGGTGCTCCTGCTGCAGTGGCCCTTCGGAGGGGAGCGCTATCTGCTCGCCGTGGTGCGGGTTCTCGCTCAACCCGTGGGCGGAGCACTGGTGTTGTCCCTGACGGGACTGCTTTGCGCGTATCTGCTCACGACGCTGCGTGCCCGGGTCCGATGACGGCTGTCCGAGCGCTTCCGGTCCCGCTGTGCACACAACTCCCCACGGAAAGCACATTTCTTTCCGATAAGGCGTCAATTGCGACGGCGTGAGCGATCACCCTTTCGTGTGCTTTTCACCAAAGCCCTCAAGGGAGTTGGAGACGGCGCCGACAAAGGATGCGTGAGTACCCTTGCGCACACCATGATGACCGCCGCCCGCTCCGCAGACTCAGGTCTGACCGGCCCGGGCGATCTCGACCGCTATTCCTACGCCGAGGCCCCCGTGGCCGACCGCGTCGGAGCGCCCTCCTGGGACGGCGCGGACCCGGAGCTGGGCCGCGTCGGCCGGCGTACCGCGGGCAGCCGCGGACGCGGTCTGCACGGCCAGCTCGTTCAGCAGCTGGGGCAGATGATCGTCTCGGGCGACCTGGGGGCGGACCGCCCGCTGGTGCCCGAGGAGATCGGCCAGCGCTTCGAGGTCTCCCGCACCGTCGTCCGCGAGTCCCTCCGTGTCCTCGAGGCCAAGGGCCTGGTCAGCGCCCGCCCTAACGTCGGCACGCGCGTGCGTCCCGTCAGTGACTGGAATCTCCTCGACCCGGACATCATCGAGTGGCGGGCCTTCGGGCCCCAGCGCGACGACCAGCGCCGTGAGCTCAGCGAGCTGCGCTGGACGATCGAGCCGCTCGCCGCCCGCCTCGCCGCCGGACACGGGCGCGAGGAGGTGCAGCAGCGCCTCTGTGACATGGTCGAGATCATGAGCCACGCCATGGCGCAGGGGGACGCCCTGACCTACTCGCGTGCGGACAACGAGTTCCACGCCATGCTCATCCAGATCGCCGGCAACCGCATGCTGGAGCATCTCTTCGGGATCGTCTCGGCGGCCCTCCAGGTGTCGGGCGGCCCGGTCACCGCGTGTGACCGGCCGAACGAGGCGTCCCTCGCGCAGCACGCGCGGATCGTGGACGCCCTCGGCACCGGCGACGGCGCGGCGGCGGAGACGGCCATGCGTCAACTGCTCACGGTCCACCCCGAGGTGGAGCGCGTGGTCCCCGCCCCGCGCGAACACTGACCCGCGACGAGGCAGTGCGGTCGCCGGTGTGCGGCGTCCTCGTGGTTCCCATGGCCGCTCGGGCCCGGGTTCCGGGCCCCGCCGGACCCGCCGGATCCTCTGGACTCCGGCGGGTCCGGCGGTGCGACGGGCCGCCGTGGTGCTGATCACGGCCGGGCGTGACGACGAGATGATCTCATCTGCCCCCATTTGAACGCTTCTGAACGCTTACGGGGTGTGACTCGGGCCACGCAGATTGGGCGTAACGCTCGTGGGAACAGCGCGATGACCTAAGAGGTGACAGCCGCGGAGGGAATACGGACGCCATGACAGGCGCTGTGCATCTTCCCGGCCCCGCCCGCGCCGTCGGCCCATCAGGCCGGTGGTCGGCTCCTGTCCGCAGTGGACGGTGCCGGAAGCCGTTTTCCAACGTTCCGAGAGGTTGTTCGTGTCGGCCAGCACATCCCGTACGCTCCCGCCGGAGATCGCCGAGTCCGTCTCTGTCATGGCGCTCATTGAGCGGGGAAAGGCTGAGGGGCAGATCGCCGGCGACGATGTGCGTCGGGCCTTCGAAGCTGACCAGATTCCGGCCACTCAGTGGAAGAACGTACTGCGCAGCCTCAACCAGATTCTTGAGGAAGAGGGTGTGACGCTGATGGTCAGTGCCGCAGAGCCCAAGCGCACCCGCAAGAGCGTCGCAGCGAAGAGTCCGGCGAAGCGCACCGCCACCAAGACGGTCGCGGCCAAGACGGTGACCACCAGGAAGGCCACCGCCACCTCGGCCGCCCCGGCCGTGCCCGCCGCCCCGGCCGATTCCTCCGAGGAAGCCGAAGCCGCCAAGAAGGCCGCAGCCAAGAAGACGACCGCCAAGAAGGCGGCCGCCAAGAAGACCGTCGCGAAGAAGGCGGTCGCCAAGAAGACCACGGCCAAGAAGGACGACGTCGAGCTTCTCGAAGACGAGGTCCTCGAGGACACCAAGGTCGCCGAGGAGCCCGAGGGCACCGAGAGCGCCGGCTTCGTCCTGTCCGACGAGGACGAGGACGACGCCCCCGCGCAGCAGGTCGCCGCGGCCGGCGCCACCGCCGACCCGGTCAAGGACTACCTGAAGCAGATCGGCAAGGTCCCCCTGCTCAACGCCGAGCAGGAAGTGGAGCTGGCCAAGCGCATCGAGGCGGGTCTGTTCGCCGAGGACAAGCTGGCCAACGCCGACAAGCTCGCCCCGAAGCTCAAGCGCGAGCTGGAGATCATCGCCGAGGACGGCCGCCGCGCCAAGAACCACCTGCTGGAGGCCAACCTCCGTCTGGTGGTCTCCCTGGCCAAGCGCTACACCGGCCGCGGCATGCTCTTCCTGGACCTCATCCAGGAGGGCAACCTCGGCCTGATCCGCGCGGTGGAGAAGTTCGACTACACCAAGGGCTACAAGTTCTCCACGTACGCCACCTGGTGGATCCGGCAGGCGATCACCCGCGCCATGGCCGACCAGGCCCGCACCATCCGTATCCCGGTGCACATGGTCGAGGTCATCAACAAGCTCGCGCGCGTGCAGCGCCAGATGCTCCAGGACCTGGGCCGCGAGCCCACCCCGGAGGAGCTGGCCAAGGAGCTCGACATGACCCCGGAGAAGGTCATCGAGGTCCAGAAGTACGGCCGGGAGCCCATCTCGCTGCACACCCCGCTGGGTGAGGACGGCGACAGCGAGTTCGGTGACCTCATCGAGGACTCCGAGGCCGTCGTCCCCGCCGACGCCGTCAGCTTCACGCTCCTGCAGGAGCAGCTGCACTCCGTTCTGGACACCCTGTCCGAGCGCGAGGCCGGCGTCGTCTCCATGCGGTTCGGTCTCACCGACGGTCAGCCGAAGACCCTCGACGAGATCGGCAAGGTGTACGGCGTGACGCGTGAGCGCATCCGCCAGATCGAGTCCAAGACCATGTCGAAGCTGCGCCACCCGTCGCGTTCGCAGGTGCTGCGCGACTACCTCGACTAGGTCGCGGTCGTACGACGGCGACGGCCCGGTTCCCCTCGCGGGGGCCGGGCCTTCGTGCTGCGAACGGCGGCGCCCTGGATGACTCTGGGTATCCCAGGAAGACCCCAGAGTGAGGAGCCGGCATGCGCCGTTCCGTTGCGCGGGCACTGATCCGGCCGCTGGCACTGGCGGCCACGATGACCGCCATACCCGTGGCGAGCGCGGCCCCGACGGCCGCCGACAGCGTGGTGGTCGGAGGGTTTCCGATCGAGGTTTCCCAGGCTCCGTGGACGGTGGCGCTGTCCAGTCGTGACCGGTTCGGAGGTACGCGGGCGGGCCAGTTCTGCGGCGGTGCGGCGATCGCGCGGACCCTGGTGGTCACCGCGGCCCACTGTGTGGCCGAGGAGGTCCTGGGCGCCCCGCCGAACCGCGTGCGCGACCTGAGGGTCATCGCGGGCCGTACGGACCTGTTGTCGCACGAGGGCGACGAGGTCGCCGTACGGGATGTCCGGGTCAATCCCGGGTACCACAGCACGACCAACTCCGGCGACTTCGCCGTCCTCACCCTCGCCGAGGCGCTTCCGCAGCGCGCGGTCGTCGCCATGGCGGGCGCGGGCCACCAGGCCTACACGCCGGGTACGAAGGCCCTGGTCTCAGGGTGGGGCGACACAACGGGCGGGGGCGCCTACGCACGTCGGCTCCACGCGGCACGCGTGCGCGTGCTGACCGACGATCTGTGCGCCCGCGCCTATCCGGGCGGACCGGACGGTACCTACCGGGCCGACACCATGCTCTGCGCCGGAGAGGTCGCCGGGGGCCCGGACGCCTGCCAGGGCGACAGCGGCGGGCCGCTGGTGGCCGGTGGGCGGCTCATCGGGCTCGTATCGTGGGGAAGCGGCTGCGGGCGGCCGGGAAGGCCCGGCGTCTACACACGCGTCTCCGAGGTCCTACGGGCTCTGAAAGCGGGTGCGGGGGCGGGCACGAGGTCCCGGTGAGGCCGTATAGGCGCTCCTGAGGCCCCCCACGCGGGCATGAGCACGGGCGGCCGCTCCGAAAGGGAGCGGCCGCCCGTTCGCCGGCCTGTGCCGGAGCTGGCTCGTCGTGGGTGCGAGATTCAGCGCTCTTCTTCGGAAGCGATGTCCGGAACGGACGTCAGCCGCTCCGTCTCGTCCTGTATCTCAGCGGCGATCTTCTTGAGTTCCGGCTCGAACTTGCGACCGTGGTGGGCGCAGAAGAGCAGCTCTCCGCCGCTGAGCAGGACGACGCGCAGATATGCCTGGGCGCCGCAGCGGTCGCAGCGATCGGCGGCCGTCAGTGGGCTCGCGGGGGTCAGAACAGTAGTCACGTCGCCTCTTCTCTAGCTCGACGAGCTGTCGTACCAGGGTCAACATCCAACCAGTCCGAAAACGTTCCCGCTCGTGGCTTTTCCTCGAAAAAATCTTCCGGGGCGGTTGTCTGCTGCCGGTTGGCGGCGAATGTGCCGTATTGCGTGTCTTAGGTGCCTACGGTTTCGCGCTGTCTTGTGGGTCTCGGTCCGCCGGCTGGGTTGCCGGTTGTTCATGAGGACGTGCCCGGAGCCTAAATGGTTCATGCCTCCAAGGGAACGTGATGTGTACTTCACTCCATCGAGGGTTCGAACACGCATGCGAGCCTGGACTAGGCTAGGTTTCCGACGAGGGTGGCGTTACACCGGCTCTACCAGGCCTCGGTACCCTCTGTGCGGCGACCGAAGCCGCCCCCTTACCCAAAGGGGGGCCACCTGAAATTCAGCGAGGAGCGAACCGCGTGACCGCCGATACGTCCGTGCCGTCCACAGCGCTGCTGGCAGGAGCAGACCGGGACGGTTCCAACTACACCGCGCGGCACCTGCTCGTCCTCGAGGGCCTCGAGGCCGTGCGCAAGCGCCCGGGCATGTACATCGGCTCGACCGACAGCCGCGGTCTGATGCACTGCCTGTGGGAGATCATCGACAACGCGGTGGACGAGGCCCTCGGCGGCCACTGCGACCACATCGAGGTGATCCTCCACGACGACGGCTCCGTGGAGGTGCGCGACAACGGCCGCGGCATCCCGGTGGACGTCGAGCCCAAGACCGGTCTGTCGGGCGTCGAGGTCGTCATGACAAAGCTCCACGCGGGCGGCAAGTTCGGCGGCGGCTCCTACGCCGCCTCCGGCGGTCTGCACGGCGTCGGCGCCTCCGTGGTCAACGCGCTCTCCGCCCGCCTCGACGTCGAGGTGGATCGAGGCGGTCATGTGCACGCCATCAGCTTCCGGCGCGGAACACCGGGCGCCTTCGCGGCGAACGGCCCGGACGCCAAGTTCGAGGCCAAGAGCGGCATGCGCAGGACCAAGAAGATCCCCAAGACCCGCAGCGGCACGCGCGTGCGCTACTGGGCCGACCGGCAGATCTTCCTCAGGGACGCCAAGCTCTCGCTGGAGACCCTGCACCAGCGCGCCCGCCAGACCGCGTTCCTCGTGCCGGGCCTGACCATCGTCGTCCGTGACGAGTTCGGTCTCGGCGAGGGTGGCAGCAAGGGTGAGGAGTCGTTCCGCTTCGACGGCGGTATCAGTGAGTTCTGCGAGTACCTGGCTAACGACAAGCCGGTCTGTGACGTCCTCCGCTTGTCCGGGCAGGGCACCTTCAAGGAGACCGTCCCGGTTCTGGACGAGCACGGGCAGATGACGCCCCAGGAGGTCACCCGCGAGCTGGGCGTCGACATCGCGCTGCGGTGGGGCACGGGCTACGACACCACCGTCAGGTCCTTCGTCAACATCATCGCCACTCCCAAGGGCGGCACCCACGTCGCAGGCTTCGAGCAGGCTCTCACCCAGACGATGAACGATGTCCTGCGGGCCAAGAAGCTGTTGCGTGTGGCCGAGGACAACATCGTCAAGGATGACGCCCTGGAGGGTCTGACCGCCGTCGTCACCGTGCGCCTGGCCGAACCGCAGTTCGAGGGGCAGACCAAGGAGGTCCTCGGCACCTCGGCGGCCCGCCGCATCGTGAACAGCGTGGTCACCAAGGAACTGAAGGCCTTCCTGACCACCACCAAGCGTGACGCCGCCGCCCAGGCCAGGGTCGTCATGGAGAAGGTCGTCGCCGCAGCCCGGACCCGCGTCGCGGCACGTCAGCACAAGGACGCCCAGCGTCGGAAGACCGCCCTGGAATCCTCGTCCCTGCCGGCCAAGCTCGCCGACTGCCGCAGCGACGACGTCGACCGCAGCGAGCTGTTCATCGTCGAGGGCGACTCCGCGCTCGGTACGGCCAAGCTGGCACGCAACTCCGAGTTCCAGGCGCTGCTGCCCATCCGGGGCAAGATCCTCAACGTGCAGCGGTCGTCGGTGACCGACATGCTGAAGAACGCCGAGTGCGGCGCGATCATCCAGGTCATAGGAGCGGGCTCGGGCCGCACGTTCGACATCGAACAGGCCCGCTACGGCAAGATCATCATGATGACCGACGCCGATGTGGACGGCTCCCACATCCGCTGCCTGCTGCTCACGCTGTTCCAGCGCTACATGCGGCCCATGGTCGAGGCCGGCCGCGTCTTCGCCGCGGTGCCGCCGCTGCACCGCATCGAGATCGTCCAGCCGAAGAAGGGCCAGGACAAGTACGTCTACACGTACTCCGACCGTGAGCTGCGCGACAAGCTCATGGAGTTCCAGAGCAAGGGCATCCGGTACAAGGACTCCATCCAGCGCTACAAGGGTCTGGGCGAGATGGACGCCGACCAGCTGGCCGAGACCACGATGGACCCGCGTCATCGCACGCTGCGCCGCATCAACCTCTCCGACCTGGAAGCCGCCGAACAGGTATTCGACCTGCTCATGGGTAACGACGTGGCACCCCGCAAGGAGTTCATCTCCAGCTCGGCGGCGACACTGGACCGCTCGCGCATCGACGCGTAGCCGCCGCGCGGGGCGCGGCCGACCGCGGATCGCTGGAGGGCGGCCCGATCGGAGGCGCCCTGGACGGCTGGGCCGGGACGGGCGCTGACCGAGTCGCCGGCGCCGCCCGTCCTGCGACCGTCGGGAAGGGCGGCCGGACGGGCGCGACGGCCGACGCCGAGGGGTATGTCCGTTGGTGCTTCGACGGCGGGCATGTCCGACGTTGCCCGTGCTGCTTCGACGGCGGTGGACTGCTTCGGCCCCCGTCGTCGCATGGCCGTGACCACGGCATGGGAACTACGGCCGACTGCGTAGCCCACGGCGCTGCTCCCGGCTGCCCGGCGCCGGCCGACCGGGGTGCGCGCGTCTTTCGATCCCCGGCCGAGCGGGGCCCCGCGCAGTGCGATACCCGGCCAAGCGGGCCCCCGCATCTTTCGGTCCCCAGCCGAATGGGTCCCCGCGCCTTTCGGCGAGCCGCCGAGCCGGGACGGCCCCCCACCTTTCGGTGCCGCGCCGACCAGAGTCCCCGGCACCCTTCGCTCTCCGGTGACTCCATCCCTGGGTGGAGTGGGGCCGCTCAGCCTTTCCACCCGTGATCCACCCCGGCTCCGATCCTCCCGACCTGCGAATTTCCGTAGCTTCGAAGGCGTCGGCAGCACTGGCTCCCGGCACCACCCTCTCGCTCACGGAGGCCCCGATGTCCGGGCTCGACAACGCACTCATGGTCGTGGCCGTCGTCGCCATCGTGATCGTGCGGCAGTTCCGCGCCCGCGCGATCGACACGGACCTGCGCTGGTGGCTGCTGCCCGTGATCCTCGCCGTCGTCGCGCTGCGCGAGCCCGGCATCCTCGACACCCACCACCGCGCAGGGCCCGCCGTACTGCTCGCGATGGAGCTGCTGACCGGCCTGGCCACCGGTGCCGGATGGGCCTGGACCACCCGGGTCTGGACGGCTGCGGACGGCGTCGTGTGGACCAAGAGCACCAAGGCGAGCGCCGCCGTGTGGATCGGAGGCATAGTCCTGCGGGTCGGTGTCTTCGCCGTCGGCTCCGCCCCCGGCGTGCGCCAGGACAGCGCCGCCCTGCTGCTCGGCCTCGCCGGCACCCTGCTGGTCCGTGACGGAATCCTGGTCTGGCGGGCGCAGTGCCTCGGCGCCACCAGCCGTCCCGCCCCGGCGTACGGTGACCACAACCGGCCGGCGTGGAAGGAGCGCGTGTGACCGAGAACGCCTGGACACGCTGGCCGTCGCGCGAAGCGCTCGGCCCTGAGGGAATCACCCGGCCCCGGCGCCTGCTCGCTTGGGCTGTCCGGCTGCTGGTGCTCGCCATGCTCCTGTGGGGCGCGTTCAGCCACAGACACGTCGGGATCTGGGGAGCGCTCGCGGCGGCAGCGGGAGTCCTCGTCGCCGGTCTCGTCGCGTGGGCCTTCTTCCGGACGACCTACGAGCACCGGCTGGTGCCCTCCCTGGCGCTCATGGGTGTACTCCTGGGCATCGCGGTCGCCAGCCAGGCCACGGGGTTCGGAGTGCCGGCTCTCGTGATCTTCTGCGGTTGTGGGATCAGCGCGCTGGAGAGACTGCCGCTCGTGGCGGCCGGCCCGGTGGCGGCGGTGGCGCTGGCCTCGTACTCCGCATTCGACACCGACGTGTGGTTGACCACGGCCGTCACCGTGGCGGGCATGGCACTCGCCGGATACGTCCTGCGCCTGGACGCGGAAGCCCGGGGCAACGCACAGCGGCTGCTCGCCCAGGAGCGGGCCGCTCGGGCCGCCGAGGCCGAGTCCGCGGCATTGAGCGAGCGGGCACGGATCGCACGGGAGATCCACGATGTGCTGGCCCACAGTCTCTCCGCGCAGCTGGTGCACCTGGAGGCGGCCCGGCTGCTGATCGAGAACGGCGCCGACCGGGAACGGATCCTGGAGCGGGTGGTGGCCGCCCGGGGCATGGCCCGCGACGGCCTCGCGGAGACCCGGCAGGCACTGTCCGCGCTGCGGGGTGAGCTGACCCCGCTGGAGGACTTCCTGACCGAGCTCGTCAGCGGGGCCGACAACGCGGAGGTCACCGTCACGGGGGAGCGCAGACCCCTGCCGGCCGAGGCGTCTCAGGCCGTGCGCCGGGTCGCGCAGGAGGCGCTGACGAACGTCCGTAAGCACGCCCAGGGCGCCAAGGTGTACCTGCGACTCGATTACCGCGAGCACGAAGTGACGCTGGACGTGAGGGATTCGGGCGGTCGGCCGGGCGAACTCACGGGGTCCGGAGACGGGTACGGTCTGCTGGGCATGCGGGAGCGCGCCGAACTGCTGGGCGGTTCGCTGGACGCGGGACCGGACGAGGAGGGGTTCATGGTGACGCTGAAGGTGCCGGTATGACGGAGACGGACGAGGAGAAGAAACCCGCCCGGGTGGTGGTCGCGGACGATCAGACCGTGGTCCGGGAGGGCATCGTGATGCTGCTGGGTCTGCTGCCCGGGATCAAGGTCGTCGGTGCCGCGGGAGACGGCGAGGAGGCGGTGCGGCTGGTCGGAGAACTAGCCCCGGACGTCGTCCTGATGGATCTCAGGATGCCCCGCTGCGACGGTGTGGAGGCCACCCGGCGTATTCGGGCGCAGTACCCCGGGACGCAGGTCGTGGTGCTCACCACCTACGCGGACGACGAGTCGCTGTTCCCCGCGCTGCGGGCCGGTGCCCGGGGTTACCTGACCAAGGACGCGGGCGGCGACGAGATCGTGCGCGCCGTGGAAAGCGTGCTGTCGGGGGACGCGGGGCTGTCCCCGAGCATCCAGCGCCGCTTGCTGGAGCGGCTCTCGCAGCCCGAACCCGAACCGGCGGCCGCCGAGGCGCCCGACGGGCTGACCGCGCGCGAGACCGAGGTCCTGGTGCTCATCGCCGAAGGCCTCACCAACCAGCAGATCGCTCGCAAGCTGCATGTCTCCACCGCGACCGTGAAGACGCACATCAACAACCTCTTCGCCAAGACAGGCCTCAAGGACCGGGCACAGGCGGTGCGTTACGCCTACGGCAACGGGCTGGTGCGACCGCCCGCGGGATGGATCACCTGATGGGGTGAAGTGCCGAGGGAAGAAGAGTCATGGATCTTCCCGATCTGTCCATCCTTGGGCATGCAGTCAAGCAACGGTCGTTCCCGCGGAGCCGGGGATGGTCCCGAGAGGGCGTCCGAGCATCCGGAAGATCACAACCCGCCCGCCCGCGACGTGACGTACGAAGACCCTTGGTACGACGCGCTGGCCTCCGGCTGGGGCGAACTGGACGGCACGGGCAGGCGGGCGCCGACCGTGCCGCCCGCTCGCCGGGAGCGGAGCGGAACAGCGGTTCACGCCCGCGACGTGTACGTCGCGGTGCAGCGCAGCGCGGCCTTCCAGGAGGTGCGCGACAGGTACCGGCGCTTCGTGGTGCCGGGGGTCATCGGCTTCCTCCTCTGGTACGTGGGATACGTGGTCATGGCTACGACCATGCCCGGACTCATGGCGCGGCCCGTGGCGGGGGCGGTGAACGTGGGCATGCTCGCGGGGCTCGGGCAGTTCCTCAGCACGTTCCTGCTCACCTGGGCCTACTCCCGGCACGCTCGGCTGCGCCGGGACCGGGCAGCGCTGGAACTGCGCTGGGAGACCCAGGAACTGACCCGCGGTGTGCAGGGAGGTACCTCGTGACAGGCGGCCATCAGACTCTGGCGCTGCTGCTGTTCAGCGGGTTCGTGGCCGTCACCCTCGGGATCACGACCTGGGTGAGCCGCAGGCGGCACGGTTCGGCGGAGGAGTTCTACGCCGGCGGACGGTTGTTCTCCCCGATGGAAAATGGTTTTGCCATCGCGGGCGACTACATGTCGGCGGCCTCCTTCCTCGGGATCGGGGGGCTCATCGCGCTGTACGGCTACGACGGGTTGCTGTATGTGGTGGGCTTCCTCGTGGCGTGGCTGGTCGTGTTGTTCCTGGTGGCCGAACTGGTCCGCAACTGCGGGCGGTTCACCCTGGCCGACGTGGTGGCGGCGCGGATGAGCGAGCGGCCGGTGCGGATCGCCGCGGGAACTTCCTCCGTCACCGTCTCCGTTCTGTATCTGGTGGCCCAAATGGTCGGCGCGGGCAGCCTGGTGGCGCTGCTGCTGGGGCGGACGAGCGGCGCGGCCCAGGCCTGGACGGTCATCGGGGTCGGCGCGCTCATGGTGATCTATGTGTCGTTGGGAGGGATGCGGGCCACCACCTGGATCCAGATCGTGAAGGCGGTTCTGCTGCTCGGTGGGACGGTCGCGCTGACCGTGCTCGTCCTGGTCCGCTTCCACGGGGACTTCGACCAGCTGCTGATCACCGCCGCGGAGCGCAGCGGGCACGGGAAGGCGTTCCTGGCGCCGGGCCTCAAATACGGCGGGAACTGGACCGCCCGCCTCGACTTCATCAGCCTCGGACTCGCGCTGGTGCTGGGCACGGCGGGACTGCCGCACATCCTGTCCCGCTTCTACACCGTGCCCACAGCCCGGGCCGCCCGGCGCTCCACGGTGTGGTCCATCGGCCTGATCGGCGGTTTCTACCTGATGACGATCGTCCTGGGATTCGGGGCGGCGGCCGTCGTGGGGCCGGATGCCGTGCGCGGTTCGAACGCGGCCGGGAACACGGCCGTGCCTCTGCTCGCCCTCGATCTGGGCGGCGGCGTGGGCTCCACCGGGGGAACGGTTCTGTTCGCTGTCGTCGCCGCCGTCGCCTTCGCCACGATCCTCGCGGTCGTCGCCGGCATCACGCTCGCCTCCTCCGCCTCGGTGGCCCATGACCTGTACGCGTCGCTACGGCGATCGCACGGCAAGGCGCGCAGCGAGGTGGCGGTGGCGCGGTTCGCGGCGGTCGGCATCGGTGTCGTCGCGATCGCGCTCGGTCTGCTGGCCCGTGACCTGAACGTCGCCTTCCTCGTCGGTCTCGCCTTCGCGGTCGCCGCGTCGGCGAACCTCCCGGTGCTGCTCTACTCGCTGTTCTGGCGCGGTTTCACCACCCGCGGCGCGGTGTGGGCCGTGTACGGCGGGCTGATCCCGGCGCTCGTGCTCGTGCTGCTGTCCCCGGTGGTGTCCGGCAGCCCGGTCTCGCTGTTCCCGGAGGTCGACTTCCAGTACTTCCCGTTGCAGAACCCGGGCATCGTCTCCATCCCGCTCGGCTTCCTCGCCGGCTGGCTGGGCACGGTCACCTCGGACGACGTCGCGGACGAGGCCAAGTACGCCGAGACGGAGGTACGGTCGCTGACCGGCGCCGGGGCGGTGTAGCGGGCCACACGGTTCACTACGGCGCCACCCACGCGTACCGGTGCTCCGGGCGGCCCGCGTCGCCGTACTTGAGGGTCAGCCGGGCCCGTCCGGTGCGCTCCAGCAGCTTCAGATAGCGCTGGGCGGTCTGCCGGCTCACCCCCGTCCGCTCGGCGATCTCCTGGGCGGACAGTGGGCCTACGGCGTTCATCAGCGCCTGCCGCACCAGCTCGGCCGTGGTGGGGGAGTGCCCCTTCGGCAGGTCCGGCTCCGAGGCGGCGGACAGGGCGCCGAAGATGCGGTCCACCTGCGCCTGTTCGGCCTCGCCACCGCCGTCCAGGGTGCGCCGCAGCTCGGCGTACGCCTCCAGCTTGGTCCGCAGACCTGCGAAGGCGAACGGTTTCACCAGGTACTGCAGCGCTCCGTGCCGCATGGCGGCCTGGACGGTGGACACGTCCCGCGCCGCCGTCACCATGATCACGTCGGTCTGGTGGCCGCGCCGGCGCATCTCCCGTACGACCGCGAGCCCCGTGTCGTCGGGCAGATAGTGGTCCAAGAGCACCAGATCGAGCTGCGGCAGGGCCTCCACCTGACGCAGCGCCTCCGCCGCGTTGTGCGCCTCGCCTGCCACGTGGAACCCGGGCACCTTCTCGACGTAGGCGGCGTTGACCCGGGCCACCCGGGTGTCGTCGTCCACTACCAGGACCTCGATCATCGCGTCTCCTCCCCGGCGGTGGCCGGGACGTTCGCAGGGGCCGTACCGGAATCCGCGGCCCCGGTGAGGGCCGGTCGCAGCTCCGGCTCGGTCAGCGCCTCGGGCAGGACCACGGTGAACTCTGCACCGCCGCCGTCCGCCGCGCCCACGGCCGCGCTACCGCCCTGCCGTTCGGCGAGCCGGCGCACCAGGGACAGCCCGATGCCCCGCTTGCCGTGCGCGGGCGGCTTCTTGGTGGACCATCCCTCGGTGAAGATCAACTCCCGCTGGTCCGCCGGGATACCGGGTCCTGTGTCACGCACCCTGAGGACGACCGCACGGCCCTTCGTGCGCAACTCGACCTCCACGCGCGCGTGCGGAGTGCCCGCGACCGCGTCGAGGGCGTTGTCCACGAGGTTGCCGACGACCGTGACCAGACCCCGCGGATCGATCAGCCGGTGCGGGAGCCGGGTGTCCTCCGACACCCACAGGGCGACCCCGCGCTCGGCCGCCACGGTCGCCTTGCCGACCAGCAGCGCGGCCAGCAGCGGGTCCTGGATCCTCTCGGTGACCTGCTCGGCGGTGACCCGGTGGTCGCCGACCACCTCGCCGACGAACTCCACCGCGTCGTCGTACATCTCCAGTTCCAGCAGCCCGAGCAGCGTGTGCATGCGGTTGGCGTGCTCGTGGTCCTGGGCGCGCAGCGCGTCGATCAGCCCGCGTGTGGAGTCCAGTTCCCGCCCCAGCTGCTCCAGTTCGGTGCGGTCGCGCAGGGTGGCCACGGCGCCGCCGTCGTCGGTGGGCATGCGGTTGGCGACCAGGACGCGCTGGCCGCGCACGGTGAGCAGATCGGTGCCGGGCACCCGGCCGGCCAGCACGTCCGTCGTACGGCCCTCGCCGAGCGCCTCGTCGGGGGTCTGCCCGACCGCCTCGTCACCGATGCCGAGCAGCCGCCGCGCCTCGTCGTTGAGCAGGCGGATGCGGCCGCCGCGGTCGAGGGCGACCACACCCTCCCGGATGCCGTGCAGCATCGCCTCGCGCTCCGCGAGCAGCGCGGAGATGTCGGAGAAGGCCAGGTCCCGGGTCTGCCGCTGAACCCTGCGGGAGATCAGCCAGGCGGCCAGCGCGCCCACCGCGAGGGCGCCGCCGGCATACGCGAACAGTCCCGGGATCGCGCTGATCAGCCGTGCCCGCACACTGTCGTAGGCGATGCCGACCGAGACCGCCCCGACGATGCGGTGGTCGGCGTCGTAGAGCGGTACCTTGCCGCGCGCCGAGCGCCCCAGGGTGCCCTTGTCGATCCCCATGACCTCCCGGCCGGCCAGGGCGTCGGTGGGGTCGGTGGAGACGCGCCGGCCGACCTCCGAGGCCGTGGGATGCGACCAGCGCACCCAGTTCCGGTCCAGCACCACGATGTACTCGGCGCGGGTGGCCCGGCGGATCCGCTCCGCCTCCTGCTGCACCGGGCCGTTCCTGGTCGGCGGGGTGGTGCGGACACCCTCGGCGATCTGCGGGTCCTGGGCGGTGGTCTCGGCGATGGCCAGTGCCCGCCGCATCGCCTCCTGGTCCAGCTGCTTGCTCAGCGGCGCGAGGAACAGCCCGGTCGCGAGCACCGCGACTCCCGCGGCGATCGCCACCTGCATCAGCAGCACCTGCGAGAACACCCGCCGGGGCAGACCGAGGCGCAGACGGCGTGCGGGGGGAGTGGGGCTCATACCCACGACCGTACGTGTCCCGGGCCGAAGCGCCCCAGGGGTGTGGTGTGGATCTCCTGACCCGTGCTTGATCTTCCGATCAACCCTTGAGCGGACTGGCGGCTCACCTTGATGAGCTTGACGAGGGGGCGCCGCTCAGCTCGCCAGTGCCGTCGGCCGCAGCTCGCGCACCGCCACCACGTCCATCCGCACGGGCGTCCCCAGGACCGCCGCACCGCAGCTCTCCGGGCGGGGCGGCAGCGACGCCCCCTGCGCCACGGTGACCCGCCAGCGGCGGCCGTCGGCGTGGCCGACGGTGACCTCCCAGCGCGGGGCCGCGCCGTCGGTCCGCAGGACACTCAGCACGCCCGCCCGGTACTCGCCCGCAGCCGACCGGACGGCCAGCTCGGCCGCCTGGCCGGGCCGTTCCCAGGCGGAGCACCCGCGGCAGCCCTCGACCACCACGCGCCCCTCCTGGACGCCGCGCAAGGCCTCCTGGACGGTGTGCGCCTCGACGCGGCCGTAGGCGTAGCCGTACGGCAGGACGAGCACCGTCGGTGAGAAGCGATGTCCACCCAGATGGGTGACCTCCCAGACCCCGCGCACCTCCGAGGCCGCCAGCTCGGCGGCGAGGGGACGGCCGAGGAGGGCGCAGCAGCGGTCGCGCTTGCCGTTGGTGCACACGAGCGCGAGCGGGCCACCGCGGTGCGGGCGGCCGCCGAGCGCCGCACCGAAGGAACGGTGGTCGCCCGCCCCGAGGGCGGCGAAGTCGAGCTCGAGCAGCCGCCGCGGATCGCGGGTGGTGGCGCTGTGCAGCCACACACGCCCCGGAACGGTGTGGGCGACGTACACGTGCCGGATCGCGGGTGTCCCGGGGTCGGCATGGCGACCGGGGCGCCGGATGAGCGCGATGCGGACGCCGGTTTCCGCGGCGGCGGCCTCCAGCGCCCGGCCCAGCGCGGGGTCCAGGTGGCTCGAAGTGAGCGCCTTGGCGCCCCAGGGGCCGGGCTGTTCCAGCAGCAGCCACGTCGTCGCCGTGGCAGCCGTGCCGGAAACGGGCTCGTCGAGGCTCCGGGAGACGGTCGCGCACCTACTCACAGAGGTGAGCCTAACCTGGCTCGCCGCAGGGCGACTTCCTGCCGGGCCCGTGTCCTACTCCGGCAGGGGCCGCGGCGGCCGCGGACCCACGTAATGACCGCTGGGTCGCATGCGCAGCGGGCGCTCGCCGTACTCCTCCAGGGCGTGCGCGATCCAGCCCGCCGTGCGGGCGACGCCGAAGATCGTCTCACCGGCCGTGGCCGGCATGCCGCAGGAGGCGGTGAACACCGCCAGGGCCAGGTCGACGTTGGCGTGCAGGGGGGTGTGCCGGGCTGTCGTGGCGACGATGTCGCGGGCCGCCAGCAGCGCGGGCTCCGCGCGCGGGACCTGTTCCAGGAGGCCGAGGAGCACGCGCGCGCGGGGGTCCTCACCAGGGTAGAGCCGGTGGCCGAGACCGGGGATACGGCGGCCCGCGCGCAGTTCGTCGGCGATCACCGGGACCGCCGTGCCCTGGTCGAGCACGTCGAGCAGCATGCGGTGGGCCAGGCCGCTGGCGGCGCCGTGCAGCGGGCCCTCCAGGACACCGAGCCCGGCCGAGACGGCCGCGTAGGCGTGCGCGCGCGCCGAGGCGGCGACCCGGACCGCGAGGGTGGAGGCGGCCAGGTCGTGGTCGGCGAGCAGGGCCAGCGCGGTGTCCAGGACGCGCAGGGACGGCTCGTCGGCGGGACGGCCGGTCAGCCGGCCCCACAGGCGGTGGGCCAGCGGGCCGTCGTCCCGGTGACCGTGCAGGGCCGGCGGGAGCGCCGCGACGAGCGTGGGGATGAGGTGGCGGGCGGTGTTCAGCACGGCCTCTTCGGAGAGGTCGAAGCGCAGCGGGTCCTCTGCCGCCGCTGCGATCGCCGCCACCCGCAGCCGGTCGACGGGGGAGGCGTGCTCGGACAGGGCGGCCACCGCGCGGCCGGCGACCTCGACGGTGGTATCGGGCGCGGAGAAGGTGATGCCCGGGGTCAGCCGGCCCGTCCACAGCCACTCCGCGACCTCCTCGTAGGAGTGCCGGGTGGCCAGCTCGACGGCGTCCACGCCCCGGAAGAAGTAGCGGTCCTTCTCGATCAGCGTGATGCGGGTGCGGACCGACAGGTCGCTCCCGGAGCCCGGACTCCCGGCCGCCTCGCGCCGGTTGCGGCGGGCGAGGGCTTCCACCTCCTTCGCCTCGAAGGTGCTGGCGCGGCCGCCGGGTTCGCGTCTGCTGCTGAGCAGGCCGCGACTCACGTACGCGTACACCGTCTCGGGCTTCACGCCGAGCACCTCGGCGGTCTCCTTGGTGGTCAGCCTTCCCCCGGGGCGGCTGGGAGCGGGGTCGTGATCGCGCATGGGGTCACCGTAGCCGTCTCTGCACACCTTGATAGCGACGCATTGATTGAATCAACATTGACAAGCAAAGAGTCAAGCATGGACAGTCGAATCAAGTCCAGTGAGGAGAAACCATGGCCATCGCCAGGACCGCCACCCCGCTCATCGACGCTCCGCGCGGTCTCGCGGGCGTCGTCGTCACCGAGACCCGGCTCGGCGACGTCCGGGGGCGGGAGGGCTTCTACCACTACCGCCAGTACTCGGCCACCGAACTCGCGCAGACGCGCGGCTTCGAGGACGTCTGGCACCTCCTGGTCCACGGGGAGCTCCCGGACGCGGAGCGCCGCGCCGCCTTCGCCGCCGAGACCGCGGCGCTGCGGCGGCTGCCCGGGGACGTGCGCGCGGCGCTGCCGGCGATCGCCGCGGCGAGCCGTCTCTCCGGCCCGCTGGCCGGGCTGCGCACGGCCCTGTCGCTGCTGGGCGCGGCACAAGGACTCCGGCCGGTGTACGACATCGGCGCCGAGCGGCGCCGGGCCGACACCGTGGCCGTCTGCGCCGTCGTACCCACACTGCTCACCGCGCTGTACCGGCTCGGGCGGGGCCTCGATCCGGTCGAGCCTCGCGAGGACCTCCCGTACGCGGCCAACTACCTGTACATGCTGACGGGTTCGGAACCCGACCCCCGCCGGGCGCGTGCGGTCGAGCAGTACCTGATCTCAACCATTGACCACGGATTCAACGCGTCCACCTTCACCGCGCGGGTCATCGCGTCCACGGGCGCCGACGTCGCGGCCTGCTTGACCGGTGCGGTCGGTGCGCTGTCCGGACCGCTGCACGGAGGTGCGCCCAGCCGGGCCCTGGACACGCTGGACGCGATCGGCACGCCGGACCGGATCGACACCTGGATCCGGGAGCGGGTGCTCGCCGGTGACCGGATCATGGGCTTCGGGCACGCCATCTACCGCACCGAGGACCCCCGCTCCCGGATGCTGCGGGAGATAGCCCTGTCCTTCGGCGGCCCGCGCGTGGAATTCGCGGTGGAGGTCGAGCGCCGGGTCGAGGCGATCCTCACCGAGCTCAAGCCCGGCCGCGAACTCCACACGAACGTCGAGTTCTACGCCGGTGTGGTCATGGAACTGTGCGGTCTGCCCCGCGAGATGTTCACTCCCACCTTCGCGGCCGCGCGGGTGGTGGGCTGGAGCGCCAACATCATGGAACAGGCGGCCGACCCGAAGATCATCCGGCCGGTGGCCCGCTACGTCGGACCGGAGCCGCAGCTCTCGGTCCCCGCACCGGCCTGAGCCGAGCGCGGACGGCGTCGGTCCGGTGCCCCGTGGCACCGGACCGACGGCCGTTCCCGACGTCCGGAACACCCATGTCGATGTGCGGCAGTGTCCCGCGGTGCGGCGATACGCGGGGAGGGGCGCGGAGGAGCCGGCGGCCGACCGCACGAGAGCGGCCGTGATCGCGGGGCGACGGCAGGGGGCCGGCGAGTGGACGGTGGCGCTCGCCGCCCCCGGAGTGCCGAGCGGCTCTGATCGGCGGGGAGGCGGCCGGCCCGAGGCGCACGGAGCGAAGGCGGGAGGGTCGCGGCCTCCCTGTCCTGTCCCACGTCTGCCCTGCACGGAGGGCTGACAGTCGTTCACTTCGCCGCGATTCTCCCCGCTCGTATGCTGGTCGCGCAGTCGAAACCCGTCCGCGCGCCGGGCCGTGAGCCGGTGTGCGCTTCCGCGTGAGAGAGGTCGCCCGTTGGGGAACAGCCTGGGCAGCAGCCGCAGTCCGCAGCAGATCCCGGTCGTCGTACTCGCCGGTTTCCTGGGCTCCGGGAAGACCACGCTCCTCAACCATCTGCTGCACCGCAGCGGGGGCAGCCGCATCGGGGCGATCGTCAACGACTTCGGGGCCATCGAGATCGACGCGATGGCCGTGGCCGGCGCTCTCGGCGACTCGACCGTCTCACTCGGCAACGGCTGCCTGTGCTGTGCCGTCGACGCGAGCGAACTGGACGCCTACCTGGACCGGCTCGCCGCCCCCGCCGCCGGCATCGACGTCATCGTCATCGAGGCGAGCGGGCTGGCCGAGCCGCAGGAACTGGTGCGGATGGTGCTCGCCAGCGAGCATCCCGGCATCGTCTACGGCGGTCTCGTCGAAGTCGTCGACGCCGCCGAGTTCGACGGCACGCGCGCGAAGCACCCCGAGATCGACCGGCACCTCGCCCTCGCCGACCTGGTCGTCGTCAACAAGCTCGACCGCGCGGACGACGCCGACCGGGTCCTGGGGCTCGTCCGCTCACTCACCGACCGCGCCGCCGTCGTCCCCGCCACGTACGGCCGCATCGACCCCGAGTTCCTCTTCGACTGCAGGCCGGGCGAGGAGCGCATCGGACAGCTGTCCTTCGACGACCTGCATGACCGCGGCGCCCACGACCACACGGAGCACCTGCACGCCGGCTACGAAAGCGTGTCCTTCACCTCCGACGTGCCGATGGAGCCCCGGCGGCTCATGCGGTTCCTGGACAGCCGGCCCGAGGGGCTGTACCGGATCAAGGGGTACGTCGACTTCGGGCCGTACGACCCGAACGGCCGGTACGCCGTGCACGCCGTCGGCCGGTTCCTCCGTTTCTACCCCGAGTCCTGGACGTCCGCCGACGCCCGCCGCACCCAGCTCGTGCTGATCGGCTCCGGCATCGACGCCGACGCCCTCGGCCAGGAACTGAAGGCGTGCGGGAACGACGCCCCGCACGCCGACGAGCACGGCATGTGGGGCGTCCTGCGCTACGTACAGGGACCGCGGGAAACGGACCCCGGGAAGGCGGCCGACCCGGACGGGGCGGATCTCGAGGATCCGCCCGCCTGGATCACCGGCCAGGACACCGCCTAGAACACCGGCCCCGCGACCACCGCCACCGTCTTGGGCAGCGAGGTGCCCGAGCCGTCCCGGCGCGGGTCCGGCTCCGGCAGCTCCGCCGGGGTGCCGTTCTTCTGCGCCGCGCGCGCGGGAGCGGGGCCCGCCCAGGCCAGCGCCAGGCAGTCCTCGCCCTTCAGGAACCGCTGGCAGCGCACCCCGCCGGTGGCCCGGCCCTTGCGCGGGTACTGGTCGAACGGCGTCAGCTTGGCCGTCGTCTGCACGGAGTCGTCCAGTGTGCCGCGCGAGCCCGCCACCGTGAACACCACCGCGTCGGCGGCCGGGTCGACCGCCGTGAAGGAGATGACCTTCGCGCCCTCGGTGAGCTTGATGCCCGCCATACCGCCCGCCGGGCGGCCCTGCGGGCGGACGATCGAGGCCTGGAAACGCAGCAGCTGCGCGTCGTCCGCGATGAACACCAGGTCCTCCTCGCCGGTACGCAGCTCCACCGCGCCGACGATCCGGTCGCCCTCCCTGAGTGTGATGACCTCCAACTCGCCCTTGTTGGACGGATAGTCGGGCACCACACGCTTGACGACACCCTGCTCCGTGCCGAGCGCCAGGCCCGGGGACGACTCGTCTAGCGTGGTCAGGCAGACCACGGTCTCGTCGTCCTCCAGGGAGACGAACTCCGCCAGCGGCGCCCCTCCCGAGAGGTTCGGCGTGGCCGCCGACTCGGGCAGCTGCGGCAGGTCGACCACGTTGATCCGCAGCAGGCGGCCCGCCGAGGTCACCGCGCCGATCTCGCCGCGCGCGGTCGCCGGGACCGCCGAGACGATCACGTCGTGCTTGACGCGCTTCGCGCCGGCCGCCTCCGGGAACGGCTCGTCGGTCGCCGTACGGGCCAGCAGGCCCGTCGAGGACAGCAGCACCCGGCACGGGTCGTCGGCCACCTGCAGCGGCACGGCGGCCACCGGGGCGCCCGCGGACTCCAGCAGGACCGTACGCCGGTCGGTGCCGAACTTCTTGGCCACCGCGGCCAGTTCGGCCGAGACCAGCTTGCGCAGCTCCGCGTCCGAGTCCAGGATCCGGGTCAGCTCCTCGATCTCCGCGGTGAGCTTGTCCTTCTCCGCCTCCAGCTCGATGCGGTCGTACTTGGTGAGCCGGCGCAGCGGCGTGTCGAGGATGTACTGCGTCTGCACCTCGCTCAGCGAGAAGCGCTCCATCAGGCGCTCCTTGGCCTGCGCGGAGTTCTCGCTGGACCGGATCAGCCGGATGACCTCGTCGATGTCGACCAGCGCGGTCAGCAGACCCTCGACCAGGTGCAGCCGGTCCCGCTTCTTGCCGCGGCGGAACTCGCTGCGGCGCCGGACCACGTCGAAGCGGTGGTCGAGGTAGACCTCCAGCAGCTCCTTCAGGCCCAGGGTGAGCGGCTGGCCGTCGACCAGGGCCACGTTGTTGATGCCGAAGGACTCCTCCATCGGCGTCAGCTTGTACAGCTGCTCCAGAACCGCCTCGGGCACGAAGCCGTTCTTGATCTCGATGACCAGGCGCAGACCGTGCTCGCGGTCGGTGAGGTCCTTGACGTCGGCGATGCCCTGGATCTTCTTCGCGTTGACCAGGTCCTTGATCTTCGCGATGACCTTCTCGGGGCCGACCGTGAACGGCAGCTCGGTGACCACCAGGCCCTTGCGGCGGGCGGTCACGGTCTCCACCGACACCGTCGCGCGCATCTTGAAGGTGCCGCGGCCGGTCGCGTACGCGTCCCGGATGCCGTCCAGGCCGACGATCCGGCCGCCGGTGGGCAGGTCCGGGCCCGGGACGTGCTTCATCAGCGCGTCCAGGTCGGCGTTCGGGTACTTGATCAGGTGCCGGGCGGCGGCGATGACCTCGCGCAGGTTGTGCGGGGCCATGTTCGTCGCCATGCCGACCGCGATGCCCGAGGAGCCGTTGACCAGCAGGTTGGGGAAGGCGGCCGGCAGCGCGACCGGCTCCCGCTCCTGGCCGTCGTAGTTGGGCGTGAAGTCGACCGTGTCCTCGTCGATCGACTCGGTCATCAGGCTCGTCGCCTCGGCCATCCGGCACTCGGTGTACCGCATGGCGGCCGGCGGGTCGTCGTTGCCCAGCGAGCCGAAGTTGCCGTGGCCGTCGACCAGCGGCACGCGCATGGAGAAGGGCTGCGCCATGCGCACCAGGGCGTCGTAGATCGACGCGTCGCCGTGCGGGTGCAGCTTGCCCATGACCTCGCCGACGACGCGCGCGCACTTCACATAGCCGCGCTCGGGGCGCAGGCCCATCTCGTTCATCTGGTAGACGATCCGGCGGTGCACCGGTTTGAGGCCGTCACGGGCGTCCGGCAGGGCACGCGAGTAGATGACCGAGTACGCGTACTCGAGGTAGGAGCCACGCATCTCGTCCACGACGTCGATGTCGAGGATCCTCTCCTCGAACGAGTCGTCGGGCGGCGGGGTCTTCGTGCTGCGGCGGGCCATCGCTGCCGGCTCCTTGCTGAAGCGATTGACGGATCTGACGCGGACCATTGTGGACCGCGGCACTGACAGCCCGGGCCACGACCCGGTCTCCGCCGGCCCGGCCGGTGCCGGAGAGGTGTCCGCCCGGTGCCGGAGAGCCGCCCCACGGCACGCCTGACGCAGGCTACGCGATCCGCTCTGGGCGTACGTCCCGCGGGAACTTCACCGAGGCCCCGCACGCTTTGCATACAGTGGCAGGAACGGCAGGAAAACCGCGGTTTCGACGACCGCCTCCGCTCGCGAAGGGACGTACATGCCCATGGGTCACACGACCACAGCCGAGGCAGGCTCCGGGGGCCTGACAGCGACCGAGCACCGCCTGGCCAACGGTCTGCGCGTGGTGCTCTCCGAGGACCACCTGACCCCGGTGGCGGCGGTCTGCCTCTGGTACGACGTCGGTTCCCGCCACGAAGTCAAGGGCCGTACCGGCCTGGCTCACCTTTTCGAGCACCTGATGTTCCAGGGGTCGGCGCAGGTCAGGGGAAACGGCCACTTCGAGCTGGTGCAGGGCGCCGGTGGCTCGCTCAACGGCACCACCAGCTTCGAGCGGACCAACTACTTCGAGACCATGCCCGCCCACCAGCTGGAGCTCGCCCTCTGGCTGGAGGCCGACCGCATGGGCTCGCTGCTCACCGCCCTCGACGACGAGTCCATGGAGAACCAGCGGGACGTCGTCAAGAACGAACGCCGCCAGCGCTACGACAACGTGCCCTACGGCACCGCCTTCGAGAAGCTGACCGCCCTCTCGTACCCGGAGGGCCACCCCTACCATCACACGCCCATCGGCTCGATGGCGGACCTGGACGCGGCCACCCTGGAGGACGCGCGCCAGTTCTTCCGCACCTACTACGCGCCGAACAACGCGGTGCTCTCCGTGGTCGGCGACATCGACCCCGCGCAGACCCTCGCCTGGATCGAGAGGTACTTCGGGTCGATCCCGTCCCACGACGGCAAGCCCCAGCCCCGCGACGGCTCCCTGCCGGAGATCATCGGCGAGCAGCTGCGCGAGGTCGTCGTCGAGGAGGTCCCCGCACGCGCCCTGATGGCCGCCTACCGGCTGCCGCACGACGGCACGCGCGAGGCGGACGCGGCCGACCTCGCCCTGACCGTCCTCGGCGGCGGCGAGTCCTCCCGCCTGTACAACCGGCTGGTGCGCCGCGACCGTACGGCCGTCGCGGCCGGTTTCGGTCTGCTGCGCCTGGCCGGCGCGCCCTCGATGGGCTGGCTGGACGTGAAGACCTCCGGTGACGTCGAGGTGCCGGTCATCGAGGCCGCCATCGACGAGGAGCTGGCCCGGTTCGCCGCGGAGGGCCCTACGCCGGAGGAGATGGAGCGCGCCCAGGCCCAGTTGGAGCGCGAGTGGCTGGACCGGCTCGGCACGGTCGCCGGCCGCGCCGACGAATTGTGCCGCTACGCCGTCCTGTTCGGCGACCCGCAGCTCGCCCTCACCGCCGTCCAGCGCGTCCTGGAGGTGACCCCCGAGGAGGTGCAGGAGGTCGCCAAGGCCCGCCTGCGCCCCGACAACCGCGCTGTCCTCGTCTACGAGCCGAAGTCCCCGGAGGCCGTCGAGGACGCCGAGATCCCGGAGGATCCGGAGCAGGAAGCGACCGTAGAGGCCGGTAACGAGAACGAGGAGACGGCCAAGTGACCGAGCTCGCCGCAATGGACTTCCACCCCCAGCCGCAGCCGGGCGAGGCCAGGCCGTGGGCGTTCCCGGCCCCTGAGCGCGGCACGCTCGACAACGGCCTGACGGTGCTGCGCTGCCACCGCCCCGGCCAGCAGGTCGTCGCCGTCGAGGTGCTGCTGGACGCGCCCCTGGACGCCGAGCCGGCCGGCCGGGACGGCGTCGCCACGATCATGGCGCGCGCCTTCTCCGAGGGCACGGACAAGCACTCCGCCGAGGAGTTCGCCGCCGAGCTGGAGCGCGCGGGGGCCACGCTGGACGCGCACGCCGACCACCCCGGTGTGCGCCTGAGCCTCGAGGTGCCCGCCTCCCGCCTGCCCAAGGGCCTCGGCCTGCTCGCCGACGCCCTGCGCGCGCCGGCCTTCGCCGAGAGCGAGATCGAGCGACTGGTCCGCAACCGCCTGGACGAGATCCCGCACGAGCTGGCCAGCCCCGCCCGCCGGGCGGCCAAGGAACTCTCCAAGGAGCTGTTCCCGGCGACCTCCCGTATGTCCCGCCCGCGCCAGGGCACCGAGGAGACCGTCGAGAAGATCGACGCGGGGGCCGTACGCGCCTTCTACGACCGGTACGTGCGCCCGGCCACGGCCACCGCGGTCGTGGTCGGCGACCTCACCGGGGTCGACCTGGACGCGCTGCTCGGCGACACCCTGGGCGCGTGGAACGGCACCCCGGGCGAGCCCCGGCCCGTGCCGCCGGTGACCGCCGACGACACCGGGCGCGTGGTCATCGTGGACCGGCCCGGCGCCGTCCAGACGCAGCTGCTCATCGGCCGGGTCGGCCCGGACCGGCACGACCGCGTGTGGCCCGCCCAGGTGCTCGGCACCTATTGCCTCGGCGGCACCCTCACCTCCCGCCTGGACCGCGTCCTGCGCGAGGAGAAGGGCTACACCTACGGCGTGCGCGCCTTCGGGCAGGTCCTGAGGTCCGCCCCGGACGGCACCGGCGCCTCGATGCTCGCCATCAGCGGCTCCGTGGACACCCCCAACACCGGCCCGGCGCTGGGCGACCTGTGGAAGGTGCTGCGCACCCTCGCGGCCGAGGGCCTGACCGACGCCGAGCGGGACGTCGCCGTGCAGAACCTGGTCGGGGTGGCGCCGCTGAAGTACGAGACGGCGGCGGCCGTCGCGAGCACCCTTGCCGACCAGGTGGAGCAGCATCTGCCCGACGACTTCCAGGCGACGCTGTACCAGCAGCTGGCCGCGACGGGCACGGTGGAGGCCACCGCGGCCGCCGTCAACGCCTTCCCGGTGGACCGGCTGGTGACCGTCCTCGTCGGTGACGCGGCCCAGATCAAGGCGTCGGTCGAGGCGCTGGGCATCGGCGAAGTCACCGTCGTCGCCGCGGAGTAGCGGCACGCGCGCGTGGGGCCCTGACGACCTATGGGTCGTCAGGGCCCTCTGCTGTTCCACTCGCTCCCACAGATGCCCGATTTGGGGCGGAGGTTGCCTGTCTGCCCTGTGGGATGCGCTACAAAATCCCGGATTCGTTTGAGGATTGAAGGCAGGCTTTCGTAGCGTCATCCGGGCTGTTCGTCAGGCAGTGCGCCGCACCCGCGGCACCGGACAGTCATCGCCGAGTCCCCGTACGGCGCGAGCCAGGGGAGCCGGGGACCCATCGTCCCTGGGGTGAATCGGGCGCCCGCGCGAGCGCGAGGGGGCCCGTAGGAGACCTTCCTGCTCCGAACCCGTCAGCTAACCCGGTAGGCGAGAGGGAAGGAAAGGACCAGCCACTTCATGGCGTTCATGTGCGCCACCGGGAAGCACCGCAAGCCCGGCCGGGTCAAGCGGACCACCGCTCAGGCGGCCGGTATCGCGGCCCTCACCACCACCGGTGTCATCGGCACCCTCGCCGCCTCTCCGGCGCTCGCCGCCGAGAACCCCGCGGAGCAGACCGGTCTCACGCCCGTCCTCACCGTGAGCGACGACGTGGCCGAGCAGATCGACGCGCAGGCCGCCGCCCAGAAGCAGGCCGCCCAGCAGAAGGCGGCCGAGGAGGCCGCGGCCAAGGCGGCCGCGGAGAAGGTCAAGCAGGAGCGTGAGGCCCAGGCCCGCGCAGCCCGCGAGGCCGAACGCAAGCGCCTGAACGCCTTCGTCGGCCCGATCGCGCACTCCTTCGTCTCCACCGCCTACCGGGCCAGCAGCTCCCTGTGGTCCTCCGGGTCGCACACCGGCATCGACTTCCACGCGGCCAGCGGCACGTCCGTCCACGCGGTCGGCTCCGGCACCGTGGTCTCCACCGGCTGGGGCGGCGCGTACGGCAACCAGATCGTGATCCGGATGGCCGACGGCATGTACACCCAGTACGGCCACCTGTCGTCCATCGGTGTCACCGTGGGCCAGAAGGTCACCCCGGGCCAGCAGATCGGCCTGTCCGGCGCCACCGGCAACGTCACCGGCCCGCACCTCCACTTCGAGGCCCGTACGACTCCCGACTACGGCTCCGACATCGATCCCGTCGCCTACCTCCGCGAGCACGGCGTGAACGTCTGACGCCCCCGCGCACGGCATGCGAAGCCCCGGCTCACCGAGCCGGGGCTTTCGCCGTTTTTCGCAGTGTCCGCCGGATCCGCTGTCCAAAAAATATCCATGGATTCCGGCCCGCCGTCGGAAATTCCCGCTCATTGCAATAGAGTCACGGAACACACGTCCATCGTCGACGTTTCACGGGGATTAAGGCGGAGGTCGGTCATGCGTATTCCGGCGCACTCGGTGTGCACGGCCATCCGGGACGACATCGTCGCGGGTGTCTACGGGCGCGGCAGCCGCCTCACCGAGGAAGTCCTGGCCCGCCGCTACGGCGTCTCGCGCGTCCCCGTCCGCGAGGCCCTGCGCACCCTGGAGGCGGAGGGCTTCGTGGTGACCCGCCGGCACGCGGGCGCGTGCGTGGCCGAGCCCACCGAGCAGGAGGCCGCCGACCTGCTGGAGATGCGCATGCTCCTGGAACCGCTCGGGGCCGCGCGGGCCGCACAGCGGCGCACGGAGGCCCATCTCAAGGTGCTGCGGGGCCTGGTACGGCTGGGCCAGGAGCGGGCCAGGAGGGGTAACAGCGAGGATCTGCGCTCGCTCGGCGCCTGGTTCCACGAGACGCTCGCCCAGGCCTCCGGCAGCCCCTCGCTGACCTCGATGCTCACCCAGCTGCGCCACAAGATCGCCTGGATGTACGCGGTGGAGGCGCCACCGAGCCCGCTGGAGTCCTGGGTGGAGCACGGCGCGATCGTGGACGCGGTGGCGCGCGGCGACGGCGATCGCGCGCGGGCGGTCACGGCGCTGCACACCGAGCGCGCGGCGGCCGCGCACCGCCTTCGCTTTTCCGGTGCCGCGGAGCGTGTGAGGACTTCGCAACATGCCGTAAACATCTCGGGCCAGCGGCATTAACACGGGCGCCGTATACAAAGAAGGGTTATTCGGGGGCGGGGTATTTTCCGCTGCCTTCATTCTGCTGTGCCGTAATTCGTGAGTGCCGCCGCACGCGGACGCCGTAAATCAGCGGCGAATGGAAGCGGAGCGTGCGGCGCATATGCCGAAGCCGCGCCGCCCCGAAGGGCCGACGCGGCTTGGGCGTGAGCGCGCGAGGCGCTCAGACGGTCTCGGGCAGCTCTTCCAGGCCCTCGGCGACCAGCTTGGCCAGACGGTCCAGGGCGGCGTCCGCGCCCTCGGCGTCTGAGGCCAGGACGATCTCCTCGCCGCCCTGGGCGCCCAGGCCCAGGACGGCCAGCATGGAGGCCGCGTTGACGGGGTTGCCCCCGGCCTTGGCGATCGTCACCGGGACGCCTGCGGCCGTGGCGGCTCGGACGAAGATGGAGGCGGGACGGGCGTGGAGGCCCTCGGCCCAGCCGACGTTGACGCGGCGCTCAGCCATGTGTTGCTGCCCTTCAGTCTTCAGGGTTGTCTAGACCAGTTTCCCATATCGCGAAGCGTGCCCGGAGCGGACCTTCGTCCCCTCCGGTGTGCCGCCGGACCGCGGCCTCGGTCCGGCGTCCGTCCTCCACAGACTGCCTCGCGCCGTTGTCGTACGCGAGCCGTACTCTGGGGCCCATGCAGACCTCGGCGGACCGGCAGGACCGGCACCAGTACCCCGCCCACTGGGAGGCTGACGTGGTGCTGCGCGACGGCGGTACCGCGCGCATACGGCCCATCACCGTTGATGACGCCGGCCGCTTGGTCAGCTTCTACGAGCAGGTCTCGGACGAGTCGAAGTACTACCGCTTCTTCGCGCCGTACCCCCGGCTGTCCGCCAAGGACGTCCACCGCTTCACGCACCACGACTTCGTGGACCGGGTGGGACTCGCGGCCACCATCGGCGGCGAGTTCATCGCCACCGTACGCTATGACCGTATCGGCGCCGACGGGATGCCCGCCTCCGCGCCGGCCGACGAGGCCGAGGTCGCCTTCCTCGTGCAGGACGCCCACCAGGGCCGCGGAGTCGCCTCCGCCCTGCTGGAGCACATCGCGGCCGTCGCCCGCGAGCGGGGCATCCGCCGCTTCGCCGCCGAGGTGCTGCCCGCCAACAACAAGATGATCAAGGTGTTCACGGACGCGGGCTACACCCAGAAGCGCAGCTTCGAGGACGGTGTCGTACGCCTGGAGTTCGACCTCGAACCCACCGACCGCTCCCTCGCCGTGCAACGCGCGCGGGAGCAGCGCGCCGAGGCCCGCTCGGTACGACGGCTCCTCGTGCCCGGCTCCGTGGCGGTCGTCGGCGTCGGCCGCACCCCCGGAGGGGTGGGCCGCAGCATCCTCGGCAACATCCGGGACGCCGGCTACGCCGGCAGTCTGCACGCCGTGAACAGGGTCTTCCCCGAGGACCTCAAGGAGGTCGACGGGGTGCCGGCGTACCGCTCGGTGCGGGACATCCAGGGACCTGTGGACCTCGCCGTCGTCGCCGTACCCGCCGAGCACGTGCCCGCGGTGGTCGCCGAGTGCGGCGAGCACGGAGTCCAGGGGCTCGTCGTGCTCTCCGCCGGATACGCCGAGAGCGGCGCCGAGGGGCGCGAACGGCAGCGGGCCCTCGTCCGGCACGCGCGCGCGTACGGCATGCGGATCGTCGGTCCGAACGCCTTCGGGATCATCAACACCGCCCCGGACGTCCGACTGAACGCGTCCCTCGCCCCGGAGATGCCCCGCCCCGGCCGCATAGGGCTGTTCGCCCAGTCCGGCGCCATCGGCATCGCCCTGCTGTCCCGGCTGCACCGGCGCGGGGGAGGGGTCACCGGCGTCACAGGCGTGTCCACCTTCGTCTCCGCCGGCAACCGCGCCGACGTCTCCGGCAACGACGTCCTCCAGTACTGGTACGACGACCCCGAGACCGACGTCGTCCTCATGTACCTGGAGTCCATCGGCAATCCCCGCAAGTTCACCCGGCTCGCCCGGCGGACGGCGGCGGCCAAGCCGCTGGTCGTGGTGCAGGGGACGGGGGCCGCACCGCAGGGCCACGCGGTGCGCGCCACACGGCTGCCGCACGCGACCGTCTCCGCGCTGCTCCGGCAGGCCGGGGTGATCCGGGTCGACACGATCACCGAACTGGTCGACGCGGGCCTGCTGCTCGCCCGGCAGCCGCTGCCCGCCGGGCCGCGCGTGGCGATCCTCGGCAACTCCGAGTCCCTGGGCGTGCTGACGTACGACCGCTGCCTCGCCGAGGGGCTGCGGCCGTCGCGCCCGCTGGACCTGACGACCGGGGCGACGGCGGAGGACTTCCACCGGGCGTTGGCGCGGGCGCTGGCCGACGACACGTGCGACTCCGTCGTGGTCACCGCCATCCCTGCCATCGGTGAGGGTTCGCCCGGGGATGCGCAGCTGGCACAGGCGTTGCGGTCGGCCGCGGCCGCGGTGCCGGGCAAGCCGGTGCTGGTGGTGCATGTGGAACTCGGAGGGCTTGCGGAGGCGTTGTCGGCTGCGGCCAGCACCGCACCGCAGGCCGCCGGCAAGGCACCCGGCGCTGCGGACGGTGCCCACCCGTCCGGCCCCGCGGAGCGACTGCCCACCGCGGAAGCCGGCCTGAAGGACCCTCCCCCCGAAGGCACCCGGCTGATCCCCGCCTACCCCGCTGCCGAACGCGCCGTCCGTGCCCTGGCCGAAGCCGTCAGGTACGGGCAGTGGCGGCGGGAGGCCACGGACCCGGGGAAGGTGCCGGAGTACGACGACATCGACGAGAAGGGCGCAGCCCGGCTGATCGGCGAGCTGCTCGCGCGCGGGGAGGGACTCACGATCCCCGCCGCGGAGACCTGCGAGCTGCTCGTGAAGTACGGCGTCCACGTCCGCCGGGCGTTCCCCGCGCCCACCCCGGACGCCGCCGCCGAGGCCGCCCGCGCCCTCGGATATCCGGTGGCCCTCAAGGCGACCGCCCCGCACCTCAGGCACCGGGCCGACCTGGGCGGCGTACGGCTGGACCTCGCCGACGAGGACCAACTGCGCCGGGCCTACGCCGAGTTGACCGAACTGTTCGGGAAGCCGGAGGAGCTGCGGCCGGTGGTGCAGGGCATGGCACCGCGTGGGGTCGACACGGTCGTCCGCGCGGTGATCGACCCGGCGGCCGGTGCCGTGCTGTCCTTCGGGCTCGCCGGGGCCGCCTCGCAACTGCTCGGGGACATGGCGCACCGGCTGGTCCCGGTCACCGACCGGGAGGCGACCTCGCTGGTGCGGTCGATCCGCACGGCACCGCTGCTGTTCGGCTGGCGCGGCTCCACGCCCGTCGACACCCCCGCGCTGGAGGAACTGCTGCTGCGCGTCTCCCGGCTCGTGGACGATCACCCCGAGGTGGTCGCCGTCACCCTGGAGCCGGTCGTCGTCGCCCCGCACGGCGTGAGCGTCCTCGGCGCCACCGTACGCCTCGCGCCGCCGCCCGCACGCGACGACCTCGGCCCGCGCACGCTGCCGGCCTACTGAGCGGGGGAGGGGGCCGCATGGAGATCGCCGGATGCGAGCTGCCCGAGGGCGGCTGGTGGGACTGGGGGTCATCGCCCGGGACGCGGGGCAGCTGCGCCTGGCAGCCGGGTACGACCTCACCTGCCACCACGGTCTGGAGCTGGTCTTCGACGAAGCCGTCTTCGTCTCCTGCCCGCCGAGCTTCCAGGACCCGGTCTTCCGCCTGCCCCCGGCCCGGGAGACGGCACGCCTCGTGCGGGCGCCGGGTGAGGAAGCACCCCTCGTCGTCGCGTTCGAAGCGGACGCCGGCGGCCGTGATCCCGTCTCCGGTCTGATCGCCGCCGAGCGGCTGGACATCCGCCCGGGTCTCGTACGGAGGCACCGTGCGCGGACGCAGGCCGCCCCGGGTCACCGCGACTGGCCCGGACCGCCCTTGCCCACGGATTAGGATGGACGCCATGGCCAAGACCAGTACGACGACCCAGGGGCTGCGCGCGGCGATCGAGCGCAGCGGCTACTACCCGGCCCTCGTGGCCGAGGCGGTGGAGGCCGCTGTGGGCGGCGAGCCCATCCGGTCGTACCTGGTCCACCAGGAGACCACGTTCGACCAGAACGAGGTGCGCCGGCACGTCACCGTCCTGGTCCTCACCGGCAACCGCTTCATCGTGAGCCACACCGACGAGCAGGCCGCCGACAGCACCTCGCCGACGCCGTACGCCACGACGTCCACGGAGTCCGTGAAGCTCGGCCGGATCTCCTCGGTCGTGGTCAGCCGTGTGGTCGCGAACCCGGAGCAGTACGCGCCGGGCACGCTGCCCCGCGAGGTCGTGCTGACCATCGGCTGGGGCGCGGTCAGCCGCATCGACCTGGAGCCCGCCGCCTGTGGCGACCCCAACTGTGACGCGGACCACGGCTACACGGGCAGCTCCACGGCGGACGACCTGAGCCTGCGCGTCAGCGAGGCCGGGGACGGCCCGGAGACGGTGCGCCAGGCGCTCGCCTTCGCGCAGGCCGTTTCGGAGGCGACCGCGGACACCACGCGCTGATGTCCCAGCTCTCCGCCTGGGACCACCCGGAACCGCTCGCCCTGGACACCGCGCCGCTGCCCGAGTACGGCACCGGCTCCCTCGCCGACCTGCTGCCCACCCTGGCCGCCGGGATGGGCGTCCCGGGCCTGACCGCCACGATCGAGGAACTCTCCGCGGCCGACCGGGTCTGTGTCTTCCTGGTCGACGGGCTCGGCTGGGAGCAGCTGCGGGCGCACCCCGACGAGGCGCCGTTCCTGGCCTCGCTGCTCGGCAGCTCCCGTGGCGGCACCGGGCGCCCGCTCACCGCCGGCTACCCCGCGACCACCGCGACCTCCCTGGCCTCCGTCGGCACCGGTTTGCCGCCGGGTGCCCACGGCCTGCCCGGGTACGCCGTCCGTAATCCGGCCACCGGCGAGCTGATGAACCAGCTCCGCTGGCAGCCGTGGACCGCACCGCGCCCCTGGCAGCCGTATCCCACCGTCTTCCAGCTGGCCCACGAGGCCGGGGTGCATGCCGCCCAGGTGTCCTCGCCCGCCTTCGCGCAGACCCCGCTCACCAAGGTCGCGCTCAGCGGTGGCACCTTCCACGGCCGGCTGACCGGCGAGGAGCGCATGGACCTCGCGGCCGAGCAACTGGCCGCCGGGGACCGCTCGCTGGTGTACACGTACTACGCCGAACTGGACGGCGCCGGGCACCGCTACGGCGTCGCCTCAGACACCTGGCGCGGCCAGCTCATGTACGTCGACCGGCTCGCCCAGCGCCTCGCCGAGCAACTGCCGCCGCGCAGCGCGCTCTACGTCACCGCCGACCACGGCATGGTCGACATCCCGTTCGACGAGGAGCACCGCATCGACTTCGACGCGGACTGGGAGCTGCGCGCCGGCGTCGCCCTGCTGGGAGGCGAGGGGCGGGCACGGCACGTGTACGCGGTGCCGGGCGCCGAGAACGACGTACTGACCGTCTGGCGCGAGGTGCTCGGCGAGCAGTTCTGGGTGGCGTCGCGGGACGAGGCGATCGCGGCGGGCTGGTTCGGTCCGCGCATCGAGGAGCGGGTGTACGCGCGGCTCGGGGATGTGGTCGCGGCCGCGCACGACGACGTCCTGATCACCGCCTCCGAGCGGGAGCCCAAGGAGTCGGCGCTGGTCGGCAACCACGGTTCGATGACCCCCGCCGAGCAGCTGGTCCCGCTGCTCGAAGTACGCTCCTGACCCTCCTCCCGCGCGACGACTCGCCGGACGACTCACCGAAAGGTGCTCAACTCCTCATGCCCGAGCTGGTGTTCTTCTCCGGAACGATGGACTGCGGGAAGTCGACGCTGGCTCTGCAGATCGAGCACAACCGGTCCGCCCGGGGCCTCGTCGGAATGATCTTCACCCGGGACGACCGGGCGGGTGAGGGCAAGCTGTCCTCACGGCTGGGCCTCGTCACCGACGCGGTGGAGGTCGAGGACGGCCAGGACCTCTACGCCTACATCGTCGAGCACCTCTCCCAGGGTGGCCGCGCGGACTATGTGATCGCCGACGAGGCGCAGTTCCTCGCGCCCGGGCAGATCGACCAGCTCGCGCGCGTCGTGGACGACCTCGGGCTCGACGTGTACGCCTTCGGGATCACCACCGACTTCCGCTCCAAGCTCTTCCCCGGCTCGCAGCGGCTGGTGGAGCTGGCCGACCGCATCGAGGTGCTCCAGGTGGAGGCGCTGTGCTGGTGCGGCGCCCGCGCCACGCACAACGCCCGCACGATAGGCGGCGAGATGGTGGTCGAGGGCGCCCAGGTGGTCGTCGGCGACGTCAACCAGTCACCGGGCGAGGTCGGCTACGAGGTGCTGTGCCGCCGTCACCACCGGCGCCGGATGACCGCCGCGTCGGCCCGCGCCGCGGCCCTGTCACCGGACGTCCTGCCCGTGCCACCCGCCTGAGAACCCTCCCGGGCTCAGCGCCGTCCTGGCTCACCGGGAGGCACCGGGTGCTCAGCGCGGGTCCTGGATCACCGAGAACTCGGCTCCCTCCGGGTCCGCCGCCGTCGCCACCCGACCGTGCGGGCTGTCGTGGGCCGGCCTGAGCACGCGGCCGCCGAGGCCCACGACCCGCCGCAGCGCCGCGTCGGCGTCGGCGACCTCGAAGTACGTCTGCCAGTACGGCCCGCGGTCCCGGGGCAACGCGTGGCCCACGCCGTGCAGCCCCGCCACCGGGCGGCCGCCGAGGTGCAGCGTCACGTAGTCGAGGTCGGCGGACACCGCCGGCTCCTCCTCGTAACCGAACACGCTCGCGTAGAACTTGGCGATGATCTCGGTCTCGAAGGTGAGCAGCTCGCTCCAGGCGGGAGTGCCGGGCACACCGGTGATCGCCGTGCCGAGATGCAAGGTGCCCTGCCACATCCCGAACACCGCCCCGGACGGGTCGGAGGCGATGGCGATCCGCCCGGCCTCCGCGGCGTCGAGCGGGCCGACCGCCACCGTGCCGCCGCACAGCCGTACCGTGTCGGCCGTCTGGTCAACGTCGTCCGAGGCGAGGTACGGCGTCCAGGCGATCGGAAGCCGGCGGTCCGGCGGCAGCTGGCCCATCCCAGCCACCTCCCGTCCGTCGAGCAGGGCCCGCACATAGGGGCCGAGCTGCTGCGGGCCCGGCCGGAACTCCCAGCCGAACAGCTCACCGTAGAACTCCTCGGTGGCGGCCAGGTCGTGCACCATCAGGCTCACCCAGCAGGGCTCGCCGGGCGCGTGCCGCGCGTGCGGACCGGCCGACTCCCGTGCCTCGGTCATCGATCACTCTCTCCTCGGCCCCTCGCGGGGGCCGTGTCGCTTCCGCTACCCGGAAGGGTGTCCACGCCGACCGCGTGTACGCCCGTGCCGGTGCCCGCATCCTCCGCGTGCCGCCCTGCCGCGCCGCGGCCCGGCGGTGCCTCGGGGAGGATGCCTGAAATGCCGTCGTTCGCCGTCTCCGACGATGGCCGACGGGCGTCCGTCAGCTGTACAGCACGTGCTCGATCGCATACGCCTCGTGATCGAGCCTGTCCGGCCGAGCAGAGTAGTCGGACCTGGACGCCGCGGCCACCCCTGGCGTATGGATGGACGCCATGACAGTCATCATCACCGCAACCGAACTGGCCCACGAGCTGACCGGCGTGAACCCGCCCGTACTGCTGGACGTCCGCTGGCAGCTGAGCGTGGCTAAGGCGGCGGGCGCGCCGGCCTTCGACGGACGGGCCGAGTACGCGAACGGGCACATCCCCGGCGCGGTCTTCGTCGACCTGGACCGGGAACTGGCCGCCACGCCGGGGGCGACCGGCCGCCATCCGCTGCCGGACCTCGCGGAGTTCGGCGCCGTGATGCGCCGCGCGGGCGTGTCGGCGGGCCGGCCGGTCGTCGTGTACGACGGCGGGCAGGGCTGGGCGGCCGCGCGCGCGTGGTGGCTGCTGCGCTGGACGGGTCACCCGGACGTGCGGGTGCTCGACGGCGGGTTGCCGTCCTGGGAGGGCGAGCTGTCCACGCAGCCGTCCGACCAGGCCGAGGGCGACTTCGTACCGGCGCCGGCCGCCGCGGGGCTGCTGGACGCGGACGGGGCCGCGGCACTGGCCCGCACGGGTGTGCTGCTGGACGCCCGAGCGGGTGAGCGGTATCGCGGTGAGGTGGAGCCGATCGACCGGGTCGGCGGGCACATCCCGGGCGCGGTGTCGGCGCCGACGACGGAGAACGTGGGTCCCGACGGCCGCTTCCTGCCCCCCGTGGAACTCAAGGACCGTTTCAAGGCCCTGGGCGTCTCCGAGGACACGGAGGTCGGCGTGTACTGCGGTTCGGGTGTCTCCGGCGCCCACGAGGTGCTCGCGCTGGCCGTGGCGGGCATTCCGGCGGCCCTGTACGTCGGTTCCTGGTCCGAGTGGTCCGCGGACCCGTCCCGCCCGGTGGCGGTGGGCGCGGACCCGCAGTAGGGGCGGCAGGACGGAGGAGGGGGCGCGCGCCCCCTCCTCCTGCCGGTTCCGCGCCGGTTACTCCTGCTTCTTGCGCCGGGTGCCGAACACGATCTCGTCCCAGCTCGGCACGGCGGCACGGCGGCCGGGGCGGACGCCGTCGGCCTCGGCCTGGCGGTCGGTGGCGCCGATGAGCCGGTCGCGATGGCTGCCGACCGAGCGGGGCATGAGGACGTCCGCGTAGGCCGACCCGGCTGAGGCGGCGGACGCCGGGGGCTCCTCCTCGGCAGGCTCCTCGGCGGGTTCCTCCGAGGTCTCCGGCGGGCGTTCCGGGACCACCAGGTCGCCCCGGAAACTCGGCACGGCCTCCAGCAGGCTGGTCAGCGAGTCGCGTTCGCCCGTGCCCTCCTCGGAGGTTTCGGACGGCGGCGCGGTCAGGCTGGGCCGCTCCCGGTCGCCCCGGTCGAGGGCGCGGTCCAGCGAGCGCTCGCGTGGCAGCCGGGCGATGCGCGGGACGAACGGGAAGCTCGGCTCGGGTACGGCGAGGTCGTCGGACTCGCCGATCAGTGAGCGCGCCTCCTCGTCGACGGCCTGCACGAGCCGCCGGGGCGGGTCGTACGTCCAGCTCGCCGAGTGCGGTTCGCCCGCGACCCGGTAGACGAGGAGTACCTCCCAGGTGCCGTCGTCGCGGCGCCAGGAGTCCCAGTGCACGGTGTCCTTCTCGGCGCCGCGCAGCAGCAGCCGCTCCTGGACGGCCTCGCCGAGCAGCGGGCCGGAGTTCTCGCCGGGACGGCGGACCGGGGTCTTGCGGGCACGTTCGGCCATGAAGGCGCGTTCGGCCAGCACGGGACCCTCGAAGCGCCGCACCCGGTCGACGGTGATGCCCGCGAGCTGCGCGACCTCCTCCGCCGTGGCCCCGGCGCGTATACGCGCCTGGATGTCACGGGGCCGGAGATGGCTCTCGACCTCGATCTCGATCTGGCCGAGACGGGGCCGGTCGCCGCGCACGGCGGCACGCAGCCGTTCGTCGATCGGAAGCGTGTACTCCGTAGAGTCGGCAGCCTTCAGCACCAGTCGTGTGCCGTCATTCGAGACGGCCACGACACGCAGTTCGGGCATGGGGACCTCCCGGGTGGTGCCTGCCGACGTCACGTGCGTCGCTGCTTCCGCTAGTCGAGTGTGGCCTGCCCGGGTGCAGCCTGCCACAACCTTGCCGAGTTGCCCGGCGTGTCGGGCGCGGGCCCTGGACCGCCGTTATGCCACGGTTACCTGTTCGCAACGCTGAGTGACGAAATCCGTCACCCTGTGCAACTAGCCCCCTCCCGGCGGTCCTGTAAGGCCACGGGCACCCTGGTGGGAGACCGGACCCAGGGCTCGCAACAGTACTCCATTCGGGCCACGTGCGTGGATTGGCGCGCCGCCCAACTTCTGACAAGGGGTGCGACTTGGCCGTCCGCAACCGGTTTTATGGATCATGAACGTGGCGGACTTCACGCAACCCCCGGAAACGGAACTAATGGTTTCGCCTGTACGTCCCTTTCTTGTGCGGTCGATCGATCAATGTCCTCAAGTAGGCCGCCAAGCAGGGGAAAGGGAGGCGAGTCCGGGCGGGTGGGGCACTCGATGCCGGTCGGAAGGGATCGTCCTGAACGTCCCCCAGCGCGGTGAAGGGCCGGAGACGCCCGGTCCTCTCCCGTCGTCTTCGGCGTCACCATGGCCTGCGTCACCGCGTGGGAGCCGGTGTCCGGCAACGGCTTTCAGCGACGGCAAGGGCGCCACGGTGAGTGACGCCGTCGCCGGCGGCGGCTCGTCCTCGGCGAAGTCCGGCTCCACGGGACCCGGCCACGCCAGTGGGCCCACCGCGACGCCTACGCCCCCAGAACCCTCCGCAAGTAGTCGTTCTGGAACAGCCGTTCCGGGTCCAGACGGTCCCTCAGCGCCGTGAACTCGCCGAACCGCGGATACACCCGGTCGAAGTACTCGGCGTTCCGCGTGTGCACCTTGCCCCAGTGCGGCCGGCCCTCGTGCGCCGTGAAGATGCGCTCGGCGGCGGTGAAGTAGGCCTGGTACGGCGTGCCCCGGAACATGTGCACGGCGATGTAGGCGCTGTCCCGGCCGGAGGCCGTGGACAGGGTGATGTCGTCGGCCGGGGCGGTGCGTACCTCCACCGGGAAGCTGACGCGCAGGCCCGAGCGGTCGACCATGGTCTTCAGCTCGCGCAGCGTCTCCACCAGGGCCGCGCGCGGGACGGCGTACTCCATCTCCACGAAGCGCACCCGGCGCGGCGAGGTGAAGACCTTGTAGGGAATGTCCGTGTACCTCCGCGCGGACAGCGCCTTGCTGGAGATCCGCGCGATCGCGGGGACGGCGGCGGGAACGGCGCGGCCGGCCCACTGGGCCGCCTGGAAGACGCCGTTGGAGAGGAACTCGTCCTCGATCCAGCCGGCCAGCCGCCCCACGGGCTGCTCGGGTCCGGCGCTGCGGTTGTTGCGCTTGGTGTTGGTGCTACCGGTGTGCGGGAACCAGTAGAACTCGAAGTGCTCGTTCTCGGCCCACAGTTGATCGAACTCGGCGAGGACCCGCTCGAAGGGCATCGCTTCCTCGCGCGCCGCGAGCAGGAACAGGGGCTCCACGCCGAAGGTGATCGCGGTGACGATGCCGAGGGCGCCGAGGCCTATTCGGGCGGCCGCGAAGACTTCGGGGTTCTCCTTCTCGGAACAGGTGAGCACCGAACCGTCCGCCGTGACGAGTTCGAGCCCCTTGATCTGGGCGGCGATGGAGCCGGACTCGCGGCCCGTGCCGTGGGTACCGGTGCTGGTGGCCCCGGCGACGGTCTGCTCCATGATGTCGCCCATGTTGGTGAGCGACAGCCCCTCGCGCGCGAGAGCCGCATTGAGTCTCTTGAGCGGGGTGCCCGCCTCGACCGTGACGGTCATGGACTCCCGGTCGATCCCGCGGATGCCGGTCAACAGTTGAGGGCGGATCAACACACCGTCGGTCGCGGCGATCGACGTGAAGGAGTGGCCGGTCCCGACCGCCTTCACCTTCAGGCCGTCCTCCCGCGCCCGGCGCACCACCGCGGCCAGTTCCTCCACCGAGGCCGGCGCGACCTGCCGGGCCGGGCGGGCGGCGATGTTGCCGCCCCAGTTACGCCAGGTGCCGTTCCTCGCGCTCGCCGTGCTGCTCAACGGTGCCTCCCCGACCCGCGGCCGGCCTGCGGAGCCGGCGGTACCCGAGGAAACCGACCACGACCGCGACGGCACCGGACACGGCCGGAACCCCGTACCCCGCGCGCGCCCCGGCTGCGTCGATCACCCAGCCGGCCGCGGAGGAGCCGAGCGCGATGCCGACCGCGAGGCCGGTGCTCACCCAGGTCATGCCCTCGGTCAGCTGCGCGCGAGGTACGTGCTCTTCGATCAGGGACATCGTCGTGATCATCGTCGGTGCGATGGACAACCCCGCAACGAACAGCGCCACGGCCAGAAGCGGCAGGTTTCCGACCAGTAGGAGGGGGATCATACTCACGGCCATCGCCGCCACGCCCAGCAGCCAGCGACGTTCGGGTACCCCGGTGAACCGCAGCAGCCCGAAGACGACCCCGGCCACGCAGGAACCGGCCGCGTACAGGGCGAGGACCACGCTCGCGGCGCCCTTGTGACCGCGCTCGTCGGCGAAGGCGACGGTGACCACGTCCACCGATCCGAAGATCGCGCCGGTCGCCACGAACGTGGCCACCAGCACCTGGAGTCCGCCCGCGCGCAGGGCGCTGCCGCCGCCGTTGCGCTCGCGCGGGTGCGGCTCCGGCTCGGTGGCCCGCTGGGCGGTGAGCCAGAAGACGCCGGCCGCGAGGAAGCAGGCGGCCAGCAGGGGCCCCGCCTCCGGGAACCAGGTCGTGGACAGCCCGATGGAGATGATCGGGCCGAAGATGAAGCAGACCTCGTCGACGACCGACTCGAACGAGTACGCGGTGTGCAGCTTCGGGGTGCCCCGGTACAGCGCCGCCCAGCGGGCCCGGATCATCGCGCCCACGCTCGGCACCGAGCCGATCCCGGCGGCGCAGACGAACAGCACCCAGTCCGGCCACCGCATGTGCGCTGCGGCCAGCAGCCCGGCGGCCGCGATGAGGGCCACCAGGGTCGCGGGGCGCAGCACCCGGCGCTGTCCGTGCTGGTCCACCAGCCGGGAGATCTGCGGCCCGATCGCGGCCGCGGACAGCGCGATGGTGGCGGAGAGGGCGCCCGCGAGCCCGTACCGCCCGGTGAGCTGGGAGACCATCGTGACCACGCCGATGCCCATCATCGACAGCGGCATCCGGCCGAGGAACCCCGCGGCGGAGAAGGACGTGGTGCCGGGCTCGGTGAACAGGGCTCGGTAGGGGCTGGGCACGTGGTCTCCGGGCGGCTCGGTAAGGCGCGATTGCGGCAAATACAGCTTACGAGTCAGCGCACCCTTCACGACGGCCGGGAAAACCGCCATGGACCATCCCTAATCCGACTTCTCATCCGGCTGTTGTCCGGCTGTCGGTGCCGGGTGGCAGGATCAATACATGCCAGACGCGCTCGATGCCACCCCGTACGACGCCCTGCTCCTGCTCTCCTTCGGCGGCCCCGAAGGCCCCGACGACGTGGTCCCGTTCCTGGAGAACGTCACGCGCGGGCGAGGCATCCCGAAGGAACGCCTGAAGGAAGTCGGGCAGCACTACTTCCGGTTCGGCGGGGTCAGTCCCATCAACGGCCAGAACCGCGCCCTGCTGGACGCACTGCGCAAGGACTTCACCGAGCACGGCCTGGACCTGCCGGTCTACTGGGGCAACCGCAACTGGGCGCCGTACCTGACGGACACCCTGCGTGAGATGGTCACCGACGGCCGCCGCCGCATCCTGGTGCTGGCCACCAGCGCCTACGCCTCCTACTCGGGCTGCCGCCAGTACCGCGAGAACCTCGCCGACGCGCTGGCCGCCCTGGAGGCCGAGGGCCTGGAGCCGCCGGGGATCGACAAGCTGCGGCACTACTTCAACCACCCCGGCTTCGTCGAACCCATGATCGACGGCGTGCTGCGCTCCCTCGCCGACCTCCCCGAGGACGTCCGCGACGGCGCCCACATCGCCTTCACCACCCACTCCATCCCGACCGCCGCCGCCGACACCTCCGGACCGGTCGAGGCCCACGGTGAGGGCGGCGCCTACGTCGGACAGCACCTGGACGTGGCCCGGCTGATCGCCGGCGCCGTCCGCGAGCGCACCGGCGTCGACCATCCCTGGCGGCTCGTCTACCAGTCCCGTTCGGGCGCCCCGCACATCCCCTGGCTGGAGCCGGACATCTGCGACCACCTCGAGGAACGGCACGCCGCCGGTGTCCCGGCCGTGGTCATGGCCCCCATCGGCTTCGTCTCCGACCACATGGAGGTCCTCTACGACCTCGACACCGAGGCCATGGCCAAGGCCGAGGAGCTGGGCCTGCCGGTGCGCCGTTCGGCCACCGTGGGCGCCGACCCGCGGTTCGCCGCCGCCGTCCGCGAGCTGATCGTCGAGCGCGCCGCCGTGGAGCGCGGGCAGCAGGCCACCCCCTGCGCCCTGGGTGCCCTCGGCCCGAGCCATCACCTCTGCCCCGTCGGCTGCTGCCCGGCCCGTTCCGCCCGTCCCGCCGCCGCGGGCGCCGACAGCCCCTACGCGTGAGGAGACCCGTGACCGACGCCCTGCACCGGGACCTGCTCGACCTGGCCCGGGAAGCCGCCCGCCGCGCCGGCGATCTGCTGCGGGACGGCCGCCCGGCCGACCTGGCCGTGGCGAGGACCAAGTCCAGCCCGATCGACGTCGTCACCGAGATGGACATCGCGGCGGAGAAGCTGATCACCGACCTGATCTCCGGTCGGCGCCCCGACGACGGCTTCCTCGGCGAGGAGGGCGCCTCCGTCGAGGGCACCAGCGGCATCCGCTGGGTGATCGACCCGCTCGACGGCACCGTCAACTACCTGTACGGGCTGCCGACCTGGGCGGTGTCCATCGCGGCCGAACAGGACGGCGAGACCGTCGTCGGGGTCGTCGCGGCGCCGATGCGCGGCGAGACGTATCACGCCGTGCGCGGCGGCGGCGCATGGGCGACGGGCGCGTGGGAGGGCGAACGGGCGCTCAGTTGCCGCCCCGCGCCCCCGCTGGACCAGGCACTCGTCTCCACCGGCTTCAACTACGTCGCCGAGGTCCGCGCCCACCAGGCCGAGGTGGCCGGCCGCCTCATCCCGCTGTTCCGGGACATCCGGCGCAGCGGCTCGGCGGCGGTCGACCTGTGCGATGTGGCCTGCGGCCGGCTCGACGGGTACTACGAGCGCGGGCTCAACGCGTGGGACGTGGCCGCGGGGGACCTGATCGCCCGGGAGGCGGGCGCGCTGACCGGTGGACGCCCCGGAGAGCGGCCCTCACGTGGCCTCACGGTCGCCGGCGCCCCGGGGGTCTTCGAGCCCCTCCAGCGGCTGCTGGAGGACTTCGGGGCCTGGCACGACTGACGGGTCGCGGCGGGCCGGCACGCCGGTCAACGGGTCGCGGCCGACAGAGGGTGCGGGCAGCCGGGAGAACCCGAGAGGTCACCGGCAGGCAGTAACGAACGGGACCCCCGGCGCTGGATTCGCCGGGGGTCCCGTTGGTGCGCTTTCGGCCGATCAGACGCGTGACGCGCCGACCTCCACACCGTGTTCGGCGGCGAGGCGTCGCAGGTCGTCGAGCTCTGCCTGCTCCACCTCGGCGAGGAAGTCGTCGCCCTCGTCACGAGCCCGCGACAGGTCGGACTCGGTCGCCCTTATGCGCTGCAGAAGTCCTGCGGTGAAAGCGTCCATGCTGCGCCCCCTCGTCCTGGGTCGTGGGTCGGTGGCACGGGGGTGTGCCGGTTGAGAAGGGGCGATCACGTCTCTCGTAGGTGCCCAGCGCTGCCCTGCCGGGCGGCGACGGTGCCGGACACCCACGCCCGCCCTGCGGAAGCGGACCGCGGAGTACCGCATGGTGCTGCGGCACATGCAGAGCGTGATCGCGGGGTGTAAAGCCGTCCTCCCCCCGCTCCCTTCCCCGGAAACCTCAAGCGGAGGAGAAAATCTCGTCGTTCGCGCCCCGCGGCCCCGAGCCCCGCGGTCCGGACCCCGCCTTACAGCCGACTTACGGCCGAAAAGGGCAGGATGGAGGCCACACTCCACGAATACCCCCGCCCGCACGCGCCCACGGCGCTACGCGGGTGGACATGAGGAAGGACAAGCGACGTGCGCGTACTCGTCGTCGAGGACGAGCAACTGCTCGCCGATGCGGTGGCCACCGGACTGCGCCGGGAGGCCATGGCCGTCGACGTCGTGTACGACGGTGCGGCCGCCCTGGAGCGCATCGGCGTCAACGACTACGACGTGGTGGTCCTCGACCGTGACCTTCCGCTCGTGCACGGCGACGACGTCTGCCGCAAGATCGTCGAACTGGGCATGCCCACGCGCGTGCTCATGCTCACCGCCTCCGGCGACGTCAGCGACCGCGTGGAAGGCCTGGAGATCGGCGCCGACGACTATCTGCCCAAGCCGTTCGCGTTCAGCGAGCTGATCGCACGCGTGCGCGCCCTCGGGCGCCGTACGAGCGTGCCGCTGCCGCCGGTCCTGGAGCGCGCCGGCATCAAGCTCGACCCCAACCGCCGCGAGGTCTTCCGCGACGGCAAGGAGGTCCAGCTCGCCCCCAAGGAGTTCGCGGTCCTGGAGGTGCTGATGCGCAGCGAGGGCGCGGTCGTCTCCGCCGAGCAGCTACTCGAGAAGGCCTGGGACGAGAACACCGATCCGTTCACCAACGTGGTGCGCGTGACGGTCATGACCCTGCGCCGGAAGCTGGGCGAGCCGCCCGTCATCGTCACGGTCCCCGGCTCCGGCTACCGGATCTGAACCCGTGGCCGCCACTCCCGCGCCGCCGCAGGCGCCACCGAAACCCACCTGGGACCCCAGGAGGCCGCAGGCCCCGTTCCCGTGGCTGCGCCCGACCATCCGCATACGGCTCACCCTGCTGTACGGCGGCATGTTCCTGATCGCCGGCATCCTGCTGCTGTCGATCATCTATCTGCTGGCCGCGCAGGCGATCAGCTCCGGGAACCAGCCGCTGTTCAAGATCGTCAGCTTCCAGGAGCTCAAGGTCTCCAGCGACAACTGCCCCGCGATCAACACCACCCGCCTGCCCCTGGCGGACTTCAACGACGCGATCAGCCGGTGCGTGGACCAGCAGCGCCACGCGGCCCTGGACAACCTGCTCAGCCGCTCGCTGCTGGCGCTGCTCGGACTCGCCGTGATCGCCTTCGCGTTCGGCTACGCGATGGCGGGCCGGGTGCTGTCCCCGCTCGGCCGGATCACCCGCACCGCCCGCCAGGTGGCCGGATCGGATCTGTCCCGCCGGATCGAGCTGGACGGCCCCGACGACGAGCTGAAGGAGCTGGCGGACACCTTCGACGACATGCTGGAGCGCCTCCAGCGGGCCTTCACCGCCCAGCAGCGGTTCGTCGGCAACGCCTCCCACGAGTTGCGCACCCCGCTCGCGATCAACCGCACGCTCCTGGAAGTGCACCTGTCCGACCCGAACGCGCCGGTGGAGCTGCAGCAGCTCGGCAAGACGCTGCTGGCCACCAACGAGCGCAGCGAGCAGCTGGTCGAGGGCCTGCTGCTGCTCGCCCGCAGCGACAACCAGATCGTCGAGCGCAAGCCCGTCGACCTGGCCGAGGTCGCCTCGCAGGCCATCGACCAGGTGCACGCCGAGGCCGAGGCCAAGGGCGTCAAGCTCCGCGGAGAGCGCAAGCCCGCCGTCGTGCAGGGCAACGGCGTACTGCTGGAGCGGATCGCGCTGAACCTCCTGCAGAACGCGGTGCGCTATAACGTGACCGAGGACGGTTGGGTGGAGGTGGACACCGAGGTCCAGCACGGGCAGGCGGTGCTCACCGTCTCGAACACCGGTCCGGTGGTGCCGGCGTACGAGATCGACAACCTCTTCGAGCCCTTCAGACGGCTCCGTACGGAGCGCACGGGCAGCGACAAGGGTGTGGGTCTCGGTCTGTCCATCGTCCGGTCCGTGGCACGCGCGCACGGTGGCCACATCGTGGCGCAGCCCCGCGAGGGCGGCGGCCTGGTGATGCGCGTCACCCTGCCGGTGTGATCAGGGACCGACATCCGCGGGGGATGTTCGCTCTGCGCGGAACTTTCAGGGCACCCCCTGAGGTTCTCGCTGTGTGATCGATCACATGGGCGGATTTCCGGCCATGTACTCTGCGTGATCATGGAGAGTGGTGGAAAGCCGGGAAAGTCCTGGTTTTCAGGGCTCTTGATCACGGGAAGTACACGGGGAGGCGCCTTTGAGGTGCGACATGGGAACCGTGTACGGTCCTCACCGCCATCCAAGCCGATCACTCTCGGGAGATCGGGTTGGGTGTCGATTGAGTAACAGACCTTGATGTGAGGCAAAATCTCCGCCTCAGGTCGGGCACAAGTCCGGCCTCTCACGCGTTACGTGCGCTGGAGACACCGCAGACACCCAGAGGGGGAGAGCGATATGGCAACCGATTACGACACTCCACGCAAGACCGACGACGACGTCGACTCGGACAGCCTGGAAGAGCTGAAGGCCCGGCGGAACGACAAGTCCACTTCGGCGGTGGACGTCGACGAGTTCGAGGCGGCAGAGGGCCTCGAACTGCCCGGCGCCGACCTTTCGAACGAGGAACTGGCCGTCCGCGTGCTGCCGAAGCAGCAGGACGAGTTCACGTGCATGAGCTGCTTCCTGGTGCACCACCGCAGCCAGCTGGCCCGCGAGAAGAACGGTCAGCCCATCTGCCGCGACTGCGACTGAGGACGGGTCGGCCATGTCTGGCTCGACCCCTCCGCGGAAGCGCCGCTTCCCCCGGTGGAAAGCGGACCAAGGGCCGTCCGACGGCCCGCACGGCGCGCGTGACGACGAGCGGGGCTCATCCGGTGCGGGAGCCTCGCTCGAACCGGCGGCGGACCGGGCTGACCTCCCGGCGCCGACGCAGCATCCCGCGCCCGTCGCACGGCGACGGGCCGCGGTGATGCGTGAGAAGGCCCGGGACATGGCCCGGGAAGGGGCCCGTAGGGGCGGCAGCCGCGCTCGCGCGGGGCTGGCGCACCTCGCGGACCGGATCATCGAGATCGCCCCGCGTGTCCCCGTACGCGACCTCGCGACCCTGCGCAGACAGTTTCCGGGCCTCGGGCCGGAAGAACTCGCCGACAAGCTGGTGGCGGGCGCGGCGGCCGGGACCTCGACGGTCGGAGCGGGGATCGGGGCGGTGGCGATGATGCCGGTGCCTCCGGCCATGCCGACCGAACTGGCCGCGGAGATCACCGGGGTCGCCGCGATCGAGCTGAAGCTCATCGCCGAACTGCACGAGGTCTACGGCGTACGGCCGCCGGGGAACCTCAAGACCCGCAGCACCGCCTATCTGGCCTCCTGGTCGGGGGAGCGCGGGATCGACGTGATGAAGCCGTCCACGTACGACCCGGCTCTCGGCGGCCGCATGAAACGCCAGCTGCGTCAGCAGATCATGAAGCGGATGGTCCGCGACCTGCCCAACCTGATGCCGTTCATGGTGGGAGCCGCGGTCGGGGCGGTCATGAACCGCCGGGACACCAGGAGACTCGCGGCGCGCATCCGCGCCGACCTGCGCAAGGCCCAGGTGCCGTGGGACGAGCTGCCGGAGCTGCCGCCCCTGGAGAAGCCGGCGCAGCCGCTGAAGATGCGCGATCTTCCCAAGGAGCTCTAGGCGTTCGCCTTCCGGGCCGCATCGATCGCCGCAGCCAGCTTCTGCGGCTCGCGCGTCGACAGGTACAGGTACGGCGTCGGGTCCTCGGGATCGGTGACCTCCACACGCAGCGCCGTGGGGATGTAGGCCCGCAACAGCAGGAAGGCGCGGGTGTCGGCCTTGAACGTCCGCCAGGCGCGGGCCTCCTCGCGGTCCAGGATCTCCGACTCGCCCAGCGCCGACACCGGGATCTTCGCCTCGCCCGCGATCAGGGAGTCACCCACGACCCGGATGCGCGGGGAGCCGTAGGCGCTGGCCACCACCGCCGCGGCAGCCGTACCGCCGACCAGGCCGCCGAGCAGCGGCAGGGTGCCGAAGGGGAGCAGGATCAGGGCGAACGAGACACCCACGAGGAAGCTGATCAGCCACCATGAGCGGGGGGCGGTGAGGCGTTCTTCGTAGGGGGTGGCGGAGGGCTGCATGGAGCCAAGCTTGGCACGGGATCCGCATTGCCCCGACGCGCGGGTAAGGTCTGCGCCTGTGAGTGGTAGTTCCGCAGCTCTTCAGCCTCCCGCCGACGCGGGGAAACCGGTACGGCACCCCGACGCGCCCGCGCCCGGGGAGCTCCTCGGCGCCCATTACGGTCACTGTTTCGGTTGTGGTCCCGGGCAGCCGCACGGACTGCACCTGGCCTCCCGGGCGGGTGAGGGCGTCTCGCTGACCGCCGAGTTCACCGTCCAGCCCGCCCACCAGGGTGCCCCCGGTCTCGCGCACGGCGGAGTGCTGGCCACGGCCCTGGACGAGACCCTCGGCTCGCTGAACTGGCTGCTGCGGACCATCGCCGTCACCGGCCGGCTGGAGACCGACTTCGTGCGGCCCGTGCCCGTCGGTACCACGCTGTATCTGGAGGCCGAGGTCACCGCCGTCGCCGGGCGCAAGATCTACTCCACCGCCACCGGGCGCATCGGCGGCCCCGACGGGCCCGTCGCCGTCCGCGCCGATGCCCTCTTCGTCGAGGTCAAGGTGGACCACTTCATCGACCACGGCCGCAAGGAAGAGATCCAGGCCGCCATGGACGACCCGGACCAGATCCGGCGTGTCCGCGCCTTCGAGGTGAACCCGTGAGCCGTGAGCCCCGTCGAGAACTCGGCGTGCTGATCCGGCGCGTCGACCCGGACGTACCGCTTCCGGAGTATGAGCACCCGGGGGACGCCGGGGCCGATCTGCGCACCACCGAGGCCTGTGAGCTGAAGCCCGGTGAGCGGGCCGTGCTGCCCACGGGTGTGTCGATCGCCCTCCCGGAGGGGTACGCGGCCTTCGTGCACCCGCGTTCCGGCCTCGCCGCCCGCTGCGGTGTGGCCCTCGTGAATGCCCCAGGGACGGTTGACGCCGGGTACCGTGGGGAGATCAAGGTGATCGTGGTGAATCTCGACCCGCGCGAGTCCGTGCGGTTCGAGCGCTTCGACCGGATTGCCCAACTGGTCGTCCAGCAGGTCGAGAGGGTCCGCTTCCAGGAGGTGGCGGAACTTCCCGGCTCGGCGCGGGCCGAGGGGGGCTTCGGGTCCACCGGTGGCCACGCCGCGGTGGGCGGTGAGAGCGGCACAAGCGGTCAGGCCGCCCTGGGCGGTCCGACGGGTGGGAATCGATACGCTTCGGTCGTATCCGACCGGGAAGGACAGTGACGTGTTCGGACGTCGCAAGAAGAAGGGTGCCGCCGAGGACGCGGCCGGCGAGGCCGAGCAGGTCGTCGACAGCGTCGACACCGAGGCGGACGAGGAAGAGGAGGCCGAGCGCGAGCGCGTCCGGCTGGAGCCCGGGCCCCGGCCCGACGGGCCGTGGGACAGCAGCGAGGTGCGCGACCCGGGTGAGGGCCGCGTGGACCTCGGCGGGCTGTTCATCCCGGGCGTCGACGGCATGGAGCTGCGGGTCGAGGTCGCCGGTGACGCGATCGTCGCCGCGACCGTCGTGCTGCGCGACAGCGCCATCCAGCTCCAGGCGTTCGCCGCGCCCAAGCGCGAGGGCATCTGGGGCGAGGTCCGCGAGGAGATCGGGGCCGGCATCACCCAGCAGGGTGGCATCGTCGACGAGGTCGAGGGTCCGCTGGGCTGGGAGCTGCGCGCCCAGGTACCGGTGCAGCTGCCGGACGGCACCGGCGGCTTCCAGGTCGTGCGGTTCGTCGGCGTGAACGGCCCGCGCTGGTTCCTGCGCGGTGTGATCTCCGGCCAGGGCGCCGTGCAGCCGCAGGCCGCCGGCCTGCTGGAGCAGATCTTCCGGGACACGGTCGTGGTCCGCGGCGAGGGCCCGATGGCGCCCCGCGACCCGATCGTCCTGAAGCTGCCCAACGACGCCCAGATGGTTCCCGAGGGCGTCCAGCAGGAGGACGGTTCGCAGGAGGGCTCGCGTTTCTCCGGCGGCATGGGCCACCTGCAGCGCGGACCGGAGATCACCGAGGTCCGCTGACACCGGCACGACACAGGGCCGCACCCCTTGGGTGCGGCCCTTTCGCATGTGTGACCCCTTGACGGGCGTTTGGTCTGACCCATGGATGACGGCGAGCCCCTCCGCCGACCTGAACCGCACCCCAAGCCCCAGGCCACCGTCGAGTGTGGCTCCTGCTCCAACCCCGAGTACGGCTGCACCGACGAGCCCTCCGCAGACCGGCTGGGCTGGCGCGTTCCGGCCCAAGGCCGCCGATCGATCTCGCACATCGCCGAGACCAGCCGGATCCAGGGCCAGGACCTGTACGGCACCTCCGACGTCGGCGAAGGCCTGCGGCAGGCACGCGGCTTCCCGTCCAGGTACCGGCTCGGCGCGGCCGCTCCCGGCCGGCTGTGCGGCGGTACCCCCAGGCTCTGACCCGGACCGGTCACCGAGGTCGGCCACAACACCCTGCACCACCATCCAGGCATCGCCATGCCCCACACCCGGACCCTGTACCACCGACCGGCCGGCAGCGACGACCGCCACCACCCGGACTGAACCGTTAAACGGGCGCCGAACGGTGATACCGGCGCCCCGTCCACGGGGAGGACGGGCAGCGCGGTGACGGGCGGCCGCGCGCACCGCCGTACGGCCGGGGCGGCCGCCCTGCGCGGGGTCTCCTCAGAGGTGTCGCGCGGTGAACTCGTCGCCCTCAAGGGCCGTTCCGGCTCGGGAGAGACCGCGCTGCTCAACCTCGTCGGTGGACTCGACACGCCCGACCAGGGGCGGGTCGAGGTCGACGGGCGGCAGCTGGGGGAGCTGGGCGAGAGCGAGCTGCTGCGGCTGCACCGGGACCGGATCGGGTTCGACTTCCAGTCCTTCGGGCTCATCCCCATCCTCACCGCGGCGGAGAACGTTGCCGTGCCGCTGCCGCTGCCGCTGCCGCTGCCGCTGCCGCTGCCGCTGCGCCGCGCCGAGCCGCGCGAGCGGGAGGAGCGCGTCGAGCTGCTGCTCTCCCTCGTCGGGCTCGCCGGTCACGCGGCCCAGCGGCCCGGCGAGCTGTCCGGCGGCCAGCAGCAGCGGGTCACCATCGCCCGCGCCCTCGCCAACCGCCCGACCGGCACCGTCATCCCGCTCAGCCGCGAGATCGACGTGGACGAGGCCGTCCCGACGGGGCTCGGGGGCCTACCCGAGGGCAGCGCCGAGCTGGACGTGCCCGAGGCCCTGCCGACGGTCGCCGTCGGCCCCGGACCGCTGGAGCGGTCGGCGGCCGACCCGATGCGGAACACCGTCAAGTTACAGCCCGCGCGGACAGCCCGTCCCGGTCTCCGCCGGCTCCATGGCCGACCGGGCCGAGGTGCGCGTGGTGGACCACGGACCGGGTGTGCCGGACGAGGCCGAGGACCGCATCTCCGAGCTCTTCCAGCGATACGGTGACGCTGCGCGCGGGGCCGGGGCAGGGCTCGCGGTCGCCCGGTGTTCCGCCGGCTCCATGGGCGGCACTCCCGACGCCGGGGACACCCCGGGCGGCGGGCTCACCATGGTGCTCAGCCTCCGCGCGGCAGGGCCGTGTCCCGAGCCGCTCCCTGCCAGGGCGGACATCGCAGAACCGGAAAGGCAGAACCTGTGCTGAGCCCGAACGGGGGGACCCCCCACACCCCCACGAGGGTGCTCGTGGTCGACGACGAGCCGCAGATCGTGCGCGCTCTCGTGATCAATCTCGAGGCGCGCAAGTACGACGTCGACGCGGCCCCCGACGGCAGGACCGCGCTCGAACTCGCCGCCTCCCGCCACCCCGACGTGGTGGTCCTCGACCTCGGGCTGCCGGACATGGACGGCGTCGAGGTGATCAGGGACCTGCGCGGCTGGACCCGCGTCCCCATCCTCGTCCTCTCCGCCCGCCACGCCTCCGACGAGAAGGAGGAGGCGCTGGAGGCGGGCGCCGACGACTACGTCACCAAACCCTTCGGCATGGACGAGCTGCTGGCCCGGCTGCGGGCCGCCGTACGCCGGGCCGAGCCGGTCGGCCCCGGCGGGGGCGACCTGACGACCCTCGAGACGGAGGGCTTCACCGTCGACCTCACCGCCAAGAAGGTCGACCGCGGCGGCAAGGACGTCCGGCTCACCCCGACCGAGTGGCACCTGCTGGAGGTGCTGGTCCGCAACACCGGCCGCCTGGTCGGCCACAAGCAGCTGCTGCAGGAGGTGTGGGGGCCGTCGTACGGGACCGAGACCAACTACCTGCGCGTCTACATGGCCCAACTGCGCAGGAAGCTGGAGACGGACCCCTCACACCCGAGGCACTTCCTCACGGAGCCGGGGATGGGCTACCGGTTCGAGAAGTGAGCTGGCTTACGGTCCCGTCGGTGCTCCCCGGTACGCTTCAGATATGAGTGCTGTTCCTCGATCCGAAAAGCCGGCCGGCCGGTTCCGGCGCATGCTCGACCGGCTCTCCTCGTCGCAGGAGGACCTGGAGTCCGAGGAGCTGCGCGAGGATGCCGAGACGGCGGGCTGTACCAAGATCGGCGACTGTCGGGACCGGCAGATCGTCACCGTAACTGGTACCTTGCGCACGGTCACCTTGCGCCCGCGCGCCGGAGTCCCGGCCCTGGAGGCCGAGCTGTTCGACGGCTCCGCCGCGCTGGACGTGGTGTGGCTCGGCAGGCGCTCCATCGTGGGGATAGAGCCGGGGCGCAAGCTGATCGCATCAGGCCGGATCTCGATGAGCCGGGGCCGCCGGGTGCTGTTCAACCCGAAATACGAACTGCGACCCCTTGGACGGGAGTAGCCGGTGACGTCCCTCGACAAGCCGACCCAAGACACCGAACAGACCGGTTCGGACGACGCTCGCGCGGTGACCGAGGCCGCGCTGTTCGAGGCGTTCGGCGGTGTCCGCGGCATGGTCGAGACGGTCGTGCCCGGTCTCCTCTTCGTCACGATCTTCACGATCGACAAGAATCTGCACCTGGCGGCGATCGCCGCGCTGGTCGTCTCCCTGGTCCTGGTCGCCGTCCGGCTGGTGCGTAAGGACACCGTCAAGCACGCCTTCAGCGGTGTCTTCGGCGTGGCCTTCGGCGTCGTGTTCGCGATGTTCACCGGCAACGCCAAGGACTTCTACCTCCCCGGCATGCTCTACACGCTGGGCCTGGCACTGGCCTACATCATCACGACCCTCGCCGGTGTGCCTCTGATCGGCCTCATCCTCGGCCCGGTCTTCAAGGAGAACCTCTCCTGGCGTACCCGCAACCCGGGCCGCAAGAAGGCGTACGCGAAGGCCAGCTGGGCCTGGGGTCTGATCCTGCTCGCCAAGTGCGCGATCCTCTTCCCGCTGTACTGGTGGGCCGACACCACCCAGCTCGGCTGGGTCCTGGTCGCCCTGAAGATCCCGCCCTTCCTGCTGGCGGTCTGGCTCACGTGGGTCTTCCTCGCCAAGGCTCCGGCTCCGATCGACGTCTTCGCCGAGATGGAGGCCGAGGAGAAGGCGGAGACAGAGCGCAAGGCCGCGCTGGCCGCCGAGACCGGCGAGCCGACGGGCGGCCGGCACCGCCGGGACGCGTAGGAGAGCCTGCGACGACGAAGGGCGCCCTTGACGGCAAGGGCGCCCTTCTCGTATGCGGTCAGGCTTGTTCCCGCCGCACCGACAGCAACTCCTCCAGCTGCTCCTCCCGGGCCTGCGCGGCCACGAAGAGCAACTCGTCACCCGCCTCCAGGGAGTCCTCCTTGGAGGGGGTCAGCACGCGGGTGCCGCGGATGATCGTGACCAGGGAGGTGTCCTGCGGCCACTCCACGTCGCCGACCTGGGTGCCGGCCAGGGCCGACTCCTCGGGCAGGGTCAGCTCGACGAGGTTGGCGTCGCCGTGGCTGAAGCGCAGCAGCCGGACCAGGTCGCCGACGCTCACCGCCTCCTCGACCAGGGCGGACATCAGGCGCGGGGTGGAGACGGCCACGTCCACGCCCCAGGCCTCGTTGAACAACCACTCGTTCTTGGGGTTGTTGACGCGGGCGACGACGCGCGGGACGCCGTACTCCGTCTTGGCGAGCAGTGAGACGACCAGGTTGACCTTGTCGTCGCCGGTCGCGGCGATGACGACGTTGCAGCGCTGCAGCGCCGCCTCGTCCAGAGACGTGATCTCGCAGGCGTCGGCCAGCAGCCACTCCGCCTGCGGCACCCGCTCCACCGAGATGGCGGTCGGGGCCTTGTCGATGAGCAGGACCTCGTGGCCGTTCTCCAGCAGCTCGCCCGCGATCGAGCGGCCGACGGCGCCGGCACCGGCAATGGCGACCCTCATCAGTGACCGCCCTCCTCTTCCGGGCCTCCGGCGAACGCCGCCTCGACCTTCTCCACGTCGTCCGTCCGCATCATCACGTGCACGAGGTCGCCCTCCTGCAGCACCGTCTGCGAGGTGGGCAGGATCGCCTCACCGAGGCGGGTCAGGAACGCCACCCGGACGCCCGTCTCCTCCTGCATCTTGCTGATCTTGTGCCCGACCCACTTCGGGGAGGCGTGCACCTCGGCGAGCTGGACGCCGCCGGTGGGGTCGCGCCACAGCGGCTCGGCGCCCGAGGGCAGCAGGCGGCGCAGCATCTGGTCGGCGGTCCAGCGGACCGTGGCCACGGTGGGGATGCCGAGACGCTGGTAGACCTCGGCGCGGCGGGGGTCGTAGATGCGGGCGGCCACGTTCTCCACGCCGAACATCTCGCGGGCCACGCGCGCGGAGATGATGTTGGAGTTGTCACCGCTGGAGACGGCGGCGAAGGCGCCGGCCTCCTCGATGCCCGCCTCGCGCAGGGTGTCCTGGTCGAAGCCGACACCGGTGACCCGGCGACCCCCGAATCCCGGGCCCAGCCGACGGAAGGCGGTGGGGTCCTGGTCGATCACGGCGACCGTGTGTCCCTGTTGCTCCAGGGTCTGGGCAAGAGCGGAGCCCACTCTTCCGCAGCCCATGATGACGATGTGCACGACCGTCCTTCCGGTGTCCAAAAGTTACTGCTCAGGTCAGGGTCTCAGACCGAGCCCAAAGCTACACACGGGCGGTTCGGGGTGAGCACCCCCGTGCGGGGGTTTCCGCGGTCAGCGGTGTCGCTCCCCGTCGCCGATCACGGGTCGCGCCCACCGGCGAGTGATGCTGCGCACGCTGCACAGGGTCAGGATTCCGAGGCCGACGAGGGCGGCCGTTGCCCCGATCAGCTCAGCGGTCGCGGGCATGGGACCTCCGAGATGCGATGAAAGGCGGGATTTCGCCATCTAGGCACGGACGGCACGCCCTCCACGGAATCCGCAGTTCCAGTGAGGCTTGAGTTCACTCGTGGGGCAGATACGGGACGGCGACTGGGCGGCTGCCTGTTCGAAGGCTTACGATCCTTTCTCGTGTCCAAACTGACCGACGTGCCCAAACGGATCTTGATCGGGCGCGCACTGCGCAGTGACCGGTTGGGCGAAACGCTCCTACCGAAGCGCATCGCACTCCCCGTCTTCGCCTCCGACCCGCTGTCCTCCGTCGCCTACGCGCCGGGGGAGGTCCTGCTGGTCCTGTCCATCGCGGGAGTTTCGGCATACCACTTCAGCCCCTGGATCGCCGTCGCGGTCGTCGTGCTGATGTTCACCGTGGTGGCCTCCTACCGGCAGAACGTGCACGCGTACCCGAGCGGCGGCGGCGACTACGAGGTGGCCAACACCAACCTCGGCCCCAAGGCCGGTCTGACCGTCGCCAGCGCCCTGCTCGTGGACTACGTCCTCACCGTCGCCGTCTCCATCGCCTCCGGCATCGAGAACCTCGGCTCCGCGGTCCCCTTCGTGGTCGAGCACAAGGTGCTCTGCGCGATCGGCGTGATCGTGCTGCTGACGCTGATGAACCTGCGCGGCGTGCGGGAGTCGGGCAAGCTCTTCGCGATCCCGACGTACGTCTTCGTCGGCGGCGTCTTCATCATGATCGCGTGGGGGGCGTTCCGGGGCCTGGTCCTCGGCGACACCATGCGCGCCCCGACGGCCGACTACCACATCAAGGCCGAACACCAGGGCCTGGCGGGCTTCGCGCTCGTCTTCCTGCTGCTGCGCGCCTTCTCCTCCGGCTGTGCCGCGCTGACGGGCGTGGAGGCCATCTCCAACGGCGTCCCGGCCTTCCGCAAGCCCAAGTCGAAGAACGCGGCGACCACGCTCGCGATGATGGGCCTGCTGGCCGTCACCATGTTCTGCGGCATCATCGCCCTCGCGATGACGACGAAGGTCCGCATGGCCGAGCACCCGGCCACCGACCTGATCCGCAACGGCAGCGCGGTCGGCTCCGGCTACGTCCAGAACCCGGTGATCTCCCAGGTCGCCGAGGCGGTGTTCGGCAAGGGCAGCCTCCTGTTCATCCTGCTGGCGGCCGCCACCGCGCTGGTGCTGTTCCTCGCGGCCAACACGGCGTACAACGGCTTCCCGCTGCTCGGCTCGATCCTCGCCCAGGACCGCTACCTCCCGCGCCAGCTGCACACCCGCGGCGACCGCCTCGCCTTCTCCAACGGCATCGTGCTGCTCGCGGGCGCCGCGGCCCTGCTGGTCTTCATCTACGGCGCCGACTCCACGCGCCTGATCCAGCTGTACATCGTCGGTGTGTTCGTGTCCTTCACGCTCAGCCAGACCGGCATGGTCCGGCACTGGAACCGCCATCTCGCCCTCGAGAAGGACCCGGCCAAGCGCCGCCATATGGTCCGTTCCCGTGCCATCAACGCGTTCGGTGCCTTCTTCACCGGCCTGGTGCTGGTCGTCGTCCTCGTCACCAAGTTCACGCACGGCGCCTGGGTGGCCCTGCTGGGCATGTGCATCTTCTACGCGACGATGACCGCGATCCGGAAGCACTACGACCGCGTCGCCGAGGAGATCGCGGCCCCCGAGGGCCCGAGCGACGACAGCGTCCGCCCCTCCCGTGTGCACTCGGTCGTCCTGATCTCCAAGATCCACCGTCCGACGCTGCGCGCCCTGGCCTACGCCAAGCTGATGCGCTCCGACACCCTGGAAGCGCTGACGGTCAACGTCGACCCGGCCGAGACCAAGGCACTGCGCGAGGAGTGGGAGCGGCGCGGCATCGACGTGCCGCTGAAGGTCCTGGACTCGCCGTACCGCGAGATCACCCGCCCGGTGATCGAGTACGTCAAGAGCCTGCGCAAGGAGTCCCCGCGCGACGCGGTCTCCGTGATCATCCCCGAGTACGTGGTCGGACACTGGTACGAGCACCTGCTGCACAACCAGAGCGCCCTGCGCCTGAAGGGCCGCCTGCTGTTCACCCCGGGTGTCATGGTGACCTCGGTGCCCTACCAGCTGCAGTCCTCCGAGGCGGCCAAGCAGCGGGCCCGCAAGCGGCAGGAATGGAGCGCCCCGGGTGCCGTCCGGCGTGGACCGGCGGTGGAACGGCCGAAGGAGTCGTCGACGGCCAAGGACTGAGGCCCGGCGGAGAGGCCGTAGACTGGTGGGCTGTTGTCCGGCCCGCCGGTGCGGCCGGCTTGCCGAGTCTCTTTCCCGTCCCTTTCCCGAGTCTCTTTCTTCGATCTGGAGTCACCCCACCATGCAGGCAGAACCGACGACGTCTCTGGTGGGCGAGGAGTACGAGGTCGAGATCGGCCCCGTCGCCCACGGCGGCCACTGCATCGCCCGTACCTCCGAGGGCCAGGTGCTGTTCGTCCGGCACGCACTGCCCGGCGAGCGGGTGGTGGCCCGGGTGACGGAGGGCGAGGAGGGCGCGCGCTTCCTGCGCGCCGACGCGGTGGAGATCCTTGACGCCTCCAAGGACCGCATCCAGGCTCCTTGCCCCTTCGCCGGCCCCGGCCGCTGCGGCGGCTGCGACTGGCAGCACGCCAAGCCGGGCGCCCAGCGCCGCCTCAAGGGCGAGGTGATCGCCGAGCAGCTCGAGCGGCTCGCGGGCCTCACGCCCGAGGAGGCGGGCTGGGACGGCACGGTGATGCCGGCCGAGGGCGACAAGCTGCCGGCCGGCCAGGTCCCGCAGTGGCGCACGCGCGTGCAGTACGCCGTCGACGCCGAGGGCCGCGCGGGCCTGCGCCGCCACCGCTCGCACGAGATCGAACACATCGACCACTGCATGATCGCGGCGGAGGGTGTCAGCGAGCTGGGCATCGAGCAGCGGGACTGGACCGGCATGGAGTCGGTGGAGGCGATCGCGGCGACGGGTTCTCAGGACCGCCAGGTGATCCTGACGCCGAAGCCGGGCGCGCGGTTGCCGATCGTGGAACTGGACAGGCCGGTGTCGGTCCTGCGCGTCGGTGAGAAGGACGGCGGCGTCCACCGCGTCCACGGCCGCCCCTTCGTCCGCGAACGCGCGGACGACCGTACCTACCGGGTCGGCAACGGCGGCTTCTGGCAGGTCCACCCGAAGGCGGCGGACACCCTGGTGACGGCGGTCATGCAGGGCCTCCTCCCGCGCAAGGGTGAAACCGCCCTGGACCTCTACTGCGGTGTCGGCCTCTTCGCGGGAGCGCTGGCCGACCGCCTCGGCGAGAAGGGCGCGGTCCTCGGTATCGAGTCCGGCAAGCGGGCGGTGGAGGACGCGCGGCACAACCTGGCCGACTTTCCGCGGGTCCGCATCGAGCAGGGCAAGGTCGAGTCGGACCTGCCGCGCACCGGCATCACGGAGGTCGACCTCATCGTCCTCGACCCGCCCCGCGCGGGCGCCGGCCGCAAGACGGTCGCCCACCTCGCCTCCCTGGGCGCCCGCCGCATCGCCTACGTCGCCTGCGATCCCGCCGCGCTGGCCCGGGACCTGGGGTACTTCCGCGAGGGCGGGTACCGGGTGCGGACGCTGCGGGCGTTCGATCTGTTTCCGATGACCCACCACGTTGAGTGCGTCGCGATCCTTGAACCGGCCGCGAAGGGCTCCTGACCTGCGGTTTTGTCCGTGCGCATTATGTGCGGTGTGGGCGTTACGGGCGATATCTTGACGCTGAAATGACGCTCGTGACGCTCATTTGACGCTCGTTCTGATGGGGTGTCAGGCGCCTTGTCGGGCAGGTCAGACCCTGTCAAGGTGGCGAGCATCGATGGGGCGCCGAGGGCGGGCGACGCTGAGCGCAGACCTACTGAGTCGTGCTGATCAGATGTCCCGGAAGAGACCAGGCAACGCCATGACCTGCATGAATGGCCTTTCCGTTGTTTCCCGCCCGTACTGGCTGATCCGGCCGGAAGTTCCAGGAAAGTCCCAGATAGGTCCCGCGGGCAGGAGCCACTCTTTCCTCGCGCTGGAGTTGAACGTCAAGGTCACAGCAGGTACGAGAAGCGCAGTGCCCCGCCCTCCTCGCGGTAGCGGCCTCGGCCTCGCTTTCCGTAGGGGTTGGGGAGCATCTGGATGGCCATCTTGTGCGGGGTGAGGGCGTGGGTGACCACCAGGAGGCGCCAGCGGTCGTTGCCCGCGTGCTGGCGGGCCGCGCGGACCTCGCTTTCTCCCAGCTCGAAGCGGCCGCCTTCGCCCCCGGTCGCCTTCACCTCGTACAGGTAGGGCCGGCTGCCGGAGCCGACCTGGAAGTCGAAGCCGAGGCCGTCGTCGCCGGACGGGCCGGGGAAGGCTTTGCGGCGGTTGCCCGACACCCAGCAGGTTTCGTCCATGCTGTCCGGGTAGCGAGCGCACAGCCACTGGTACGCGTACCACTCGCCCACGTACCCGATGGCCTCCCGCTGGGCCGTGGTCAGCCCGCTGTCCGTGCCGCCCCCGTACCGCCACCCGCGGGTGCGACCGGTGGCCTGGGTGCGCCCTGTTTGGGGGCGGGGGTCCGTGAAGCGGAGCGGTCCGGCGGCGGTGATGCCTGGCGCCGAGCCGCTCTGCAGGACCCGGTCGAGTTCGCGGGTGAGGGCGGTGAAGTCGCCTGAGTGCACGTCGAAGTCGCGGCCGCCGACGGAGATCGACCGCCGTTTGCGCTCCCGTTCGCGGCGCTCGTGTTCCGCTGCGTTGCGCACCCGGTCCAGGTCGGCCCCGGACAGCCCGTGCCGTTCGGGATCCGTCGACACCGCCATCCCGTCGGGCCACTGGCCGAGGGCCGCCAGCCAGCCGACGACGTCGGTGGGGGACAGGGGCCGGAAGTCCAGCGCGCCCACGGCCTCAAGCCGCGCGGTGACCTCCTCGGCGGGCTCGGCTGCGGTCAGGGCCGCTGGCAACGGGTGTCCGGCCGCCCTGACCAGGACCGCGAGGTCGGCGGTCAGGCCGGTGATCGTACGGAGGTTCGCGCCGCGTACCTGGTCGGGGGCTGGCAGGCGTTCGCCCGACCGGGGCAACGGGACCGGGCGGCCCAGGCGCAGCGCCAGCTGCTCCTCCACGTGCGCCTCCAGGCTCCCCGTGTCGGCCGTGTCCACGGTGTACTCCCATGCCTCCGGCGCGTGGATCCAGTCCATGGCCCGGACCGAGGGCCAGTCGGACATCGGACGGCGCGCGTCGAAGTCCTCCAGCACCGCCCAGCGAAGCCGGTTGACGAGCTCCTTCCTGCGCAGGTCCAGGTAGGTGCGGAGCGCTTCCTCATGCTCGGCGGCGTGGCTGATCGGTTCCAGGGGTGGGCTCATCGCGCGCAGGGTGTCGTTCAGCTCGGCGAATCCGATGCCCAGGTCGCGACGCAGTTCGTCCGTACCGCGGGCTGCGCGGGCTTTGGCGATGAAGTCGGGCACGGATACCGGGAGCTCGGCGGCGTACTCATCGAGGTGGGCCTGGAACTCCCGGGTGTCACCGGGCGGCGGCAGGATCAGCGAGTTCGTCGTCTCCGTGCCGAGCAGGTGGACGAGGAAGGGCCGGCAGCGTTCCAGGACCGCGCCGATGGCACCGTCGATCCGGTGGCTGGTCTCCTCGACCTGGTGGACCGTGACTTCCAGGGCGTCGGCGAGATCCTCGTGGCCCGGGTCGAGCAGGTCGGCGTGGCGGGAGGCGAGCTGGTGGGCGGCGAGGCGCAGCCGGTCGCCGAACTCTCGCCGTCCCAGCAGCTCGGCGACGGCCATCACGATGCGGGTGGTCTCGGGCCAGCCCGGCTCGCCCGCTGGGGCGAGGACGAGCGGATGCTTCGGATCGGGCAGTGGCAGCACTCCGCCGAGGCGGCCCGGCAAGGTCACGGGCCGGTCGTCGAGCTTGATGTCCCAGGAGCGGTAGCGGTGCAGCCGTACGCTCCGGACCAGGGACGTCAGCTCGCTCAGCTCGGCCTCGCTCGCCCGGGGGCCGCGCGCCAGGTGGTCGCAGAGGACGCCCAGGGCCAGCGCGAGCCAGGGCAGTTGCTGGACCAGTGGCTCTCCCATGGCCGCGGGGTCAACCCGTGTGCCGTCCACGGTCACCGTGAACGTCAGGTCGTCGGTGTGCCGGACGGTGGCGGGGTGTTCGGCCGCCAGCAGCTCGGCGGCCTTCGCCGAGACACCAGGAAGGGTGAGCAGGGGGCGCGCCATCTCCCGTATCAGCAGGGCTGTCAGGCCGTCGCGTTCACCGCTGACGTAGAGCACGGTCCGGGCATTACCATCGCCATCGCTCTCCCCGCCGTCCAGAGCGGACAGCGGTACGCTGATCAGCCGGTCCCCGGACTCAGCGAGCAGACTGGCGCCCTCGGGCAGTGCGGGACAGGGACGCCGTACGAGGTGTCTCCAGGCGCGTTCGTTGGCGCGCTGCGCGGCGGGCCGGTCTTCGGCCCCCAGCGCGCCCTCCGACGCAAGCTGTCCCAGCGCGGCGATGAGGCGGGCGCTGTCCCGGGGGTCGTCCCAGGTCGACATCCGCATTTCCCGCAAGCGGTCGCCCGCCTTCCCGCGTTCCAGAAGGTGGCGCAGCCGATGGTCGACGGTCGGCGCGTACGAGGGCTCCTCCTCCAGCCCAGGCGGGCAGTGCCAGGCGTCAGCCGGCCGGACGAACCGGACGGCCCGGTCGCGGCCCCGCACCGGGAGCCACGGTTGCTCCCGGACGAAGGCGCCGAGCGGGGTCGGGACCAGTTCCCTGTCCGGGGAACTCTGGCTGCCGGCACTGGTCCAGACGCTGGTGAACCTAGCGTCGTCCCAGCTGGCCAGGCCATGCAGGACAAGCCGTGCGTATGCCAGCCGAGCCTCCTGGCCGAGGCGTCCGACGACTTCCTGGCCGGGGAGCCGCCAGGCGGGGGTTCCCCGGTAAGGCGTCCGGGGGTAGTAGGCACTGGACCAGTTGCGGACGTACGGCTCCCACTGCTCCTGCACTTCGGCAGACACCTTCGCCATGCGGATCAGTTGCCGAGCGGTGAGCTGCCGGCCTTGGTCTACCCGGCTCAAGGCGTGGGGGGACCTGACCGGGAGCAGACCGTCGGCCACCCCGGCCTCCAGCAAGAACGCCCGCCACTCCTCAGGGGTAGTCTCGCCCCGCTTGGCGAACTCCTCGGGCGCGGCGAGGAGGCGTCCGGCGATTGCTTTGAGACTCTTCGACACGTCCTGCCCGGCGGCGACCACCGCCGCCAGGTCCTCACCGACGGACGCGCGGCCCCAGCCCCGGCCGAAGACGGCGTCGCTCGCTCTGATCAGCCGGCCGTCCGCCGTCGGTACGTACAGTCCGAGCGAGGAGACCTCCGTCCCGCCCAGCGAACGCCTGGGCTGCCACAGCCGGAAGACGAACCGCAGGGTTTGGAGCCGCAGTCTGCGATCGGTGCTCGCGCTGAGAGCCTGCCGTACGTGGTCCAGCAGGCCCCGCGTGTCGTACGGCCGGACGAGCCCCTCCTGCTCGAGGAAGGCGCGGGCAGCCCGCCCGCGCGCACGCTCTCCGCGGTCCTTCCAGACCAGCCCCGGGTGCAGGGAGAACAACCGCTTCCCGAGCAGGGCGGGGACGGACGGGGCCTCGGTCTGGTTCGCCTCCGTACGCACCGGCTGGAAGAACGCCTCGCGGCGGACACCCTGACCGCTCGGCTTGCCCTGTGTACGTGTACTTGTCCCCGTACCCGCCCTGCTGGGGGGACGGTTGGTGTGCCGCAGTGTGCAGTCCTCCGCGAGCAGCAACTGCCTGCCGTGCAGGACGTGCCCGTTGTCCGCGAAGAGGGCGGCCAGGTCCTCGTACAGCGCGCTCCACTGCTCGGGGGATTCACCGGGCCCGGGGAGGGGAAGGCCCCGGGCGATCCGTTCCACGTACTCGGCGAGGATCTCCGGGCCCGGCTCCCACGAGCACCCGAGGGCCTTGCACAGGGTGGCCAGCCGTTTCAGCCGGTCGCCGCCGGCTTCGGGGTCCGCCACCACGATCCCGGCCTTGTGCGCGCGGTGTGCCGTGAGGACGGTCAGGTCGAGGTCCGGCCACAGGACCGCGTCGCGGGGCGGGGCCCAGCACGCCTCCGGTGGGGCGCCGTCGGCGGCGAGGACGGGCACGAGCGGTACGTCGGCGAGTTCGCTCCCGTGCACGTGCAGGGCCGCCGCGCGGAGCCGCCCTGGCGAGCCCTTCTCACTCTCCCAGCTCACCAGGTCCACGGCCGGTTGCCGCATGGCCGGATCGGGCACGGTACGCAGTTGCGCGGCGGCCGCCAGACAGGTTTCGGCGACCGCGTCGAACAGCAGCACGTTGAGGGGGTTGTCGGCGGGAAGGCCGGTGCGGTCGAACTTGGTGCAGAACGGGGCGTTCACGTGCCCCGGAAACGGCGCGGCCTGGTCCTCGCCCATCGGCAGGAAGGTGTAGATCTGCCCGCGTCGCGGTCGGCGCGTCGCGGGCAGCGGGAGCGCGACCTCGACGACGGCGGACCGCTTCCACTCCTGCCACGTGTCGTCGAGGAGCCCGGAACCGACGGCCTCGGCGAGCGTGCTGTTCAGCCGTTCCTTCTCCACGGTGCCCCGGGCGACGAGAAAGGTGTCGGACGGGCCCAGGCGCACGGTCGCGAAGGAGACGGGAAATTCGTGTCCGGCGCCGTCCCGCGCCACCGCGAAGGGCTCCTCGGAGCGGGATAGCTCGTGCCGCTCGTGCGCCTCGTGGTCGTCGCCCGCCTCGCCACCGGTGGCCCGCCGCTCCAGCGTCAGTCCGACGAGCCGGTCGAGGAACAGCATCACGGGTACCTTCGCCCCCGCGAGCTCGCGCATCCGCAGCCGGACCTCGGCCCGGGCGGCCTCGCTCAGCAGGGGCAGCCGGACGACGGTCACATACCCCTGGGCGGCGAACTGCCGGCAGGTCGCGGGCACATCGTCCAGCGGCAGGGGTGCCTGGAGCGGGGGATACTTGGCGGCCACTTCGTGGGCGTTGTCGTCACCGGCGAGGAACTCCTCCACGTCGGCCCTCTGCGCGAAGCGGAAGCAGTACCCGTCCAATTCCGGGCCGATCGGGCTGTCGGGGTCCGCGCTGTAGATCTCGGGCGCGTCGCTGATCAACAGGATGCTGCGGAACCCGACGCCCTTGTTGCCGATGCCCTCGCCGACCTCCTTCGAGCTCTGCGCGAGCTCGCAGATCCGTTCGACGTTCCGCCAGGTGAAGGGTGTGCCGCCGTTGGCGACGTACAACGTCCCCCAATCGCCCTCCGCCTCGTCCAGCAGGACGTGGATCCGTCCGTCGCGGCGGTCCCTCAGATGCGCGTCGTAGCCGTTCTGCAGCAACTCGAAGAGCGAGCGGCCCGCGTACTCCCTCGCGCTCGTGTACGACACGGCGTTCACCTGCCGTGCCATGCGCAGGACTTGCTCCGAACGGGCCCCCTCCAGCACGGACCGGCCGTACTCCCGCAGCTGCTCGGCCCGGGCGTTCCTCGCCATGGTTCCCCCCTCACCTCAGCGTGATGAGGACGGTATCCCGCCGCACTGACATCGGGGGGCGCGAGGTGGCACCCTGTGGAGCGCGGCTCGGAGCTGAGCTTGACAGTTTGGACCACCGTCGAACGGGCTCATTGATGCTTATCTCTCCGTCTGCCAGTTCGGTCGCCCGTTGGTGAGCCCGATCTGTGGATCACCGGTTTCCCGTCCAGACGATTCGACGTGTGAAACCGCCTCTCTCCCGTTCCTTTGTCTGGCGCATTTCTTCTAGCGCTACCGAGTCGATGCCGAGGCTCATAGCGAGGGCATGGACGACTTCCAAGACGTCGGCAAGCTCGCCTAGGGCAACAGCATCGTCCGCGGATAGAAACTCGGCGACTTCTTCGGTCAGCTTTTCCCGGAGCCTTCTGTGATATTCGCCGGGTGAGGCAACGTATGTGATCGGCTCACGCCCCTCGGCTGCGATGATTTCAGGGATACGGTCCCTTACCAACTTTCCGTAACTGCCCATTTGCTGCCTCTCTGGATCTAGGAGGACGTGCCAGCGTAGGGTGCGGTGAAGTCGTAGCCGGCAGGTCCGTTGTATCGAGGGACACCGATGACACAACAGCTCTGGGGAAGTCAGCGACATCACACGGCCATCGGCCGAGCCAGACTCTCGCTTCCCGCTCGCCGTGCCCTCGGCGATCTCCAGTTGCGGCCTGGGATGGCAGTCCTGGACTACGGGTGCGGGCGCGGTGGCGATGTGCGCGCACTTCAGCACCTTGGCCTTGACGTCACGGGCTGGGACCCGGTGCATTTCCCGGAGGGGCAGCGTCGGCCGGCTGACGTCGTACTTCTCACGTATGTGCTTAACGTCATCGAGGACCCCGCGGAAAGGCGTCGGACGCTCCTGCGAGCCTGGGAGCTGGCTAGCTCCGTGCTGGTGGTGTCTGCGCGGTTGCGCTGGGAGCGCAACCAGATCAAGGGGATCGAGTACGGTGACGGCATCCTCACCCAGCGCCGGACATTTCAGCACCTTTACGCTGCCGGAGAGCTCCGGGACTATGTCGAGGAAGCCACGGGCGTGCGGTGCTTGTCAGCGGCGCCCGGCATCGTGTACGCCTTCAAGGACGACTCGGCACGCCTCAGCTACCTGGCCCGACAGATCGCGCCTAATGGCGAGTGGTTGGCATCCGAGGACACCGCGTCGGCGATCAGTGCGGTCGTCGCCCACTTGGAACAGCGCGGCCGGATGCCGCAGTTGGAGGAAATGCCGCAGCCGATCATTAGCCTCCTCGGTCACCTCCGTCCCGCCGAGCTGAAGCGCCTTGCCGAGCAGGAGGCGGACCCCGTGAAGGTGGAACGGGGTGCAGAACGGGCTGCTCTCGACACGCTGCTCTTCCTCGCCGTCGAGCTGTTCCATGGCCGAGGCCCGGCAAGCAGTCTGCCACTTCCCGTCCAGCTCGACATCCGCGCCTTCTTTCCGTCGTACACGGAGGCATGCAAGCGGGCAGACCGCCTGCTGTTCAAGCTGCGCGATGACGCCTACGTCCGCCGGGCCATGAATGGGTCGATCGCCGGAAAGTTCACTGCTACTGCTCTGTACGTCCACCGGCGCGCTCTCCATCGCATCCCGACCGTGCTGCGCCTGTACGAGCAGTGCGCCAGCATCGCCGCCGGCCGGCCTGGCGAGTGGTCGGTCGTGAAACTCCGCCACCAAGGCCGAGGCGTCAGCTGGCTCGACTACCCGGAGTTCGACACGGACCCCCACCCCCGACTGGCCGCTTCCTACGCCGTCGACTTGAGGACCCTTAAGTCCTCCTTCACTTCCTACGCAGACTCAGTCAACCGACCACTTCTGCATCGCAAGCACGAGTTTCTGGCCGAAGACGACCCGGACGCGCCGAAGTACCGGCGTCTGACAGAAGCCGAGGTTCGTGCCGGCCTGTACGCGAGTCCCCACCTGATCGGTACGGAGGACGGCTGGGAACGCGAACTGGCCAGATGTGGTAGGGCTTTGAGGGGACATCGGTTGGTGCGGCGTCCCGACTGCACCTGAAGACGTCGCATCGGCTACAGAGGCGCTCAGCTCGGTCACCGTTGTCAGTGGGACATGAGACGCTCCCTCTATGACCACCACTCACACGGAGGGCGCCTGCCTGCCCTCGTACCGCACCGCGCCCACACTCGCGCTTGCTGCGCCGGAGGATCACGTCCGTGAACTCACCGACTGGGTGGAGCATGCCTCGGGCGGTGGGGCAGCGGAGCAAGCCAGTTGGGAGAACGCTTACAGGTGGCTCCGCCTTGCCCAGGGGCTGCGTACGGTTACCCTCGATATGTCGTACGACGACGGGGGCATGTGTGCGGCCGGCGGCGACTTCGACGTCGTCTGGTCGGAGATGATGGAGGAGTGGCAGCTGCACCTCGTGCGGCTCGGCTACGTTCGGGCGGCGCTCGAAGGATTCGTCAGAGTGCTGTACCCGGACTGCTCGCAGCCCGTTGCCGCCATCGAGAGGGCGGAGCGCCAGTTGTCTCACCGCACCCACGTCTGGCCAATGCACTCACGCGCGGTCGCTGAGCACCTCACAGCTCACGTGCGGAATCAGCCCAGCGACACCGCTGTATCCGTCGCCTCCGGTGTCGCCGCAGCGATGGCTTTGCACCGTCAGACGGTGCACGGGCTCGCAGGAGTTCCGGCGCCGATCGACGATGTGGATGCGAAGATCCACGCAACTGGTCACGAGGAAATCTGTGCTGCCAGGGAAGCGACCACGTCCGTCATGCTGGGCATACAGGTTCTGCTCGCTGCGGCCCTGGACGAGGGGGGCGTTGTGCTTCTCGATGAGGACAAGTACCTCTTCGACGGCAGGTTGATCCCAGATGGAGCTGACGGCAGTCGGTGGGTGGATGAAGAGATGCCCTACAGCGAATACCTGGCGGTTCTCCACCTTGAGCCTGGCGAGCCGCCCGAGCTCTGACCTAGGGATCCGACCCGACCGCGGTTCTTTCGTTGGTGCGAAGCGAAGGCTGGGGGCGGAAGGATCAGCTTCCGTCCCCAGCCGTACTTCTTGACTCAGGTCATGCACCAGCCGGAGTCGCATGAACCGTCCCCGTCGTCGGCGTCACAGCTCGCCAAGCCCTCTTCAGGGATCGCCTGCTCGAGCGGGCGGCCGTACCTCGTGAGGTAGACGGCATCACGTCCGAGTGCAGCCCGGCGTTCGTTGATCGTCTCTTCGAGCTCCACCGATAGGGCGAACAGGTCGGGTTCGTGCCTGCGCTGGTGCCGCCAAGCGTCGACAGTGAGGAAGGGGCAGAAGAAGCAGGAGCTTTTCGGCGGCACTGGGAGGCCCGCCTCCGTGATGAGGCGCTCACAGTCGGTCCTGCGGAGTCCGAGATCGAGAAGCGGGTACTCGATGATCTCGTGAGGCTCTCGCCGACGCCGGTTGGCGCGGTGGATCTCGTCGAGCGATATTCCGATACCCACCGCAGCCGGATGCTCCGCGGTGGCTCCGTGCTCTCGGAGCCACCGTCCAATCACCTTGATCTTGAAGTCTGCCGTGCAGTTGCGTCGGCCCGGAGCCCCATTCGCCATGCGAACTGGGATAGGGATCGACCTCGTGGCCGGCCGGTGCAAACGCTGCATGAGCGTCTCGCTCGTTCCATCACGTCGGCGCCGCCTGAGCTCTTGGACATCGAGGCCCGCCCGGGCAGCGTACGGCATGGCGACCTCACGAACGTAGGCGAGTGTTGCCGGGTGTTCGCTGTCATCGCCCACATTGGCGAAGAGGAAGGTCTCGAAGTCGATCTCCTTACGGGCCGCCAGCACCAGTAGTGCCGTCGATTGCACGCCGCCTCCGTACGAGACGACCTTCATGGGGTCGGGCTGGCAGGAAGCGGTCTGTGGGGCGGAGTCGGTGGGGTTGGCGTCATGGGCTCCGTGGGTGCGCTGCAAGATCGACATGTGAGAGACACTATGGATGACGTATGATCAAGGCAAGTGTTTCTCTCACTGCTGTCGGTGAACATCGAGTTCAACCGGGGCGTGGGCTGGCATGGGCCGTGGTGATGAGTTATCGCCGGGGCTTGATGGTGACGGAGTATCCCTGGGCCAGAACGGACGCCAGAAACTCAGCTGCGGCGCTGTGGTTATCGCTGGTGAACGTCTGTGCGGCAGGCGGTGGCTGTCGCGGCGGACTTGCCTCCGGGGCGCTCGGCCTTCGGCCACGGGGCTTCTGAGGAGTGCGCTGTCCTGCACGGAGCGCGGCGACTTCGGAGGCCACGACGGTTCGCTGCCGCTGCCGCGCGTCGTCCAGGATCGTTTCAAGGAGCCAGAGCGGCGAGCCGGAGACGAGCAGGTCGGCCTCGGCGATCTTGTGCCGGTTCCGCCACCGAGAGATGGTCTGCGCGTTCTGACCGAGCACGCGTGCTGCTTCCTGGATACCGACGATGACTGGGAGGTTCTCCTTGTCCTCTGGGTCGTAACCATGGGGGATACCGGCCTTGTAGGTCGCTAGCCGTTCCCGGTCGGCGATGCGGTCGCCTTCGCCGTCGAGTCGCATGGCCGTGCTCAGCAGCCAGTACGGATTGCCGGAGGCGATCAGATCGGGCTCGGCGAGCGTGCCGGCTGTACGCCATCTCTGGGATGTCTGCCGCTCAATGTGGAAGAGGAAGGCGATCTCGGCGTGCCCGAGGAGGAACGGGACGCGTACCTCTGCCATGAGACGGCCTTCCCCATCACCCTGTGCTCGTGTTCGTCGGCGGTGTGCTGGCCACGCCGTGGCTGTGATCTTAGGCGTGCTCTATGCCGGGTCGCAGCTCCCACGAGCCCACTTCGGTGTAGTACCGGCCGAAGTGCTGGAGCCAGGCCGCGAGCGTCTCGGCCGTTCTGCGCGCCTGCTCTTCTGTGTCTCCCGTCCGTTCGGCGATGGCCCGCTGGAGTTTGATGTTGCTGAGACGCTGTTCTGTGGTCAGCTGACCGAGTTCCGGAATCGCATGCAGGCGGGCCTCGACCTCGCTGTTGAAGGCGTCTTCCGGGAGGCCGGCGGGAACATCGAGCATGGCCAGGTCTCGTACGATGCCGGCCTCGACCAGCGAGGTGAATCTCTGTCGCCCGCTGTAAAGGGCGTAGACGTTCGCCGGTCTTCTTGTCTCCGGGAACCAATACGGGGCTGCTTCGTCCTCAGACGGCGGAGTGACGCGCTCGCTTCTCAGGAGTTCTGCCTGCTGCCGTACGAGGGCTGCAGTGTGGGGTGTGGCTATGGTCGAGCGGGTGTTGATCTGGTCGAGGACACGCTGTACTTCGGGGTGGTCGATCGGCACCTCTAGCAGGAGTTCCACGTTGGCGTTCGGCACGCGTCCAGTGGCTTTGCCGGTCAGGTTGGCAGAGCCGACCAGACAGCGGCCGTCGGCACGGTAGAGCTTGGCGTGGAGGGACGGACACAAGGCAATGGAAATGCGTTCGTCGCTCTGGGCAGCTTCGATGATCTCCGGGTCCGAGACCCCGGCGGCTACCTCCGCCGGGGTCCAGCGCGTGACACACGTGATCTTCTGGACGGAGGAGGGCACCGCGGCGATGGTCTCCTCGAAGATCGCCTTCTTGATGAAAGGGGCGATGATGACCACCTCCTCGCCGGCACCCTCCACCATGTCCGCGATCTGCTGCCAGACATGGTCCGGCTGTGTCACTCCTCTTCGCTCCCGTCCTCGATGAAGTCACGGGCGTACCGGCCCCAGTCGCTTCGGGCATCCGCGATGACGCGGCGCGCCTTCTTGTTGGGGATCTCGTCCTCCATCCGCGCCCAGGAGAAGACGAGCAGCTTGAAGGTCTCCGTCGCGCGGGCGAGCCGCTGGCGGAGCTCCGCGTCGTTGGCGTCCTCGGGCACGTCCTCAAGAACGGCCATCAGCTTGCTGTGCAGGGGGTGTTCGGTGTTGAAGGACACCTGGAGCATGCCGGCGAGCAGGTCGATGTTGAAGAAGGCGGATGAGTCCTGGGGACTGGAGATCCAGCGGACGCGCCAGTCGTTCTCCAGGGCCTCGTCGACCAGAGTTTGGGCGGTGTCCTCGTCGACATGGTGCCGCTCGGTAAGCGCGGTCAGCTGCTCCTGGCGCTTGTCGGCTTCCGTCGCCTCCTCTGCGAGGAGGTCGGTCGTACCGGTGTACCCGTCCTCCTGCCGGCGCTTGACGGCGTCCGTGGCCTTGGAGGTGACGTCCTGGTCATACCGCTTCTTGCCCTTCCGGTCGCCCAGCGTCTGCTGCTTCAGCTTCTTGCGCATTTTGCCCAGGAGACCCTTGAGGTACTGGGCGAGGTCGATCAGCGGCAGCCGGGGATCGCCGAGTTCCCGCAGCCGGTCCTTGAACTGCTTGGGTGTCTCGTCGGGATCCTGTTCGGCCGACCAGTCGAAGTCGGCGAGTGACGAGAACACGACGGCCGTCTGCTTGTTGTTGGTGACGCCGAACACCTCGTCGAGCTCGGGCGGGAAGTCCACCTCGACGCCCCACCACCGCTCCACGGGGTCGTAACCGATCGCCCACGAGGTATCGAGGTCGAGCTCGCGGCCTTTTCGGACCAGCGAGACGCCGACATTCCGACGAGCGTGCTTCCCCCACTTCTGGTCACCCGGGGCCCGGTTCGGGTTGGCGTCGTCGGGCCACGGACGGCCGGAGACATCGGAACGGCGGGCTTCAGGCCGGGCGATGGAGGCGCGCACCGTTACGGTGTGCTGTGTGCCATCGACCGTGATGGGATAGCGGTAGACCCCGGGTTCCGCCTCGTTGCCCATGGGGAAGGGCTCGAACATGGGGGTGCTGTTGAACGGCGCGGGCGTTCCGGTCTTCTCCATGAGGTACAGAGGGTCATTGGGTTCGGCGTAGTAGGCGCCGTTGTCCCCTTCGAGGACCTTACCGTCGCGAACGGGCGCCATCTTGATGTCCACGGAGCCGTCGTTCAGGTAGTGCCGGTACACACGGCCGATCAATTCGGCGGTGTTGCGCAGGGTGGCGCCGGCACTGTGCCACTTGACGCGGTCCAGGTTCGTCCAGACGACGAGGGTGCCGCTGGTGCCCAGGGGCACCTCGCTGAGGTCGTCCCAATACTCCGGCACACGGCGAGGTACGGGGTCGGGAACTTCATCCTGCCCCTCGGTGATCTCGTCCAGGTCAAGGTAGGTGTACATGGCGTTTGCAGCGCCGTTCTTCCACGACCAGACCTCGACCTTGGTGCACTGGGACATGCTGGAGTTGGGCAGGCCCATGCCGAAGCGGCCGATTCGGCTGCGGTCGTCGCCGAGACCATCCCCGTATTTCAGAGCGCGGCGCAGCAGTTCGCTGTCCATGCCCTTGCCGTTGTCGAGGACAGCGATCTTGTCCACCCGGTACCTGGTCTGGGCGGCACCTTCGATGGGGCTCTCGCAGGCGAAGACCTGTACCAGCGTGGCTTGCGCGTCGATGCTGTTGTCGATCAGCTCGGCGAGCGCGTAGGCGGTGTTCTTGTAGCCGCTGTCGCGCATGGCCTTGACGGTCAGCGAAGGGCTGACGATCCGGTAGCTGTTTCCCTCGCCGGTCACGCTGTCTCCCATACGTCTTCCCAATTGGTGAATGCTTCGGCGACGTCGCCGAACCCGGGGAGCTCCGGATCGACGACGGTGACGATCTCGCAGGTTTCAGTTCCGCCAGCCTTGGGGCCGCGGATGACTCGGCCGACCATCTGGCTATAGAGCACGAGGGATTTGGTCGGCCGGGCGATAACGGCGGCGCTGGCCGCCGGCGCGTCGAAGCCCGTGGTCAGGACTCCGAAGTTGCACAGGATCATCGGGCGCCGCGCGGCGCTCTTGAAACGACGGATGGCGTCGCTTCGGTGCCGCGGCGAGGACTCGCCGGTCACGAATACCGCGTCGAGGCCGGCCGCGGACAACACGGAGGCGATGAGTCGGCAGTGCTGCACCGATGCCGCGAACACGAGGATGCGGCGGTGCCGCTTCTCAAGGAGCTCCATGATTGTCTGGACAACCTTGAGGTTCCACTGTTCGTCTTTCGCGAGCTCGGCGATGATGCTGTCCGGGATCTCGAACGCTCGCGCCAGGCTCTGCTGATCCCGTGCGGACAGATGCATGCCGGCTTCCGCGGCCACCGTGCGCATGATCGGTTTGGCCAAGTAGCCCTGGTCGATGAGGGCTGTCACCGGGTTTGTGTAGCCCGCGATCTCCAGCATGACCTTCTGGCGGGAGAAGAAGTCGGCGAGTTCTTCATCCTTGGCGATGTCCGCCCACGTGCGGCCCGGAGTCGCGGTGAGGCCCAGCAGACTGGCGTCGTGACGGACCGTCAGGTCGTCCACTACGCCCTGAAACGTGGGGGCGATGATCTGATGTGCCTCGTCGAACACGGTCAGAGTGGCGCGGGCGGCCAGGGTGCGCAGAAACTGTGGGTCCGACTTGGCGGTTGAGACGGCCTTCTCCAGCCCGAGGACGACCAGTCCGTCGGTCACGTCCGTGAGGTCCGGGGAAGTGCTGCCCCACACGCGGAGGACCGGCAGGGGGCGGTCGCCGACCTTGCTCCAGGCGCGCTCGAACTCGGCCGCGGCCTGCTCCAGCAGTTCCTGCCCGTGGGCCAGCCAGACCACCAGGGTCGGTCCGTGCTGCCGCAGGTGGTCGCAGATCATGCTCATGCCGGTCCGGGTCTTGCCCACGCCCGTCGGCAGGTGGAGCACGGCTCGGCGGGGGCCGTCGTACAGCAGCTCCTTGGTCCGGCGCGCCGCGCGGAGCTGATGGGGGAACAGGGCGTAGTCGGGCGCTGTCTCCCGCTTGAAGGAGGGGACTTGAGGCTGTGCGCGCTCGACCGTGAAGCCGAAGAACTCCAGAAGCTCCCGGCGCTCGTCAGGCGTCCACTTCAGCGTGTGCAGGTACTCCAGTGGTTGCTCGTCGCCCAGCGACCCGAGCCGTTGCGCCAGTTCCGCCCGCTTGGGCTCGGGAATGAGACCGAGCAGTACGGCACGCTCGTCCTCGTCCGCGACCAGGAGCTCGGCGTCGATCGCGATTGCAGCGACGGCTCGCAACCGCTCATTGCCCGCCGTGCCTCCTTCGATGAGGTCAAGGAGGCCGCACAGCTCCTTGCCGAGGTGCCGGCGGATGTAGTCCATGGGGGCGTTTGCCAGGACTGCCTCGAAGGGCATTCCCGGTGACCAAGTCGTCACAGCCTCACCTGACCGATGCGGCTGACGGCAAGCCGTGAGCCGCCCGCACGGGACCGACCAGCATCGTGAAGTTCCTCCCCCAGCTCGACGCACTCCAAGCAGCGCTGCAACTTGCAGATACTGCGACGTTGCAGCGTTCGGACCACCCTAATCGGGACCACTGACAACAGGAGCACCATCAGACTAAAAGCCCAGCCAGGGAGGACATTTGGCCACGCAGCTGCCTGTCTTCCAGGCCGCGAAACGGATCTTTCGGCATGCGGCTTACGCGCGAGTGCGCGATATAGAACATTCATTCGGTAAATGGCTTGCGACACAACGCGTTCGAGTGATTCAAAGAGTGGATCTCGGCTCGCGGCTAGGATCACGGCGGGCTACTGGTGGAACCCCGGATGCGGGGTGAGGCTTCCCCCAGCAGTACATTGGTGTGCGACACGAGCGAGGTGGGGTGGCAGATGATGAACGGGCCAAATGGGGCGAGTATGTCCTATTTTGACTATAATGCCACCGCTCCGATCCGGCCTGAGGCTCTCGCGGCCGTCGTCGAGGCCATGCAATCGGTCGGCAACGCCTCAAGCATGCACCAACCGGGGCGGCGGGCGGCTCATCGGGTCGACGTCGCCCGTCGGCAGCTAGCCGATCTTCTTGGCTGCTCGCCCGGCGAGATCATCTTTACCTCCGGGGCGACAGAGGCGAACAATCTCGCCCTCCGGGCCGCGTTCTCTGCCGGAAACCCCTTGGTCACAAGCCCCGTTGAACATCCGGCTGTCCTTGAGACGGCCCGCGCGGTCACCGCCGGGAGCCCAGAGGATCTTGTACTTCTGCCGGTCGACGGCGACGGCCTGGTGCATCTCGGCGCCCTCGATCAGGTCTTCGCTGCGCGTTCTGGGGGAGTGGTTTCCCTGATGGCGGCGAACAATGAGACCGGGGTCCTCACCGATCTCCGCGTCGCGGTCAAGGCAGCCCGTGAAGCTGGCGCGCTCGTCCACACGGACGCCACGCAGCTCGTCGGCCGCCTCCCCGTGGACGTCGCTGAGCTCGACGTCGATCTTTTGTCACTGTCGGCCCACAAGTTCGGCGGACCGCAGGGAGTCGGGGCCCTGTATGTGCGCCGTGGGTCCCCGCTCCCGCACCGGCCGCTCCTTGTGGGCGGCGGACAGGAGCGGGGCTGGCGCGCGGGCACCCTGAACGTGGCAGGGATCATCGGCATGGGAGCAGCGGCCGAGGCCGCGGCGCGCGGCCTCGCTGAGGAGGCCGAGCGGGTCGCAGCCCTGCGTGACCGCCTCGAGTACCTGGTCACCGGCGCCCTGCCCGATTGCCGTATCAACGGCCGGCGCGATCAGCGCCTGCCGGGCGTGACGAGTATTACTTTTCCTGGGGTGCCTGCGGACGCGGTCCTGGCAGCCATGCCCGACGTCGCTGCCTCGGAGGGCAGCGCGTGCGCGTCAGGCGCTCCGACGCCGAGCCACGTGCTCCTGGCGATGGGGCTGTCCCGCGAGGATGCCGACAGCACGATCCGCTTCTCGCTGGGCTACGCCACCACGGATGCCGAGATCGATCACGCCGCGCGGGCCGTCAAACACGCTGTGACGCAGGTTCAGGCCGCGCTGGCCGAAGCCGACGGTCCCCGCTGACCGTTACCCCGTTTACCAACCTCGTTAGAACGATCGCATTGGACACAGAGAGGCCCCGGATGTCAGACAGCCGGCTTGGGGAAGCCGCCCTTTATTCCTTCGCGCGACACGAAACGTTCGCGCCCCGCTTCGGCTGGCTGCACAAGGCATACATGCAGGTCAAACGCGATCAGGGTGCGTTCCTCGCGGCTGATGCCCCGGTGCGGTTCGGCGTGGGCAAGAACATGGTCAACGCCATGCGCTACTGGTCGCGCGCGTTCAAGCTGACTCGTGAGTGCAATCCGACGAAGGGCACACAGGCCAAGTTCTCATACCCCACCTGGGAGGCCCGCTGGCTCCTCGACGAGGACGGAGGAGCGGACCCGTATCTGGAGGAGAACGGCAGCCTGTGGCTGTTGCACTGGTGGTTGGTGTCGTCCCGTCCGGGGGCCAAGAGTCACGCGCCGGCCTGGTACACGGCCTTCCACCTCGCGCCGTTCTCCCGGTTCACGGTTGCAGACATGACGCAGGTGGTTACCCGGCATGTGAACTTCTCCTACGACAAGAGCCCGGAGGAGGCGTCGATCGTCAAGGACATCGAGTGCCTCACCAAGATGTACGCGCGCAGCGCCCCGGAGAAGGCGGGTTCGCCGGGCAGTTACGAGGACCTGCTCGCATGCCCGTTCCGCGACCTTGACCTGCTGACCTTTGTCGGGACGCGCGGGAATGCCGAGTGGCAGTTCACCAGCGGGCACCGCACCTCGTTGCCTGCCCGGGTCCTGGCCTATGCCTGCCTCGACTACGCCGCTAAGTTCTCCCGCCAGGCCAACTCGATCTCTGTTGCCCGGCTCGCCAACGAGCCGGGCTCCCCGGGGCGTGCCTTCCGCGTCCGGGAGAACGAGATCGTCACGGCGCTGCAGAAGGTTGCTGCGGATCACCCGCAGCTCGACCTGACCGAGGCCGTGGGACAGCGCAGCCTCGCGTTCTCGGCAGACCCCTTCGATCTGGCGTGGGAAGTGCTCGACGAGCAATACGACTTCGTCACCCGCCGTCCCGGCTTCCCCACCCGCGAGGAGTGGGCCGCCACGTTCCCCAAGCTCGCCGAGGCCGAGCAGAAGGAACTCGCCACGAAGCCCACGGACGCCACAGACACGGACGACACCACCGACACACTCTTTGCTAAGGAGACCGCGTGACCACCGCAACCTCCACGCGGACCCCGAGTAGCCCGTCGAGCTCCGCTCCGCAGTTCCCCGCCGGCATCGAACTCGTCGGCTCCCAGATGCGCTCGACCAACCTCGAGCGCGACGTCGAGGACGCGCTGCACGATCCCTACGTCGGCGCCCGGGCCGTGGACGTCCTGGAACGCATCGCGAGTGCACTGGCCGACCCACGCCGTACCCGCGCCTGGTCGTTCACTGGCCCCTACGGCTCCGGCAAGTCCACCCTGTCCAACATCATCGACGCGCTACTGGGGCGAGATGCCAAGCGGCGCAGCGAGGCATCGCGCATCCTCGAAGAGGCCAGCCCTGCCCTCGCTCAGCGCCTTGCCGCAGCCCGCGATGCCATCGCCCCCGAGGGATTCCTCGGCGGCGTGGCCACCGCACGCCGCGAATCCGTCGTCGCCACCCTCTCCCGCGCCCTGCACACAGCGGCGGCGCGACGCTGGGGCAAGCGCGTCCCGAAGGCCATCTCCACCGCCCTAGAGGCGTGTGCCGACCCGGACAGGGCCGGGGCCAAGGAGATTCTCGGCGCCGTCACGGCTCTGACGGCGGACGGACAGCAGCCTCTGCTCATCGTCATCGACGAGTTCGGAAAGACGCTGGAACACCTCGCCGGCCACAACGAGTTCGCCGACGCCCAGCACGACCTGTTCCTACTGCAGGAACTCGCGGAGAAGGCGGCCGGCCCCAACGGGCTGCCCGTCTACCTGATGACCTTGCAGCACCTGTCGTTCATGGACTACGCCTCACGGTCCAGCGAACTCAAGACCCGCGAATGGGCCAAGATTCAGGGACGCTTCGAAGACATCACCTTCGTTCCCCACCACGGCGACTCCCTGCACCTGCTGCGCCGCCGCCTCGACCGCTCGGCCGTCAACTCTGCGGGGCAGGCTCTGATCAACGCCTCCGCCGAGGCATCCGCGGATCTCTGGACGCAGCACGGTCTCGGCGTTCTCGCCGAACTCGGCTCCGACCACTTTGCCGACCTTTACCCGCTTCACCCCATCACGGCCCTGGCTGCGCCGATCCTTGCCGCCCAGATCGGCCAGCACGACCGCAGCCTGTCGGGCTTCCTCAACAGCGGAGAGCCCAACACCGTCCGCCACTCGCTGGCCCAGCACAGCGATCAAAACGCAGAGCACGCCAGCACGGTGCGGCTGCCGCAGCTGTACGACTACTTCCTCAACTCCGGGCGCACGACCCTGCTTGCTTCCGCCAACGCGAGCCGGTGGATCGAGGTCGACTCACGGATTCGGGACGCCAACGGCCTCCCGGATGCCGACCAGGACGTACTGAAGACCATTGGCGTCCTCAACCTGATCGACTCCGATGGGGCCCTCAGCGCCACCGCGCCGATGATCCACTTTGCCCTCCACGACCCCACCGAGGTCGCTGACCCCGCTGCCTTCTCGGCACTCGAAGAGCGGCTTGCCGACCTCGTCCGCCGGGGCTTCGTGGTTTACCGCGAGTTCAGCGGCGAATACCGAGTCTGGCAAGGAACCGATGTCGACATCGACGGTCGGCTGAAGGACATCATTAGCCACTTCGACGACGCTGCGGTCATCGACCGGCTCGGCAGCCTCATTCCCCAGGCTTTCGTGGCCAGCCGCCACAGCCAGATCACCGGCATGATGCGCGTGTTCTACACCGCGGTCAGTGGCCCGGAGACCAAGACCGTCGCTGCCCCGGACGAGCTGAGGGAGCCCGCCGACGGCCTCGTCGTCTTCCACCTCGGTACCGATGCCGACCGGCCCACCGTGCACTCGCCCCTGCCGGTTCTCGTCGGCACTACCGCCGACTCCGACGTGGTGCTGACCACGGCCACCTACCTCGTCGCGTTGAAGGAACTCAGCAACCAGCAGGACATCGACCACGTCGCCCGGCGCGAAGTCATGGAGCGGCTCGTGCAGGCCGAGGCCGAGCTGCTGGAGCTGCTGCAGGACGCTTTCTACCCGCCGTCCTCCCAAGCGTCCTGGAGCCTGTGGCACACCGGGATCGCCCCTGGCGAAGAACCGGCCGCATCCGGCCTGACGGCCCGGAGTCTGAGCGGCCTGGTCTCCCTCGCCTGCGAATCGGTGTACCCGCACACCCCGCACATCCGCAACGAGATGCTCGGCCGGCACGTCCTGACGAGCCAGGCCGCCCAAGCCCGCGGCATACTGCTAACGGCCATGCTCTCTGCCTCGGGCAAGGAGAACCTCGGGCTCGCCGGGTACAAAGCCGAACGAGCCATCTATCACGGTGTTCTGGCCTACCTCGGCCTGCATCGCGAGAACGGGGAGGCGCAGGCCGAGAGCCAACACGAAAGCCTGCTGCCGTACGGCTTCTCCCCACCCGGTGAGGGCCACGAGCACGCCCAGCCCGCCTGGAATGCCCTCAATGAGGTACTGACCGGGGCCACCGAGCGGGTCAGCATGGAAGAGGTCATTCGTGTCCTGATGAGTCCCCCCTTTGGGCTCAAGGCTGGCGTTGTCCCGGTCTTCCTGCTTCCGGCCCTGATCATCCGCCGGCACGACGTCGCCCTGTTCGAGGAAGGCACCTACCTCCCCCGGCTGACCATTGACGCCGTCGAGCGCCTCGTCAAGGGCCCAGGACGCTTCTCGGTGAAGTACACGCCAGCCGGAGACGGCCAGCGGGGCAGCATCATCAAGAAGCTGATGGTTTCTCTCGGCGTAGAAGCACCACGCTCCAAGGCTCTACGCAACCCCGACCTCCTCGCCGTCGCCAGTGCGCTGATTACGCGAGTGGCCGACCTCAACAAGTACGCCCGCACCACCAAGAACATCTCCGCCGATGCCCGCGCCGTGCGCGCCGCCATCGCCAAGGCGGTGGACCCCGACGAGCTGGTCTTCCACGCGCTGCCCAAGGCCCTTGGGCTCCCCGAGGTTCCAGCACGCACACGGGCCAGCGCTGAGGCGGCGAACACCTACGTCGAACGCCTCACCGCGGCAGCCGATGAACTCGTTGCCATCGAAAGTAAGCTCCGCGCAGAGGTCGTCCGCGTCCTTGCCAAGGAGTTCCGCCTGCCGGCCGAACTGCACAAGCTGCGCACTCAGCTGGCGGCCCGGTTGCGAGGCTTCGCAGACGCCGTGCTGACACCAGAACTGCGGGGCTTCGTCGACTTCGTCCTCAGCGACAGCCTCGAAGACGACGACTGGCTGGAACCCATCGTCGTGCGTCTGACCAACTCCGCCCTCGGAGACTGGGACGATCACGAAGCCAAGGTCTTCCCACAGAAGGCCAGAGCGATGGCCGCAGCTCTCGACCGCGTCGGACATCTGCACCACGCCGGACGCGAAGTCCGGAGCCGGGAAGAGAAGCTCGACGCCCAGTTGTTGACCTTGACCGACAGCGCCGGCGTAGAGCAGCGCACGCTGATCTACGTACCCGAGCAGGCACGCGGCGAGGCCGACACGCTCGCTGCAGACGTCCTGAAGCGGGCGGAGAAGGCCCTCGGGCCGGACGGGGCACGGATCCTGCTCGCTGCCCTCGCCCAGCGCGTGACCGAAGCCGCGACAGCGGCGAGTGAAAGGAAGGCACAGGGATGACCGACGAAGCCGACACCAAGAAGGTCCGGCACGTGCTCGGCATCTCCGGCGGCAAGGACTCCTCCGCGCTCGCCGTCTACATGCGCGACCGTGTCCCGGAGATGGAGTACTTCTTCTGCGACACGGGCGCCGAGCTGCCGGAGACCTACGAGTACCTCAACCGGCTCGAGGCCGCCCTGGGCAAGTCGATCGTGAGGCTCAACGCCGACCGCGACTTCGACCACTGGATGGAGGTCTACCAGGGCACCCTTCCCAGCCCGCAGATGCGCTGGTGCACCAAGAACCTCAAGATCAAGCCACTGGAGGATTGGGTCGGTGACGACAAGGTCATCTCCTATGTCGCCATCCGCGCCGACGAGAACCGCCTCGGCTACGTCAGCACCAAGCCGAACATCGAGGCCGTCTTCCCCTTCCGAGAGGATGGCATCGACAAGGACGGCGTGATGCGGATCCTCGAAGAGGCCGGCATCGGCCTGCCCGGCTACTACGAGTGGCGCACGCGCTCCGGCTGCTACTTCTGCTTCTTCCAGCGCAAGCACGAGTGGGTCGGGCTCAAGGAGCGTCACCCCGACCTCTTCGACCGCGCCGTCGAGTACGAAGAGAAGGTCCGCTACCGGCACACCGCCATGAAGGGCCGCAACTACACCTGGTCACAGGGCGAGTCGCTGCCGGAGCTCATAGAGCGCAAGGAAGAGATCGAGGCCAAGCACCGGGCGGCCCTGGAGCGCGCGGCCAAGCGCATCAAGCCCAACAGGCCCCTCCTGGAGGTACTCTCCGACGCGCTCGACTCCGACGACGACGAGGCCGGCTGCTCCGTCTGCCACCTCTGACGCGCAACCACACGCAGCGGCCCCAGCAGCACGAGCTGGGGCCGCTGTTGCTTTCCCGACTTCCAATCGAGCTCGTCCCTCTTGGGGTTGAGATTTCGCCCGGGCTCTGTCCCAGACCTCCGGAGGAAGGCAGCCCACACTCACCCACGACAAGTCGAGCTTCCAGGCAGTGGGGTGACGGAACGTCACATATGAGGCATGATGGGCGCGTGTGCCACGCCTGCTACCTCTGTCGACCACTCATATGCCACCATGAGTGATGGCTCACCCACAGGCACGGAACAGTGACGGAGTGAAACCGGATATATGGAAACTCGTGGGTTTTTGTTGCGGCACGGATGTCATCTTCTCAGTTCCTCAGTGAGCCCAGTCAGGGATTCCATCCTTCGTGCCAGCGCTCATACAGCTGGAGCTGCCCGAGATCAGGCGCCCTCTCGTTGGCGTCGCGCACGGCATTGAATGGCTTGCCGCGCTCGAGGTCTCGATCTGTTTCCTCGGTGCTGTCATTGTGCTTTGCGACATCAGCTAAATGATCCGAAATGCAGGTTGCAGGTCCCTTCCAAGGTCATGCCGCATCTGATCTGACCCGAACCTGCTGAACGAAAAAGGGACTACGCATGCCTACGCAGGCCAAGGAAATATTCGAGGCGCAGAGCAAGAGTGTCCGCGAGCTGCTGTCTGACAATGGCCTGGGCCTCTACCTACCGCCCTACCAGCGTCCGTACGGCTGGGGCAAGGACAAAGTCGAGAAATTGCTCGACGACACCCTGCATGGCCTCAAGAATCTAGGTGAGGCGCCGGACAGCTTCACCTTCTTGGGGACCGTCATCACCATTCATGACGTCAACCACGTCACGGTGAAGCCAATCGTCAAGCCCGAGGTCCCGTCCAAGGTCCTTACCGTGATCGATGGGCAGCAGCGTTTGTCGAGCCTTCTTATCCTGCTTGTCGGCCTGCACAACCTCATTCGTCAGCGTGCATGGAAGGTCTTCAAGGGCAACGAGCCGGATCCGACCGACAGTGCTCGGATTCAGCTCTACTCGGAAACGATCAACGTCCTGCAGATGCTTGGGGCGTCGTTCTACGAGCGAAAGAACTTCGGAAGTACGCCGATCTACCCGCGTCTCATTCGAGCCTTCGTGGATCAGTGGGCAAAGACCGATAAGCTCAAGCTGTACGAGTCGCCGATCGCCAACCTTATCTACAGCTACTCGGTGCTAGCCGACGATGAGAAGCCGACTTCTAGGCCCACGGACTTCAGGCCGAAGCCGCGACCGAACGCGGGCGAAGGCGAAGGCGATCTCATCAAGAGGTTCAACGAGATCCGTACGGCGTTGACCAAGCTAGTGCAGCAAAAGCCTATCGAGGAGCTGGAGGATCTACCGCCGCTAGCAACCCTCGCTACCAACATCGAGTTCCAGCGTGCGCTCTTCAACCACGAACTCGACCCTGAATTCTGCAGTTGGATGGGGCAGTTGCAGGACGAGCCCGAGGCTGAGCTGATGCGACTCGTCATGTTTGCTGCCTATAGCTTGAACCGCATCGCTCTGACTGTCGTGCAAGGCAAGGACGAGGACTACGCCTTCACGATCTTCGAGTCATTGAACACCACGGGCGAGCCTCTAACCGCCTTCGAGACCTTCCTCCCTCGGGTGGTCATGGCAACGAAGATCGAGGACTATCAGGGATCGGACGCATATGCGTACATGAAGGCGGTTCAGGGCTACCTCGACCGTTTCGACGTCGGAGATAAGCTTCAGAACGCAACACGAGACCTGCTCGTCACTTTCGCGTTGGCAGAGACCGGGAAGAAGCTCTCCAAGCGTCTCCCAGATCAGCGGGTCTATATGCGCGATACTTTTGAACGCCACAAGGACTCCGCCGATGACCGGAGCGCGTACCTGCGCCACCTAAGCGACACGGCGGCCTTTATCGGGAACACTTGGGAGCCTCTGCCCAACACTTCTCGTACGCTACCCGGGCTAGAAGCGACCGTCATGACGGACACAGTGAAGTTGTGTCTGGGCTTCCTTAACGCGCTCAATCACACCATTGCTATCGCGCCGCTCGTGCGCTTCTACTCCGAGGCTGTCCACGCGGACGAAGGGGAAGCGAAGACCAAGCGCATCGCCGAGTTCGAGAATGCGATCAAGGCAATCACTGCCTTCACGGTCTTCTGGCGAGCAACGCGTCGCGGCACGGGCAACATCGATAGCCAGTACCGGGCGGTCATGGCCGGAGACTCGCTCACAGGGATGGGACCGCTCGCTCGGCAGTGGGAATTTCCCGATGCATCTAAGCCTGATCCGACCGTTGACGCTGAGCTGCTGAAGAAGGAGCTTGCGGCGCGTTTGACGCACCCGAAGCACGGCGCCATCCCAAACTTGGCTTCCTTCCTGGCAGATGCTTCAGCGTTGCCGCTCTACTCAATTAGCCGCCCGCTGACCCGTTTTCTTCTCCTGGCTGCATATCACGACACAATTGAAGATCCGGAGAATCCGGGGCTGATCGTCCAAGGCAAGGCGGGGCTCGCCTCGTGCTTCACTGCAGATGGTTGGGAGGACGAGACACACCTCACGATCGAACACATCGCGCCGCAGCAGGCCACGAGTGGGTGGGATCAGGAGTTCTACAGCGAGAAGGAGACCGTCCACAAGCTGGGCAATCTGGTCCTGGCACCGGGCGCCGCTAACACGTCCCTTAGCTCGCGGCCTTGGACCGAAAAGAAAGTCCTGTATGCGGCACTCGGTGCCAAGACGGCCGACGAGGCCAAGTCGATCCTCAACAGTTCGGGCTTGACTTTCGCGCAGACGACTGAAGATCTAGTGGCCATGCAGCGTTACCTCCCACACTTGCGAGCACTGGGGCAGCGTGAGGACGAGTGGAATCCGACGTTCATGGATCAGCGTGCAGACGTCCTCCTACGTCTGGCCTACACACGACTCAAGGGCTGGCTCGGCTTGGAGCTGTCTGACTCCAGCACTGATCTGGTGGTCCAGGTGGAGGATGTGGATTCCGAGAACGATGAGCTCGACGAGAGTGAGGATGCCGGGGGAGCGGTTGGAACGGCGTAGCCTCACTGGCCAATTGGGCGGCGTTACCCACAGGACGGATGATATTGAGGTCTAAGGGCTGTCCCGTAACTGATCAGCCCGGTTACGGATGCGCTGATCTCGGTATCGCTCGCTCGTTCGTTTAAGCGGCCAGGAGGAGGTTATGGAGGCGTGCGATGCCGAGCATGGCGTAGTGCACGCCGCTGCCTTTGAGGCGGCAGTCGCGGAGGATCTTCCACGTCTTCATACGGGCGAAGGCGTGCTCGACGCGAGCTCGAACCTGCTTATGGCTGTGGTTGTGTTGCTTCTTCCACTCGCAGAGGTCTCCGCCGGCTGCGCGGCGGTGCGGGATGACCAGGCCGGTGCCCTGGTAGCCGCCGTCGGCGATCGTTGTGGTCGCGCCGACGGCGGCCTTCGCCCCGGACTCCTCCCACGCCTTGCAGCCGTTGCGGTTGCCTGGCACTGGCACGCCGACGGCCACGACGAGGCGGCTGTCCGCGTCGATGACGACCTGGTGGTTGGTCGAGTACCTGTAGTTCTTGGATCGCTCGGCGATGCTGTGGTCGCGAGTGGGTACCAGGGTGCCGTCCACGATGAGCACAGTGTCCTTGCGGAACCGCTGCCGCTGCTTGAGGCTGAGTAAGGGGCCGATGTGGTCAATGATCCGGTCGGCGGCGGACTTCGAGACACCGAAGAGCGGGGCCAGTTGGCGCAGGGTGAGGTTGGTCCGCCAGTAGGCGGCAACCAGCAGAACCCGGTCTTCCAATGGCAGCGACCACGGGCGGCCAGGCCGCATCGAGTCCGCGCCCTCGCGGCGAAGCTGGGTGAGCAAAGTCCGGAACGCACGCGGACTCAGTCCCGTGAACGGGGCTATCCAGGAGGACTCCGACGCCGTGATCACAGCAGCCATGGCTGTGATCATTTCACTGTGCTGCGGAAGGCGCTTAGGTTCACGAGCCCTCCCTGCCGCCGGCGAGACGGCGACGCCACCAGAGGTCGGAGCGCCACTGACGTTGATCAGCGAACGGATCCGGCAGAGTACGCTGGAGGTACGCGGCGTCCAGGGAAGCCACCCGACGCCTCAGTTCCTCGCGAGCACCCGCCGGCAGTTGCTGCAGTACCTCATCAAGGACGTCCCGCGCGTGCCGCACATCGTCAAAGGAACACCCGCGACACGAGCACTCCGCATCCTGCGGGTACAGGGAGCCGCGTCCTGGCGATAGCGCAAAGGCTCGGTATCGTCTCAACGCTCGGTCTGTGGCGCCGGGGTACACGTAGTAGTCGGTTGAGAGCCTCTCGACTCGATGTATCGCCAGGCTGGCGCGAGTTGAAAGCCAGTGGATCCGACTTGGCGGCGGATCGCTCCAGGTACGCGGGCCATGTCGGTGGTCGGCGCGGAGCCTGCCGGGCCGTCTACGCGGCATCGGCCTTTCGGTATGCGGTCATGGACGCCATCATGCCAGCAACCCTGAGTAGCGGGACAGCCCTTAGCTCCGTACGCCGAGGCATGAACGGCTGGCGGCTGGGCTGGCGCGACCGCCGGAGGGGTCGGCGCTTCGGTAGCAAGCCTGGTCCTGGACCCGCGGCGCAGCCTGAGGCTGGCGCGTGCCGGCCTCGTGGGCGAGGGCATGGGAGAGATCTGCCAGCAGCGAACTCGGGGTGTGCGGGGACGCGGTGATGGCCAATGGGCCGGTCCGGACCGGGGCTGGCCCAGATGGTCCAGGTGGCCACGTTCTGGTTCGGGCGTTGTGCGGTGAAGGCGTCGAAACAGGACACCTGCGTCCCCGCGGGGGATGTCCAGAGGAACCACCTCCCCCCTCCACGGTGTGCTTCCATCTCGCGTTGGAGAGCGGCTGGGTGGCCGCGGTGACCATCTTCTCGTCTACCGGGGCACCTATGGGCGTGTCCCAGCCGTCTCCGCCGGCGAGGTGGACCAGCAGCTCCTCCAGCACCGGGGCGGGGGTAGCGCCGGTCGCGGTGAGGACCCACATGCGGTCGGAGACGGGTGTCTCGTAGGCGGCTACGGTCCATGCGGTCTCGTGTGCCGAGGTCTCGTGGACGCGCTGGCGACGACCGTGAGGCGGCCCTCTGACCTTCCAGAATCGGGATCCACCTGGTTGTCGCTGGAGCTGTGGGACGGCTGTGGGATTTTCCAGACCCATGAACGGTGGACGCTCATGCGTCCCGGTGGCCCGGACGTGGCGTCTCACACCATCTTCACAGAGCCGCAACCCCTCGCGGAAACAATCCCGGGCCGACTTGGTGTTGATGATCTCCGAGCCGAGGAGGGGGAGGTGTCGGGCCTGAAGCTGTTCCACACGACGAAAAGCGGCTTGACCGAGGTGGTGCCGCGACTTGCTGAGGCCGAGGCGGACGTGCAGGGCCTCGTCGAGGCACATATGGAGACCCTGCTGGGTGTGAGATTCCTGGCGAGCGAGTTCAACACGGGACCGGTTCACGGAGGGCGGATCGACTCGCTCGGCCTTGATGAGAACGAGTCCCCGGTCATCGTCGAGTACAAGCGGGGCGTCGACTCGGGCGTCATCAACCAGGGCCTGTTCTATCTCAGCTGGCTGATGGATCACCGGGCGGAGTTCGAGCATCTGGTCCGCGACCGGCTCGGGGTTACGGCCGCGGCACAGGTGCTGTGGAGCAGCCCGAGGCTGATCTGCATCGCCGGCGACTTCACCCGTTACGACGTGCACGCCGTGCGCGAGCACTGGCGCAGCATCGACCTGGTCCGTTACCGACTCTTCGGCAGGGACCTGCTCGGCCTTGAGACCGTGGCCTCCGTCAGCGGCAGGTCACCGGCCGTACGACGGGTGCGCAGGCGGTCGACCGTACTGGCCGTGAAGGACGGCCAGAGCGCGGCGCTGGACGAGCTGTCGCAGGCACTGGATGAGACACTGCTCGGTCTCGGGGACGGCGTGCACCGCATTCAGCGCAAGACGTACCGGGCGTATCAGCGCCTGCGGAACTTCGCGTGTGTCTGTCTGCCTCAGAAGACCAAGCTCCTCGTCTATCTCAAGGCCGATCCGAAAGAGGTCGATCTCGTTCCCGGGTTCACCCGGGACGTGACGGGGCTCGGCCACCACGGGACGGGCGACCTGGAGGTGCAGCTTCGCACCCTCCGGGATCTGGAGCGGGCCCAGGATCTGTTCCGCATGAGCTACGCGGCGGCGTGAAACAGCACGGGCCGTTTCCGGACGCGTTCCATGCGTCGATTGATGGTCGTTTCGGTGATGCCTCTCGACGTACGGACAGAGGATGGCAGTGGACCACCAATCATGCGCGGGATCGCCGGTTTGGCTAACCGGCGATCCCGCGCATGTTGCACCGCTTGGCAGCCTGTTCTGTTCTGTTCTGCTGCTCGAGGCGTAGACGAAGTTCCGCAGGATCAAAGGCCCTCGCTACAGAACAGCCTGGGTGGCGGCAGCCCGCGCCCTTCCCTGAACGGTTCACTTACACGCCCCGCAAAGGCGCGATCGCACCCTTGCGTACATCCGTTCGAGGGGTCAGGGTTTCAGGGCACCACGGCACGTCATCAGCCCCTTCGGAGGAAGCGAGCGAGGACGATCATGGCGAGGCAGGAACAGTCCAGCGCTACCGGCGACTCGGGTCTGCTCATCGCGGTCGAGTATCTGGCCCGTGTGCAAGACCGGTTCGATACCCAGGAGTCCGACCCGACCGGCACCTCTGCCGGCGACGACGGAGAGAACCGCGACGGCCTGAACCACCCCGAGGCGTAGGTCGGCCGCCGCTCACCGAACCAGGGCCCGTCGTGAGGCGCGACGGGCCCGGCCCGTCGTTTCCCGGAGGACATGTGCAACACCAGCTCGTTCACGCCATTGAATCCGCGCTCGGGTGGGATGGCCCAGCACCGATGGGTTCGGCCTTCACCCGGGGCCAGATCCCGGACTTATCTCTTCTTCCGCGGTTGTTGACTCCGACCCGGCTGTTCGACACGGTGATGCGCCGCAGCCTGTCGAACCCGCAGTTTCGCGTGTTCCAGAATGGGCGCGAGCTGCACCCGGGCGAGTACTTCACCGACACGGTGACCCGGCGTGGGCAGGGCATCCGCTTCGCGAACATGACACGGCTGGCAGCCCTGTTACGCGAGGGCTGCACCCTCGTCCTCGACGAGCTTGACTTCTTCGACGCCACCATGGAGGCCGCCTGCCGGGCTCTGCAGTGGTGGTCGCACGAGCTCGTGCAGGTGAACGCCTACCTGACGACACAAGAAGCAGCCGGGTTCGCGCTGCACTGGGACGACCACGACGTCGTGATTGTGCAGATGGCCGGCGAGAAGTCCTGGGAGGTCCGTGGGCCGTCACGACCCGTGCCGATGTACCGGGACGCCGAACCCAATAACACCCCGCCGGAAAAAGCGGTCTGGACGGGCACGCTGCGAGCGGGGGACGTCATGCACATCCCCCGCGGGCACTGGCACCAGGCCACCCGCACCGACCGCGGTGAGGGGTACAGCCTGCACTTGACCTTCGGGTTCGTGAAGCGCACTGGGGTGAACTGGCTGACGTGGCTGGCCGACCAGTGCCGGCGCGACGAGGTGTTCCGTACCGACCTGTACCGCTGGGGCCCCGCCCAGGCGCAGGCCGATCAGGCCGCTGGGCTCGTCTCCGCGACCGCCCGGCTGATGGAGCAGTTCTCACCGGCCGCATTCCTCACCGCCCGCGAGCAGGAACGCCCGGCGGCCCGGCACGTGCAGAGCGCTGGCCTGTTCGGGCCGCCGGCCTCGCTGGTGTGCGTGACCGAGTTTCCGCCGCTCCTGGCGCTGGACGGCGACCACGTAACCGTCACGGCCACGGGCAAGCGCCTCACGTTCCACGGCAAAGCACTGCCGGCGCTGCGGATGTTCCTGTCCGGTGCGCCGGTGGACATCGAGCAGGCGGGCATCGAGACCGGCATCGACACAGGCGGACTCGCCGACATCCTGATCCGGGAGGGGCTGTGCGCGGAGCTGACCGACGAATTGCGCTCGGGCTATACCGGGCTGGTCCCACCCGCCCTGTCCTCGAACGAGCCCTAGAAGTCGGTGTCACCGCCCTCGATACGGCCTACAACTACGGTCGGTTCGAGGGACACCGGACGCTCGCCACTACGGCCGACGATCTGTTGCCCCGGTTCGAGGTGGCCACCAAGGTCGGGTACTTCCCTAACGGGCACAGTCTCGCGCCAGGTCGGCTGCGCGCGGCGGTCGAAGAGACAGCGCAGGCGCTGGGACGGGTGCCCGACACCGTGTTGGTGCACAACCCCGAGCACGACCCGGCTGGCCTCGCTGCGGCGTGCGAGGCGCTCACCGCCTGCCAGGCCGACGGCCTGTGCCGCGCCTGGGGGATCACGACATGGAATCCCCTGCCGCTGTTGCGCGTTGCCGCCGAGGCGCAGGCCCGGCCGGACGTGGTTATGGTGCGCGCCGGGCTGGCGGTCCCCGGCCCGGTCCTCGACGCCGCCGAGCACTTCGCCCAGTCGATAAGAGCGGGCGAGGTGTGGGGTATGGCACCCTTTGCGGGCAACCCGTCAGACCCCGTCTGGTCCGGCCTCGACACCCGCCTCTTCCTCGAACCGGGGCAGGGGCCGGTATCGAGCGTGCAGGCCAGGCTCGCCGCAGCGTTCGCCGTCCCCACCGTCAGCAGGATCGCCGTAGGCACCACCCGCCCGGACCACCTCACCGAGCTCGCCGCCGCCACCCGCATCGCGGCCAGCGCCGAGACGGTCCACGCATACCGCGCCCTGCTGAGAGAGCGGGCCGGCGCACGCGGAAAGGAAGCCGCACGTGCAGCCCACCATGGATGACCTCTCCACGATCGACCACCAAGACGTCCTCGCCGAGGCGGAGAAGCGCACAGGCATGGTCCTGGACCGCAGCCGCGCCCACTACTCCCGCTACAACGGCACGGCCGGGTTCCCGACGTCGGCGGGCACGTGGCTGCGGCTGGCCTGGGTCAAGCCCGGTAGCTTCAGCGCCCAGTCCTGGACGGGGCTGGAGGCGTCCGTCGCGATCGACGGGGTACCCCGGCCCCAGTGGTTCGCTGGCGCGATGTGGCACGACGCCGACCGCGGCGTCGTATGGCGGGCCGACGAAATGAGCCTCGCCACCGCGCCGGCGCTCTCGCCGACCGGCACCATTAACCACGACCCGGCCCTGCCGGACGCGTGGTGGACTCACCTGCGCACGGCGCTCGGCAATCTGGCCCGACACGAGACATCCCGGGTATGCGTCCAGCAGAGCCATCTCTCCCGCCGGATCGCGGAGGTCTACGGCGACGAGATCGACACCACGGTGCCGCAGTGGGCCTGTGCGCACGGGGACCTCGGATACGCCAACCTCACTGCCGCCCCCCTCACGCTCCTGGACTGGGAGGACTGGGGACAGGCACCCGTCGGCTGGGACGCGGCCTGTCTATGGTCTGCCTCCCTGCCGGTGCCGGCCCTGGCGGACCGTGTCCTCGACGAGTTCGCCAACGTCCTCGAAACCCGAGCCGGTCGGCTCTCCCGGCTCATGCTCTGCGCGAACGTCACACGGGCACACCGACGGACGGGGAAGGCGGGGCCGCTGACCGCCGCCGTGGAAGCCGCGGCGCCTGCACTGATCACTGCCCTGACGTGAGCGCCGAGGTCAGCCTCGGCGAAGTGATGTGTACCCGCGCCTGCCTGCGGTCTAGGCTCCTGAGCAGTTCGGCCGTGACCCGGCCGCGTGCCGCAGTAGGGCTGTCCATGCGGGGACCTCGGACACGCCAAGCCTACGGCCGCCCCCTCACCTGGGCACCTGCGGATCGAAATGCATCATGAAACTCGAATAGGCAACACCTCCGAATCGGAAGCTGGCGCTTCGGTGGTTGCGTACGCAGCTGCGTACGCACTGCGGCGAGCCTTTCGGCCTGCTATCTCGAAGGGTCGCGTGCGGGCTTCAAGAACGGTTATTGTGGCCTTCTTGCCGCCCGTTCATCACGGGGGATCTCGGCTCGTGCTCTGCACGGGGCGGTTCGGTACGCCGAGCTGTCCTGTCCGGAGCACGCAACCGGCGTGCCCCTAGCGGGAAGGTAGACCGCATGTGTGGTTCATCGGGGCAGGAACCCGAATGTTCGTCAGGAGGTAGTTCCGGCAAGGGGCTTCTGAGGGTGGATGTCGTCTGCGCCATCGCGGCGCACGTGGCGTCTGCTCTGGCCAGCAGCGTGATGCTGCTGGACATCCTGGCGAAGTAGACCGCCCGGGGCCGCGCTATGGCCCCGGACGGCCGTCCGGGAGGGCCGGCGTGGACGTTCTCGTCCGCGTCGGCCTCAACTTTAGTCGCGGCGAGATTATTAATCTGTGCCGCGGCAACATTGCTAATCGATCCGCCGCCGACATTGGCGTAATGTTCGCCGCAATATAACGCCGGACAATCTGACGCTAATAAGTTGCCGCACGATTAGGTGTGCATCAAGTTTTTGGCGTCGCCCCTAATCTAGCTTTCGCAACCTCCGAAAGCTAGCTCGCCAGACAGTGTCGACAATCCCAGCCTCCGCGTCTGCGCAGGTCAGAGCTGGTGAGTCATGTCAGGAAGCGCCCGGAGCCCGGCCGGTGGGCAGTCACCGACCGTGGGTGCGCTGGGTAGGCCCGGCCGCTGGGAGCCGGAGGGCGGGTGCCGGAAGCGGACTCGGTGTGGGTGGCGTGGGAGCGGGGAGGAGGCGGCGGCAGCGCTGGCGAGCTGGGCCAGGAGTTCGTCGGCGACGCCGGCGGAGAGGCGGACGGCCCATGCCGCTTGATCGAGGTCTTCCCCGCCGTACAGAGCCCATCGGTCGTCCGTGGCGTGGGGGATGTGCTCGAAGGCGATGGTCTGGTTCGGTGCGCGCCAGGTCGTTCGTGCCGGGTGGCTCGCTGGATTCCATCCGGCGTCGCGCAGCGGGTCGTGCGGTTCCGTGGCGTCTGTCGGGAGTGGGGCGTCGAGGTGCTGCAGAAGCGTCTGGATGAGGGGTACGGGGGTGCTGGCGGTGAGGGTGGCGTGCCAGAACCGTTCGCCCACGGGCCCTTTGTACTCGGTGATGGTCCAGGCGGTGTCGGTGCGGTGGCCTGCTTCGTGGTCGAACGCGGCCCGGAGGGTGAGGCTTTCGTGGCAGGCGATGGTCGTCTCGTCGCTCCGGGTCCTGTAGCTCTCCCACTGGGGGTTGTCTTCCAGGTAGCAGGTCAGGAACTCCTCGTGCTCTCCGAGAGCGGCGACAGGCGGCGCTGCCAGCGCCGTGGCGGTGCTCCTGGCGGAGTGATTCCCTGTCGTCTGCCCGCGGAGAACCTTGCGGACGGTCTTCTCGAGGTATGTGAGGGGGGCGGGGCCGGGGCGGACGGCGACCGAGTAGAGCCGTCCCGGTCAACGCAGTCGCGGGGCTGGCGGCTGGTGTGGCGGCCTGGACGGCAGCGTGGTGGCAGAGGGGGTCGGCAGCTTCAACGGTCGTGGATGATGCTGGCGCGCTCCGATTCCGTGAGCCAGTTCTCCGGCGAGGTGCGAAAGGATGCTGGCGGGGGTGTAGTCGGAGGCGCGGATGACCCACTCGGCGCGGTCGATGTCCTGCCCTGCCCAGAGCCTCCAGGTGTTGAGCCTATCGCGGGGATACGCGGCAGCGGTGGCATCGAAGGTCAGCCTGACTTCTCCGTTATGGGGCTTCCAGTGCAGGCCGTGTCTCGATGCGGTGGGCTGCCAACCGACGTCAGCAAGCGGGCGGGTTACCTCGGCGACGATCTCCCTGGTGACCTGGTCCGCCTCGGCGAGCAGGTCGTCTTCGTCGGTGAGGGCGGTGAGCAGGGCTCTGACGATGGGGGCGGGGGTGGCGCCGGTAGCGGTGAGGTGCCATATGCGGTCGGAGACAGGGGATTCGTACGCGGCCACGGTCCAGGCGGTGTCCTGGGGATGAGCTTCGTGGACGCGTTCGATCCGCAAGGTCTGTGATTCATGTATGGCGTGGGTGGTGTCGTCGGACCAGGTGCGCCACTTCTCCCAGTCGTCATGTGCGGCGAGGAATTCGTCGAGGATGGCGTCGTGGTCGCCCGGGTCGGCGGCGTAGGTCGGCACGACTTCCGGCGCTGGCGGTTCGTTCTCGGCGGTCGGTGTGCCGATCGAGACGAGGGCGTCGGTGGGGTCGGTGGAGGGGTTGGGCACGAAGGGGTTCCTCGCTTCTGCCGCTGGCCGGTCCAGAAGGGCCGGCCAGCGGCGGGGTCGAAGTCAGCGCGACACACCCACCAGGTGTAGGAAGCCGAACACGAGCGGACCGGTGACGTGCCGCTGTTCCGTGAGAGGTTCCATGATCATGACCGTCCATCAGGCCGTAGTCGAGGGGCACCTCGAGCCTGATGGCGGCTGGGCGGTCGGGGAATCCATATCCGTCCCACTTCTGTCCCACTTCCGTCCACCGGACGCGACGCAGCGTGCTTCGATGGCGACGGAAAGGAGTGGCACGTGGCGACCGTTCATGAATGGACCGGCCTGGAGGCGCTTGCCCTCCGGAAGGCTCTCCGCTTGAGCGTGCGCGCCTTCGCTGAAAAACTGGGTGTTTCGGTCAATACCGTAAGCAACTGGGAAAAGTTTCTGGTCAAGAGACGGCCCAATACGGAGAGCCAGGCCATCTTGGATACAGCGCTCGCCCAGGCAAACGCAGCGACCCACGTGCGTTTCGAAACAGAACTTGCCAAGCTCGCTGAGGGGGACTCCTCCTTGGAAGTAGCTGGGCGCGTCACCATTCCGCGCCCGCGGGCCTGGGACTACGAGACCTGGGCCGACGACCTGGAACGCGCAGTCGTGGCCCTCTCCCGCCAGAACTTTCCCTTCGCGGAATCACTGCTCCACCGCTGGACCTCTCGCTATAAAGCCTCGGAACTGGACGATCGGGGCTTGTCCCTGCTGGCACGGTCCACCGCGCTGCAGGGAGACCTGATGCGAGACCAAGGGGCGGTCGTAGGCCCCTTCTCGGCCCAGCGCTCCTACGCCAACGCTCGTTCGTTCTATACCCAGTTGGAAATCCCGCGCCGCGTAGCTCAGCTCGATCTTTCCCTCGCCGTCGTCACGGAGATGGTCGGCGAACTCGAGACAGCCGCGCGCCAGTACGAGGACCTCGCAGCTGACGAACGACTTTCCCCTCGTGACCGTGCCCGCGCCCGTCTGTGGGTGGGCACGGCGCTGAGCAAGGACGGCGACCACGACTATGCGGTCAGCGTGATGGAAACGGCGGTCCACGCCTTCGAGGACCTCTCCGAACAGGAAGACTGGTCAGTCGCTCAACAGAAGCTGGCCCTCGCTCACCGCGGTTCCGGGAACCTCGACGCCGCCCTTCGCCTCATCGACCTGGCCCGTAGTACGGGCGTCACGGAATCGCCCATGCAGCGGGTACGCCTGGACACCGCATATGGCCACATCCTGCTCTCCGATCCCGCCACCCTGGATGATGGGCTACACGTCCTCGACAACGCTGCCAAGGAGGCGGCCCAGTACGGGCTCAGCCACCAACTCCGCAGCATCACGGACATCCGGAGGACGGCCGACGGGGCAGCCCGCCCCACACGACGGTGACCAGGGAGAAAAGCGAGTGACCGACAACCAGCCGGCCATCACCGAGGAGCAGATCAGCAACGCCAAGCTGGTCTGGGACTACCACCAGATGCATCACGACGTGCGTTCCGTCGACGCCGCGATCGGACTCGGCAGCCACGACCTCGGCGTGGCCGCCTTCAGCGCCGAGTTGTACCGAGCCGGTCTGTTCCCCACCCTCGTGTTCACCGGCGGCAACAGCCCCACCACCGCCAAGGTGTTCCCGCGCGGGGAAGCCGTCCACTTCCGCGAGCACGCCCTTGCCCTCGGAGTGCCGGATGGCGCGATCCTCGTGGAGCCGAACGCAGGCAACACCGGCCAGAACATCACCCTGTCCCGCGAGGTTCTCGCGGCTGCCGGCATCACTCCGAAGTCCGTGCTCCTCGTCTCCAAGCCCTACATGGAGCGCCGCTCCTTCGCCACCGCCCGCAAGCTCTGGCCGGAGGTGGAGGTGACCTGCGCATCGGAGCCCATGGAATTCGACGACTATCTCAAGAGCATCGGCGACGAGAGGCTCGTCATCGACATGCTCGTGGGTGATCTCCAACGCGTCATCGAATATCCGAAGCTCGGGTTCGCCGTCGAGCAGCATGTCCCGGAGGACGTACATGCCGCGTACGAGTCCCTCATCCGCGCCGGATTCACCAGCCGACTCATCGCCGGATGACGTGCCACGGCCAGGAGGGCTGTGCGCGATCCACCAGCCCAACGTGCTGCCTCGGCTGACCACGCTGGCCAAGCTGTTCGCGGCGGACTACTGGATTGTGCTCGACGACGTCCAGTTCACCCGCCGCGACTACCAGCACCGTGCCCGGCTGGCCAGCGTGTCCCACCCAGGCCGGCGCCAATGGCTCTCGATCCCCACTCGTCTCCCTCGTGGTCGGTCGACCCTCATCCGGGACGCTGTGCTTATCGACCCGGAACGGTCACGTCGACGAGTTATGCACATGCTCGCGCAGCACTACGGCAGGTGCACTGACTGGCCGCTTCTCCGGCGTGAATTGGACTCCATGCTGGTCCAGTTCGGGCGAACGGACAAGATCGCTGACGTGGCCGAGGCGTCCACGCGGGTGCTGCTCAACCTGTTGGGGTGGAAAGGCCGGATCTTGTACAGCAGTCGGCTGCCGGCCCGCTCAGAGCGGTCGCAGCGACTCGCCGACCTCGCGGCGGTCACCCGAGCGCGCGGCTACCTCTGCGGCACCGGCGGCATGCGCTATCTCGAGGCGGGCCCCTTCGCGGCCCGCGGGATAGCCGTGGTTACTTTCCGCACGCAGACGACGAGGCTCTGGGAGGGCGGGCGCGATGTAAGCGCCGTGCACCCTCTCATGGTCTACGGAATCCGGGCCGTAACCGAGGAACTGCGTGTCGTCGCTGCCCGATACCATGCTCTGCGATTGGCACATTGGCCCGTTGCATGAGGTCAGCGACAGCGCTGATGGTGTCTGCGAACTTGATGATGACGCACTACTTCGAGTCCGTGTGGACTCACGACCGTTGACTGTCTCCGTGGGGCGCTGCGGGGTTGCGCCCATGGACGAGAATCATGCAGCAGGTGTCCCGCCGGAGGGGCGCTCCGCACATATTGGACTTCCTCCGCCTCGCCCTCGGCGGGCGGCTGTTTCACCCCTACTAAGGAAAACTATCGCCTGCGCTATGCCCGTTGCGAGGCAACAGGCATAACCAGTTGCATGAGCGTCGTAGGAGGGGTCTGGCAATACCGCCAGCCTTGCTGGACCTATCCGGGGCACAGGACTGTGGTATCCGACATTCGCCCACGGCAGACGCGAAGATTCATCGAAAGACTGGATCCTTCTCTGCGGCTATGTCAATGTAAAATACCGGAAGCATGCGGCCGGCGAATGGCCCACCGGAGGACGTTATACGGAGCCTCTCCTGTGGATGCGCTCACTCAGATCTATTCGGTTGAACTCCCCATCCTTTTCTCCTGGGGTGCACTCAACGCTTGGACCAACGCACACCCAATCCGACTACGGGCCGTTCTCGTCGGCTATGTGCCTGTGCGTCTGCCCAGCTGGTCTCTTCGGTGAAGACCTCATGCGGCGTGGGCATTGCCTCGACCGTCTGACTCTCGCCTGTAGGAATCCCGGATCGGTAGGCCGAGTCGTCGCAGCTCACGTTGGCGGCCCGGATCGTGTGGTTGCGGCGAGGCTCCAGCGCATCTGCGACGGGCATCTCTTGGTCGAGGACGCTGAGACCACGGGCCACATTAAGGCGTACCGGTTGGCGTCGTGAGGGGCAGCCGATCGTCGGCTTCTGGATTGCCGCGAGCGCAATGTAGACCAGGATCGCCGGTTAGCCAAACCGGCGATGCTGGTGACCATTGGGGGTGTCCGCATCTGGCTGTGCTTGGCGGTGGAGCCGTAGCGGACGACCTCTGACGGAGTCTGGTGCCTTCGTCTTGGCCTGCCCGCTGGCCCGGTCGATCCCATTCGTCGGTGCCCTTCCCCGTATTCAAGGACTCACTATGCGTTCCCGTCTGCTGTCCATACCTGCTGTCGCCGCCGCGTTGGATGTCGACCGTCGCACCGTCTACCGCTTCATTGCCGCTGGCGAACTGCCAATTGTCGACCTACGTACCGGAGCGGGCCGCTCCCGTGTCCGTGTTCCCGCTGCCGGACTGGAGGAGTTCATTACGAGCAGGTCGGTCGCTTCCCCGCGTCCCCGCCGCTGACCTCTCGTTGTCATCCTGGCCCCTCACCATCACCCATGAAGGAGCAGTACCGCGTACCTGCGCAAGTTGAAGTCCGGTAAATGGCAGGCCACCGTACGCAACCGGGCAGGAGACCGGTTCAGCGAGTCATTCCCCCTCAAGTCCCAGGCGCGTGCCTGGGGTATTGAGTTGGAGACCCAGTTCGCCCGCGGCAGCATGCGCGACCCGCGGGCCGGCGAAATAGCATTCCGTGAGTGGCACGATCGATGGTGGAATGCCCGTGTGGTCGAGCCTCATACTCTGCGGGGCGACGCGTCCAGCATCAAGAACCACGTCATGCCCTACTGGGCGGACTGGGAGATGCGGGCCATCACCCGCATGGACGTCCAGAGCTGGATCCGCGCCCTGGTCGAGAAGGGTGTCGGCGCCGCAGCGATCAAGCGGGCCTACAACCTGACGTCCTCCATCATGCGTTCGGCCGTCGACGACGATGTGATCGCGGTGACCCCCTGCCGCAGCATCGACTTGCCCCAGATCGCGGTGAAGCCGCCGCAGTGGTTCACGCTCGACCAGGCCCAGAGCATCCTGGACGAACTACCCACCGCCTGGCGAACGATGTGCCTACTCGGCTTCTACACCGGATTGCGCTGGGGCGAGCTCTCCGGCCTTCATCGGCACCGCATCGACCAACGGCGCTCGCGACTGTTCGTGGTGGAGGTCAATACCAAGAGCGGCATCAAGGAGTACCCGAAGAGCTCCAAGAGCCGCCGTGAGGTTCCGCTGCCGCCCCACGTCCTGGAGGCACTTGAACGCCACATCCACGGGATCGACCGTGACGCCGTGGTGTTTACCACCGTCACCAAGGGCCGGGCCGGACGGCTCCTCGACGACGGCAACTGGCGTCGGCAGACCTGGTGGCCGGCTGTAGAAGGTGCCTATTACTTCGACGGCGACGGCGAACAGCGGCTCGTCCCGCACTATCCGCCGCACTCCATGCGTCACACCTGTGCCTCGTGGCTGGTCCAGAAGGGAGTCTCGCTCTACGAGGTCCAGCACCTCCTCGGCCACGAGAGCTTCCAGACCACGCAGCGCTACGCCCACCTGCAGCCGGACGCACACAAGGCTGTCCTCGGAGCTTGGGAGCGCCTGGACACTCCGTTGACGGTCGCCGCATAAAGGTTACTGCGCCCTGTCCGTGACGGAGAGGGCGCAGTCGTTTTGTGCTATTTCAAGTTGAGGGCAGCGGTCGGTCGGCTCGTCGCCACAAGACTGCCTGCGGCCCCGTCAACGCATACCTCATGACGCAGGGCATGCGACAATTGATGATCGACGTGTGGAGCTGCCTGCCTGCGTGCGTGGAGCGGGCTTGTGCCCTTACTCGCCCTTGGCCTTCGCGATGATCTCCTCGGCGACGTTCCGCGGAACCTCGGCGTAGGAGTCGAACTGCATGGAGTAGCTGGCGCGGCCGGACGTCTTGCTGCGGAGGTCGCCGACGTAGCCGAACATCTCCGACAGGGGCACGAGGCACTTTAGGACGCGGACACCGGCCCGCTCCTCCATGGCCTGGATCTGGCCACGGCGGGAGTTGATGTCGCCGATGACCTCACCCATGTAGTCCTCGGGCGTGGTGACCTCGACGGCCATCATCGGCTCGAGAAGCACGGGCGAAGCCTTGCGCGCGGCCTCCTTGAAGGCTTGCGAACCGGCGATCTTGAAGGCGAGCTCGGAGGAGTCGATCTCATGGTAGGCGCCGTCGAGCAGCGTGACGCGCACGCCGGTCATCTCGTAGCCGGCGAGGATGCCGAACTGCATGGCCTCCTGCGCACCGGCGTCGACCGAAGGGATGTACTCCTTCGGCACACGACCACCGATCACCTTGTTGACGAACTCGTACGCGCCGTCGCCGCCCTCGATGGGCTCGATCGCGATGATGACGCGGGCGAACTGGCCGGTACCACCGGTCTGCTTCTTGTGGGTGTACTCGACCTTCTCGACCGACTTGCGGATGGTCTCGCGGTACGCCACCTGCGGCTTGCCGACGTTGGCCTCGACCTTGAACTCACGGCGCATACGGTCGACCAGCACCTCGAGGTGCAGCTCGCCCATACCACCGATGATGGTCTGGCCGGTCTCCTCGTCCGAGTGGACCTGGAAGGACGGGTCCTCCTCCGCGAGACGCCGAATGGCGACACCCAGTTTCCTCTGGTCGTTCTTCGACTTGGGCTCGATGGCGACCTGGATGACCGGCGCCGGGAAGTCCATGGACTCCAGGATCACCGGCTGCTTGTCGTCGCACAGCGTCTCACCGGTGGTGGTCTGCTTCAGACCCATGACGGCGACGATGTCGCCGGCGCCCACCGACTCGATCTCCTCACGCTTGTTCGCGTGCATACGGTAGATCTTGCTGATGCGCTCCTTCTTGCCCTTGACGGAGTTCAGCACCGAGGTGCCGGACTCCAGGCGGCCCGAGTACACGCGGACGAAGGTGAGCTTGCCGAGGTGCGGGTCGCTCATGATCTTGAACGCCAGCGCCGACAGCGGCTCGTCGTCGAACGGCTTGCGCTTGATGATCAGCTCGGGGTCCTTGACGTCGTGGCCCTCGATGGCCTCGACGTCGAGCGGGGAGGGCAGGTAGCGCACGACCGCGTCGAGCAGGGGCTGAACGCCCTTGTTCCTAAACGCGGTGCCACAGAACACCGGGGTGACCGTGGTGCCGGTGCCCTTGCCGGAGGCGATGGTGATACGACGGATCGCGGCGTACAGCTGCTCCTCGGACGGCTCCTCGCCCTCCAGCTGCAGCTCCATGATCTCTTCGTCGTTCTCGGCCACGGCCTCGATGAGCTTGCCGCGGTACTCCTCGGCAGCCTCGGTGTGCGTGTCCGGGATGTCGACGACGTCGTACATCTCGCCCTTCGCGGCCTCGGCGGACCACACGAGCGCCTTCATGCGGACCAGGTCCACGACGCCCTTGAAGTCGGCCTCGGCGCCGATCGGGAGCTGCATGACGAGCGGCTGCGCGCCCAGACGGTCCGAGATCATGTCCACGCAGCGGTGGAACTCGGCACCGGTACGGTCCAGCTTGTTGACGAAGCAGAGACGCGGAACGCCATAACGGTCGGCCTGACGCCACACCGTCTCGGACTGCGGCTCCACGCCGGCAACGCCGTCGAACACCGTCACCGCACCGTCGAGCACGCGCAGGGAGCGCTCCACCTCGACCGTGAAGTCGACGTGACCCGGCGTGTCGATGATGTTGATGGAGTGGTCGACGTCTTCGACCGGCCAGAGACAGGTGGTCACAGCAGAAGTGATCGTGAGGCCACGCTCCCGCTCCTGCTCCATCCAGTCCATGGTGGCAGCGCCGTCGTGGACCTCACCGATCTTGTAGGACACACCGGTGTAGAACAGGATCCGCTCGGTGGTAGTCGTCTTGCCCGCGTCGATGTGGGCCATGATCCCGATATTGCGGACCCTGGCCGGAGGGAATGTGTCAGATTTTGCGCCGCGTACGTTTACTGATTCCGCATGATTCGGGAGCCTGGGGCTTACGCTCCGCACCGGTGTGGGCTGGTTCGGATTTGGACCCCAGAATGTGCTCAGTACGGAACCGACGGATGCTCTGAGGTAAGGGCGAAGGAATTCCACCCCTTGAGCAGCCTCGGTATCGTCGGTGTCGGCGAGCAGCAAGAGCCCATCGCGCAGCATGCGCAAGCTCATGGTCAGCACTGGCAGACCGTGGTCCAGGCTTGCCATCAATGCGCTGCGCATTCGGGGATGGGCGGTATTGGGCCCAAGTAGCTGAGCCCACGCATCCAGGACATGCGCATCGGGCGAGGTGGGGTGTGCCTTGGCGAGGGTACTTGCCCAGTCAGTAGCCAAGGGACTCCCGCTACGGATCAGGTAGTGGCCCATGGCAAGCCCGAGCAGATGCCGGCCACGCACATCTTTAGCGCTATCCGACGCCAGCACCTGTTCCGCGATAGTTCGGGCTGCTGATACGTCGTCGTCGTGCAAGAAGGTCAACAGAGTCGACTCGAGGCCGGGCGGAAGTGCCTGGTTCGTACCACTTTTGTCGATTCGGATCCTCGTTCCGAGGGGGACAGCAACGAAGCGCGAGGTGAGACCTTCTCCAGTGATCTGCAGGATCTGGCCGCCACTGGGGCGTACCAGCAGAGGATCGGAGCCTCGATCGAGCGGACCATCGACCGGTAGAAACGCGTGCTTGCTCTTGCTCCAACGCCAGCCAGCAGCAATCCAGCGGGCCATGGGCGGGTCCTCCTGAAGGGTCGATCCCAAGAGAACCGGACCGCTCATCTCCTGGCTGTTGAAGACGGCCGATATTTGGGCACCAGAAGCCACACGCCCCCGAACGTAGTACATCCCGAAGGCTGGGACTAGTATCCGCGTCAACTGGTTACTGCGGACTATCCCACACGTCACAGCCTGTAGCTGCGAATCCAGAACCTCCAGCGCGCCCACTACGGCACCCTCGGGTACGCCCTCGTCTCGGTAAAGGAAGCCGACCGAGCGGTCAGGTATTTTCGGTTTCCGCTTCTGATTTTTCACCCAGCTTCACCTCCTTTTCGAAGCCAGGGGTATCGAAAAGCTCCATTATGTTACCCTCGAAAGTGTAGGGCAACCCCTCAGGGAAATTAACGAAAATCTGGTAAGATCCAGCTGATATTTCACCGGCCTGACTGACCGGACAGGAGCCTTTCGAGGAATTCAAATCATGCAATTCCCATCGAGCATGGGGCAATGCATTCTTCGGTAGGCAGCCGAGGCGGTAGGGAATGATCGGGGGCTCGTCGAGGACTCGCAGGACCGAGGACCCAACCTGGTAGCCGCCTAGGGATATAGGGTATTTCGCACCAGCCCATTTCAGGGTGTCGCTCAGTTTCCTCTTCAAAAGTTCGGTTTCAATGCGCCACGTCCCTGACCGACCGTCTGCCCCAAGGCCCTGGAGCACCTTTACCACTGCCTCCGTGAAGCCGGACGGTGCGTGAGGTGGAGTTACCGATTCCATGCCGTGCGCGACAGAGGACCACACTGGCCTATCCTTGCCCGCCCCTTCAGGGTCCTCAAAGCCAGTCACGTTGATGAGAGGGCGGCTATGGCCCTGGGTGAGACCATCCATGCCATCCGGAAACGTGCGACAGGCATCGATAAAAAAGCATTGCGTTGCAGCCTTGCAAGAGTTCATTTTGAGGTGGGTAGTCGTGAAATCGACGACATTATTGAACGGCTGAACCTCATCTTCCCCGATATCGTCGGCTAGGAGTTCAAATCGACCCTCGTCGGCCCATCCTGCCCACCCATGGCCGCACCAGAAGAATATAGCAACATTCTCACGATGCTCGTTGCATCGCTTATACCATTGCAGGCAGGACCTTTGTAGCGCTCCGAAAGATGCCCGTTCCACGGGGAAACTCGTTGCTCCTTTCCACACCTTTTGAGGGGTGCCGGCGGAGATTAGCACTTCGATGGTGCCAATAGGTATACTGAACGGCTGTGGATCGTTCGCCAGCCATTCAGCGAACGTGATCGCCGAAAGTGAAGCAGTTGTCAATGGGGTCGCGATGCCCCGCAACACGGCCTTGATCTTGCCCGACACGAAATGACCGTCAATCCATTCTGTGTTGCAATACGGATAGTGACCCACTCCGACGATAAAAGCGTGAACGCGTGGACGGTCGGCACTATCGTCGATAGGAATCCTGGTCATCAGGGCTCCTCGGTGATCCGCGCACCCAGTCGGGCGTGGAAATTTGGCTGCTTAAAGTAAGCGCTGTGTGCCCAAGGTCTATTGGTTGGGTACTCATAGTCAGCGACCCCCTCGAATATCGGCGAGCAGCGATATGCGAGTATGTCACTGCGATCCAACACGTTAATCCATCGATCGACATTCTTTAGCTGAGGAACCTTTTGCGGGCGATTGCCGTCTCTTTGGTAATTTCGCACATATTCAAAGAGGCCCATTTCAGCAAACAAGCCTACCTGTGAACCCACGGTGACTAGCGTATCGACATGCAGTTTAGGCCGGAATCGACTTAGAATGTCATATACGATGTTGCCGCCCATGCTGTGAGCGACAACGATCAAGTGTTGCCCAGGTGGTGCAGTGCTCGACACGTCCTCGATGCATCCGGCTACGACGTCGACGATGGGGTTGGGGTTCTGCAAATATGCGAAGACGTCACCTAGTAGCAAGGATAGGTTTTCGCCGAAAAGGCTACGAATCCCGCTGGCGGCGATAGATATAGGCGCTCCAACCAAGCCCCTTTGTAGGCCATCTGCGGCAGCCGTAAGGATCCTTTTTCCGGCGCGACCGAGAGTCGATCCTGCACCCAGGGACTCCTGATCCTTGCGTATGGGAGCTGGAAGCGCATTCCGCAGAAGGAGATCGATGAAGTCGGCGTCGTCACTTACTTGGGACAGCCAAGGGTAGCGGTGGGCTTCTGGCCCGTCAGGCTTCATTTTTTCCTGGATGCGGCAATAGTTGGTAATTCGGTATCCAATTTCAACGAGCTCATCTATCTCGTTGGGAGCTCTGTCTCGGAAATCGATTGCCGTGAAAAGTAAATCAACAGCGTCACGCACACTGGAGCGCGCGACACTTGTTGCAAGCTGTGTCGAGCCGGCTCCCGGAATTGCGACAGCAGCCGCAAGAGTGGCGAGCTCATGCCCTGTCCCGCCAAGCCGCTCTGGGCTGCCGCCTGTCAGGCTTGCATGGTTCCAGTGCAGACGACCTCCATACCTTCCCCATGGAGGGCTTTCTATGGCTACCGTAACGGGATCCGAATACGCCGCCGGCAGTAGGTGTTTCCTGAAATGGCCGTCTCGAACGGGGGTGGCGGCTATAAATTGCGCCTCATCGCGATTTCCGATGCCGTGAACGAATACGAGGGCCATTTCTCTGCCCCTCCGCTGCAACCGAGGATCTTCGGTGGGGCCGACTCGAACGCCGATGTAGTTCTTAGCCTAGTCCGTGTAGAGCCGCTGAGCGACTCAGAATGGAGCCCGAGTCCCTACGGCCGCTGCGGGTTCGGGAGTTCGGCGATTGCATGGGAGGCATTCCTGGGGCTCCGAGAGTGCCTAGCTTACTGATCTTTTCGTAAGCTCGGTGGGTGTGCTGGGTGGATGGTCAGGCCGGTGTGAGCGAGGAAGGAGCATGGCGGTTGTGGGTTGGGGTTGATGCCGTGGATGCCTTGTTCGGTGGCGTCGGCGACATCGGCGAGGTGGTCGCCGGCGAGGTTGGCGAGTTCACGCTTCTTGAGGGGGGACCACAGCGGTTCCACCGGATTCAGCTCGGGAGCGTAGGCGGGTAATCGCTCCAGAGTGAGCCAGTCCTGCTCGGCGACCCAGGCGCGCAACGCCCGGCTCCAATGGGCGGACAGGCCGTCCCAGACCAGCACCACTTGCTCGCCGCGGTAGAACGCCTTCATCTGCTCGAGGACTTCGATGAGGGCGGTGGTGTCGTAGCTGCCGGGCTTGAGGTGGAACACAGGCGGGCCCCGCGTTCGGGGTCGATGGAGTGGTAGCCCAAGGCCCCGGCCATCGACGCCCGCTTCCACTTCGGTCGGTGCCGCAGCAGCGGGGTCCGGCCACGGGGTGTGTAGGTGCGGCGGATCTGTGGGAGCAAAGAATCGCCCGATTCGTCGAGGAACACGATCCAGGCATGCGTGTTATCGGCCCCTTCCTCCGCTCGGGCCGCTGCCCTCACCCGTTCAAGCACCCAGCACGCGTGTCACCAACGTCCCGGGACAGCACAGCTAGACGGTATGCGTTGGGACGGCGAAGATGGGGCGGGCATGGTGGACTGCCTCCCGGGGGTTCGCAGTACCCGCGGCTCTGACGCTCATTTGACGCTCCGGACATCCGGCAGCCCACTGGCGGTACTGAAAAACATAGCCTGACCTGCAGATTCTTGCATCTTGGCGCATCGTGACATGTTTCCGATGACGCATCACGTGGAGTGCGTGGCGATCCTTGAGCCCAGCGCGAAGAGCCTCTGACCTGCTAATTCGTCCGGATTCCCGGTATCGGTCCGGCCCGGCCGACCTGTTTCCATGGGCGCATGACGCCTCCGAGTGCGGCATCGCCGCGGCGGTGCTCTCCGCTCAGGGCGCTGATGAGGCGAGAGGTGCCGCTCGTGCCCTCCCGACGCCGAGTCGGTGACACGGCTCGGTGAGCGGAAACTGTTGGCGAGGCCGTCCGGCGGCTCCCTACCCGTAGACGTTGGCGGGTTGATGCCGACATCGAAGGCTGCTTCCGTGCAGGCGCGGGTCGCATCCGCTTCGATGCCGCCGGAACAGGTCGGCCAAGAGCCGAGAGAGATCTCGGACCGTGCCGCGACGATCACGAGGGCTACGGTGGGAGTGCCGGCGGGGCCGGTGATCACCTTCTTCCGACACCCAGGGCGTCACGCACGCGGTCGTAGACGCTCAGCGGTATACCCAGGAGGGCGTTCCCGGGGGGCCGCCGGGGGATGACGGGGTGGGGATGCGTGGGAGCGGTCTGTCGTACCGCCGCCCAGGTGGTGCCGAGTCCACGCAGCCGGGCGGTGTTCATCGCGTCCTGCAACCGGGGAAGGAGAAGGTCTTCTTCGTCCCTGATGTCCTGCCGTATCAGCGCGAAGGCCCGCTGCACCTTGTCCTCACGCCCGGGATCGCCGGCAGGAAGGCGTTCGATGTCCGCGACGAGATCGTTGATCTGCTGATGTTCCTCCTCGACCCGGGCCGTCAGTTCCTCGCCGTCCGGGACCGAGGCTCGTACGGCGGGCCACAGCACCGTCTCCTCCGCGAAGGCATGACTGAAGACCAGTTGGACGACCTGCTTCAGGACCCGTTCCCTCTGGTGAACGTCGTCGAGAGTCAGGTACTGATCCATCAGCCGGTCCATCTCCTCGTGCTCACGGCGTTGCCGCACCAGGATGCTGCTGCTTCCACCGAGCTGCTCGACGGTCTGGTCCTTGATGGTCTTCGACATGGTCGCTCCCGTGCGTGCGCCGGAGACAGTGCCCGCGACGCTTCGGCGTCGCTACCCGGCTCTCCACGCCCACCCGGGTACCCGGAGGTGGCCCGGCACAACGCCGGACGACGTCCGTGCTCGGTTCATGGGGGAGAGGCGGTTCACGACGGGCCTGACAACGGAGGTCGTCGGCAGTCAGCAGGTACCAACGATGACCCGCCACCGCGAGAGTGTCACAGGCCTGGCCGACTCGAATATTCCGGGATGCCACCGCGGTACCCGTGACGGCGGAGACCGACCCGAGGAGGGAAACAGTGCCGCAGACTGACGATGAACTCCTCGCCTTCGACACCAGCGACCTGGAGGACTGGGACGAGCATCGTGCGAGAGCCGCCCTCGGCGGAAGGCACGGTGCCTTGTACCGCAACCACCTGCGCACCGCTCTGCATCTCGACTCCTGGGCGGAGGCCGAGGGCCGCCGGACCGATGCCACGCACACTACAAAGCCGGATACAGGCAGGCCCTGCAGGACATGGCCGCGTTCCTCAGACAGACCTACTACCTCCCCCGCGGCCCGGAGTGAAGCCCGTTCACGCCCGGCTCCGTGATGTTCCGTCGCTCGCATGCGGGGAATCCCCCGGCAACCGAAGGAAGCCGCAGACGAACGCCCTTCCGTACCCCGGCGCGATCCAGCGCCGCCGGACGAAGTGTCGACATGAAGCTGCTCGGAGCTGCTCGTTCGTCGGGTGCGGCCGCTGCTGGTACTGCGCCCACGACCCGTGGTCCCTGTGCGACAACACGAACACCAACCCCGGCATCGGGCAGGCCCTGTTCGGCGCCGACACCGGCGGCATCTTCGGCTACTCGCACGCCATGGGCGGGCTGCGCGGCAGCCACGCCGAGTACGTGCGCGTGCCCTTCGCCGACTACGGTGCCTTCCCCGTTCCGGAGGGCGTCGACGACACCAGCGCCCTGTTCGTGTCCGACTCGGTGCCACGGGCTGGATGGGCGCCGACCTGGCAGGGGTGAAGCCTGGCGACGTCGTCGCCGTATGGGGCTGCGGGGCCGTCGGCCAGATGGCGGCGCGCGCCGCGATCCTGCTGGGCGCAGAACGCGTGATCTCCATCGACCGGATCCCCGAACGCCTGGAGATGACCGAGCGGCACATCGGCAGCGAGGTCATCGACTACACGACCACCGACATCGGGGCGGAACTGCGCGAGCGCACCGGCGGCCGTGGCCCCGACGTGTGCATCGAGGCCGTCGGCATGGAAGCCCACAGCGACAGCCCCGTCCACCTCTACGATCAGGTCAAGCAGCGGCTCCGGCTCCAGACCGACCGTCCCACCGCTGTGCGACAGGCCATTCACGCCTGCCGCAAGGGCGGCACAGTCTTCGTCCTCGGCGTGTTCGCCGGTGCCGTCGACAAGTTCCCCCTCGGCGCGGTGATCAACAAGGGCCTGACCGTGCGGGGCGCCCAGCAGCACGGTCAGCGCTACATCCCGATGCTGCTGGACCGGCTGGCGGCCGGAGAGCTGAGCACGGCCCACCTGGCGACCCACACCGTGCCCCTGGACGAGGCGCCGCGGGCCTACCAGATGTTCAAGGAGAAGAAGGACGGCTGCGTGCGCGCGGTGATCCGGCCGGGCGGCTGACCGTGGTCCACCGCAGGCGGCCCCTGCTCAGTTTGCCGCCTGCGCAGGTGGGGACCCGGCCGACCATGAGCACTACGCCACGCCGCCGCCGAATGCCGCAGAGCCGGGTCCTGTGGCTGCTGGACCGCCTGGAGCGGGATCCCAGGGCCCGACGTGGTGATCGACGCGGTCCGCAGTGGGGTGCAGGCCCTGCCGCTCGGCGACGGGCGGGATCTTCTCCACGGCCGGTGGCTGGGGCACCCGGTGCACCCGCTGATGGTGCAGGTACCGATCGGCAGCCGGCTGTCGGCGGCGGTACTGGACCTATGCCCCGGCCGCTCCCGCGCGGCGGGCCTGCTGGTCCGCGTCGGCCTGGCCTCCGCCGCGCCCGCGGCCCTGGCGGGCTGGGCCGACTGGGCGGAGCTGCACCGCCGGCAGCAGCAAGTCTGACTGGTGCACGCCCTCGCGAACTGATCACCGACGGCCACGTCGAGATACGCCTGCGCCGACAGGACCGGGACGCGCCGGACGACGGGGAGCGGCAACGCACCGGAAGAGGAGCGGGTACAGCCCATGGACACCGCAGCTGACAACCGCCTCGCACGCCGTCTGCACCGGCTCCTCCACCGCACCGGACGAGACTACTCGGCAGGGCACGACCGGCCCTTGGCCGGCTACCTCGCAGCCATGGCGGGCTTTGCCGCGTACACGACGGTCTGGGCCACCGCCGTACGGCTCCGCGGCCGGCCGCTGCCCGACCGGCCCGAGCCGTGGGACGTGGTGCTGACCTCGGTCGCCACTTTCCGGCTCAGCCGGCTGCTGACCAAGGCATCGGTCACCAGCCCGCTGCGCGCCCCCTTCACCACGTACGTCGCCCCGCAGGGCCCAGCCGAACTGCACGAGGAGGCACAGCCGGAGGACGGCAAGCACACCGTCGGGGAACTGGCGACCTGTCCCTTCTGCATGAGCGTCTGGGTCGCCTCCACCCTGACCGCCGGCCAGCTTCTCTGGCCGCGCGCGACACGCACCGCCATGGGCGCGCTGGCCGCTCTGGCCGGGGCGGACACGATGCAACTGGCATACAGCGCGCTGATCGAGAAGACAACCGGCGAGTGACCCGGCAGCGGAATGCGGTGGGTCTGGATCCCCCGTACAGGGCGACCAGTTCCTCGGGCAGCCCTGGTTCGTGCACCCATAAACGGTCGCGGCGCAGAGCAACGGCGACTATGGTGCGTGCGCCGAGGTGGCGGCGAGCGTCGCACGAGCCGGGCAGCGTCCGCGGGAGGCGCCGTTGTCGACCGTGCCGACGGCGTCCTGGGGCCCGTCGGGCCAGGCAGGTGCGCACCATCACGCGCTGTCCAGCGACTCCCTTCTGACGTCGGCCTGTTGCAGTGTGGTCTCGTGACGCGGCTGATGTTGCGTTCGGCGCATCACCGGCTGGGAGATCGTCGTGACGGGGGTCGCACCCCCTCGGAGACTGGAGGTCGGCCGACTTGCCGGCTCCCGGGAATGTCAGTGCTTTCCGATGGCCTTGCGGACCGCGTCCTTGGTGCGGTCCATGAGGGCGGCCACCGGACCGAGGGCCACGTTGGCCGTCGCGGACTCGGCACCGGGGTGGGGCCGGGTGGGTGCCATGGCCTCGGCGGCCTTGACGGCCTTGGCCATCGCGGCGAGGTTCGTGACGTCGGTGCTGCGGCGGATGTGCGAGAACTCGTAGCGCTCCTCGGCCCGCGCGTGCTCCTGCACCTCGGTCCGCAACTGCATGAGCCTGGGCATGAACTCGGGGTCGTCGGTGTCCATGTCGTCCAGGGCCGCGAGGGTCTCCTTGGCCGACTTCTCCTCCGCCAGGCGATCCTTGACGACCTGCTCACCACCCTCGACCGCCCTGCGGACGAAGGGGTGGACGACCTCTTCCTCGGCGGTCTCGTGCACGGCCAGCAGGCGTACGAGGCGACGGAAGGCGTCCCGGCGTTCCTCACCCTGGCCCTGCTCCACCTCGTCGAAGAGGTTGCGGATGGCCCCGTGCTGGCGGATCAGCAAAGCCACCACGTCGATGTCGGGTGCCTGGTCGTCGCCGGCCTGGGGCGTTTCCAGTTCGGACATGTGCGGCGGCCTCACTTCTCGCGCTGGGTGGGGTCGGGGTGCTCGCCCTCGGACTGGACCCGGTACTCGCGGCCGAACATCTCGTCGTGCTCGGTGATGACCTGGTCGCTCGGCGGGGCCTCTCCGCCATGGATCCGTTCCTGCATCTGCTCGAACCGCTCGTGGGCCTCCCGCACATAGCCCGCCCCGAGGGTCGTCAGGTCCATCTGGGTGTCCAGCAGCTCCCGCAGGTACTGCTTGTTCGGCTCGAAGGTGAGCACGTTGGGCAGCTCCGGAGCCAGGACCTCCTGCGGCTCGCGGCCGTCGTGGCGGCGCATCAGGTCGCAGGCGGTGTGCAGGTGCTCCAGCTCCATGTTCAGGTGCAGTTCCCAGATCGCCTTCACCCTCGGGTCGCTCTCCTGCTCCATGAAGGAGTAGTACAGGTAGCACTCGTTGTACTCGTGGTTGACCAGCTGTTCCCACCACGTCTCGCCCGGGTCGACCAGAGACTCGTAGTGGGTGACGTGCTCTTCCTCGATCAGCCCGATCTCCTGGTACAGCTGACGGGCGATCGGCTCCATGTAGGTGGGGCCGGTGTTCATGTAGAAGTTCATCGTCTGCTGCTCCGCCGACATGATCGTCAGCGCGTGCAGCTTCGACAGCGGGTTCGTGGCGTCCTTGTCATACGGGTCACGGACGTTGTCGACGGGGTCGCGGTGGTGGAATCGGGTGGGCCGGCCCGGCATGACCTCGGTGAGGTTGTCGACGATCGACTCCGCCTTGCGGTGCTCGATCATCTCGTACAGGTTGGCGTACCGGTACAGGTGGTCGAAGTCCTCCAGCACACCGAACTGGTAAGCCTGCTTCAAGTACGGGTCCGGCTCCATCCGTGCGACCCACGCCGTCAGGTCCACTGCGACCTGCTCGTAGGCGATCGTGGTCTCCAGCACCGAGGAGACACCCGGAAGCAGCCAGTTCACCACCTTCTGCTGCTGTGCCTCGATGTACCGGGTCCGCGCCAGCTGCCGCTTGATCTCCGGGTCGGCCGTGTTGCGGGCGAGCTGGTGGCTGAAGAGGATCGCCTCCACCTCGATGCCGTTCATCGTGATGATCCGGCACCGGGTGTAGGGGTCGCAGCGGTCCGGGTCGATCGGCTGCACGTTCAGCTCACGCCAACTGCGCAGCTGACGGTCCAGCGGGATACCCCGCTGCTCCAGTGGGTTGAAGGCCATGCGGGTTTCCTCCAGGGGGCGAGGCGACTGCTCGTGCGCCGCGGCGGGTACCCCGCCCACGGACGACGAGCACAGGTCCGCCTTCGAGTCTCGCCGTCATCGCTGGTTTTCAGCCACCGCTTGCGCCCAGGGGGCGTGCGGTTCCCCCTACCGGGTCACCTGAGATGACAGTGCCGGCGAACTATGGCATGACCAGATCGGTGTGCACCGGGGCGTCCGCGCTGGGCGGTCGTCGGACGTGAGGCTGCCCCGCCGCCTCACCAGCTGCCGTATGCCCCATTCAGGGCGACAGAGGACGCGGTGGCGGACCGCGCACCGGCCCTCGGTGACATCGGCCGCCGACCGGCCGCGTCACCGCCGGCATCGTCCGCCGGCACGACTGCCGCTGTGATGTATCCCGGGCAGGTTCGTCGCGAGAGCCAGCAGGATCAGCCCGCCCGGCGCACTGCCCGGATGAAGCCGCTCAGCGAGCACATCGGTGGTTTCCGACAGCTTGACACCTGCAACCAGGCGCACGGCCGCACTGGCGGCACACACAGCAGCAGCACTGGCAAGCCTAAGCCGAGGCTGGTCCCGCGACTGGCGCACCACCACCTGCGGAGCGCCGGCCCGAGCGGCCGCCGCCGTCGTACCCGCACCGCCATGGTGCACGACGGCAGCCACTCGTCCGGACAACCGCTGATGGTTGACCTCGCCGACGGCGAAGCAGTCGTCCCGGTCGTCGACGAGGCCCGGTTCCGCCCAGCCACGCCCGACGAGGACCCGGCGCTCATTCGGGCGGACCGCCTCGATGGCCCCCGGCCGCCCCCCACCTGCGCGCACGGCCATACTGCCGAAACCCTACGTACACGGGCGGCGCGCCGGCATCCAGGAAGGCGACCAGTTCCGCCGGGGAGCGGACGCTCGTCGGGCCGCACCCACGCGCCGGTCTGTACGACGTCGTGGTCCGGCGTCTCCGGCCCCGGGTCCGGCACCGGGTCCGTCGCCAGCCACGGCCGGTCGCCGAAGCCGTAGTCGCGGACGTCGTCCACCGGGGGCAGGCCGATCGACGCCCGGCTGGTGTTCAGCGCCTCACCGAACAGCGCGTTGATGCTCTGGGCGTCCAGCTCCCGCAGTGTCCGGTTGCCGGTCACTTCCGGCGGGAACGGCCGCCCGGGGTTCGACGGCGGCGGAGCTGCGGTCGTCAGCGCGCGTGCCGGCTTCCCGACAATGGAGTTGTCAAGCGGCGAGTGTGACGGGCGGTACGGGGCTGTAGCACCGTCCGTCACGCAGCAGAGCCCATAGGACGTTGACTCGGCGGCGGGCAAGCGCCATCACCGCTTGGACGTGGCGCTTGCCCTCGGCACGTTTGCGGTCGTAGAAGCGTCGGTACTCGTCGCAGCAGCGGATGCTGATCAGCGCGGAGGTGTAGAAGACGCGTTGGAGGCGCCGGCTGTATCGCTGGGGCCGGTGCAGGTTGCCGCTGATCTTGCCGGAGTCGCGGGGTGCGGGGGCGACGCCGGCAAACCCGGCCAGCCGGTCGGCGCTGGCGAACGCATCCATGTCTCCGCCGGTTGCGGCGATGAACTCGGCGCCGAGCAGGGGGCCGATGCCCGGCAGGCTGGCGATCACTTCGGCGTGCTGGTGTTCGCGAAACCGGCCCTCGATGAGCTTGTTGGTCTCGGCGATCTTCTCGTTGAGGGCCATCACCTCCCGGGCGAGAGACTGCACCACCAGGGCGGTGATCTTCTCTCCTGGGACGCTGGTCTGCTGGCCTTCGGCGGCCTGGACGGCCTTGGCGGCGAGCTGGTCGGCTGTGCGGACCTCGCGGTTCCGCAGCCAGGTTGTCAGCCGCTTGACGCCAGTGCGGCGGATGGCCGCCGGGGTCTGGTAGCCCGTCAGCAGCACCAGCGGGCCGGTGTTGCCGAGGTCGAGTTCGCGTTCCAGGCCCGGGAAGATCCCGGTGAGGTGGCCGCGGAGCCGGTTGACGGTCCTGGTGCGGTCATCCACCAGGTCGCGGCGGTGGGCGGTGAGGACCTTCAGTTCGGTGACCAGCTCGTCGCCGGACCGCAGGGGCATCAGGTCACGGCGTATGCGGGCCTGGTCGGCGATGACCGCCGCGTCCTTGGCGTCGGTCTTGCCGTCACCTCGGTAGCCCTCCGAGGCGCGATTGACGGTCCGCCCGGGGATGTAGAGCAAGGGCTGACTGTGGTTGAGCAGGACCGCGATCGCCAGGGCGGCGCCGCCGTCGGCCAGGTCGATTCCCCACGCGGTCACCTCGCCCAGAGTGAGGACGTCGGCCAGGAGCTGGAGCAGTTCGGTCTCGTCGTTGGCCACACGCCGCGACAGGAGCCGTTTGCCGGTGTCGTCGATCACCACGCAGTGGTGATGGGTCTTTCCGGCGTCGATCCCGGCCCAGATCTCTGTCACACGGTTCTCCACGGGTCGCTTGCGTACAGGTACCACGGACGACCTCGCTGGCAAGTCCCTACTGAGCGATCAGCGCCGCAATTTCTAATGAGCAGCCGAGTCGTCATGGGGGCCCGGGCGGCCAATCGTCAGCAGCCACGGTCGGCAGAGTTCTGAAAACCACACCCGGGTCCCCTGGGTGGGCCAACCATACGAAGGGCTCGCCCAGTCCCGTGGAAAAACGTAGGGAGTTCTGACGTCGTCGCCCGGCCGAGGACTCCGCGGTTCGTCACGAGTTTTGAAGGCACCTGCCGATGTAGCGGAGTCGTGTCGGCGGCTCGCAACAGGGCTGCCACAAGGTTTCAAGATCGCTTGACCTTGCCCCGGAGGGAAGGGCGACAGTGTCTCCGTAGATCACATGAGTGAGCGGTGTGCGCTCGCCAACCGGGCAGGACGAAGAGGGGGAGTTCGAGTGACGGCGACCTGCGTCATTCTCGATATCGGTGGCGTGCTGGAGATCACGCCGGAAACGGGGTGGGTGCAGCGGTGGGAAGAGCGGCTGGAGTTGCCGCTCGGCACTGTGCATGAGCGGATGCGCGACGTGTGGCAAGCCGGGAGCGTCGGGAGTATCAGTGAACGAGAGGTCCACGAGCAGCTCGCAGCACGCTTGGGGCTCAACGCGCCCCAGGTTGAAGCCTTCATGGCTGATCTCTGGGCGGAGTACTTGGGAACGCCGAACGAGGAGCTCATCGCTTATGTGCGTGGGCTGCGAGGAAGCTGCAGCCTGGGCATTCTGAGCAACAGCTTCGTCGGCGCCCGGGAGCGGGAGACGGCGCTGTATCACTTCGACGAACTGGTCGAGCAAATCGTGTACTCGCACGAGATCGGCGTCGAGAAGCCGGATCCGCGTGCCTTCGAGGCCGTATGCGCCAGCCTGGAGGTGCGGCCGGAGAGCTGTCTGTTCATCGATGATTTCGCAGTCAATGTTGAGGCTGCTCGGGCAGCGGGCATGCAGGCGCATCTGTTCGAGGACAACGCACGGACGATTACGCGCATCGCAGCCCATCTGGACGCTGGTCCCCGGGTTGTAGGGCCTGTCCCGCTCGGATGATGTCGGCCTGGCCGGCCTTCAGCGGTTGCCGGCCAGGCGGTGATGCGGTTGATCAGTCCGCTTCTGAGTGTTCGGCACGGGCTCGGGTGCTGGCCAGGCGGTAGGAGTCGGTTCCGGTCTCGATAATGGTGCCGTTGAAGGTGAGCCGGTCGACGATGGCGGCGCAGAGACGGGGGTCGGTGAAGGTCTTCGTCCAGCCTCCGATCGGCTCGTTTGAGGCGATGGCGACGCTGTTCTTCTCCTCCCGCTCGGTCAGAACCTGGAACAGCAGCTCGGCGCCGTGTCGGTCCAGTTCCATGTATCCGAGCTCGTCGATGCACAAAAGGTCGACGCGACCGTAGCGGGCGATGGTCTTGTTCAGCTGCTTCTCGTCGGCGGCTTCGACCAGCTCGTTCACCAGCTTGGTAGCGAGCGTGTAGCGGATGCGGTAGCCCTTCATGGCGGCCTCGGTCCCCAAAGCGATGAGCACCGGAATCGTCCGGCACGCTGCCCAGGTCGACGCTGTCGCGGTACGTGCGCTGCGCAGGAGCCACGGCAACGATCCCCACAACGCCGGGCACGCCAAGTACGCCTGCTCGATGAGGAGCGACTGCCGGGGCCGGTCTCCTGCGCACCCGCCCGCGGTGCCGCCGACACGGACTTGACCTTGACACAGTGTGAAGGTGTCCCCTGGGTGCAGGAGGTGGTCCCGATCACCACGACAAACGGAACCCCGCAGAGCAGCCGCGTGGCCAACGCCCTGGGCGCCAAGGACTCGTCGGTCCGGCTTCAGGCGGCCCTGGCGGCCGGCTCGAACCCCGACACCGGCTTCCTGGAGGCGCTCGTCGAACGGTGCGCGGTCGAGCCGGACTTCTTCGTGCGAGACATGCTGTCCTGGGCGCTGACCCGCCTCTCGCCGGAGATCGCCCTGCCCCGGATTCGCCAGGAACTCGGCTCCGAGCGCACTCAGGCCCGCAGCCAGGCGTTGCACACGCTCTCCAAGATCGGCGACAGGAGCGCCTGGGCCTGGATCACGCGCGACATGCTGCGCGACGCCGACGACGAGGTCGCGCGGACCGCGTGGCGCGTCGCGGTCGTCCTCGTGCCCGAGGACGCGAAGAAGGACCTGGCCGACGAACTGGTCACGCAGCTCGGCCGCGGCGACCGCGATGTGCAGCTGAGCCTGAGCCGGGCCCTCGTCGACCTCGGTGACGTGACCGAGTCCGGCCTGGCCGCCGCCGCGGCGGACCCCGACCCGGCGGTGGCCGCGCACGCCTGTGCCACCGAGCTGCTCCGGCAGAACCCGGAGACCGGTTTCGACGCGGCCGTCGACGAGGCGAAGCGAGTCGTCACACTCGGCCCGGAACGAGCCGCTGCCGCCGCCGCGGCGGCGTCGGAGGTCGCCGAGACTACGGAGGCTGCCGGCGCCGCGGAGACCGCCGAGCCCATGGTGACGGCCGAGTCGACGGAGGCTGTCAAGGCCGCGAAGGCCGGGGAGAGCGCGAATTGCTGATCGGTGATGTGGCCCGTCACTCGGGGGTGAGTACCCGGATGCTCCGGCACTACGACGCCCTCGGGCTGGTGCGACCGACCGGTCGCACCGCCGGCGGTTACCGCGAGTACTCCGCCGAGGACGTCCGCAAGATCTTCCACGTGGAGAGCCTGCGGTCCCTCGGGCTCTCGCTCAAGCAGATCGGGCGCGCGCTGGAGGACCCGGCCTTCACGCCGTCCGCCCTGGTCAGTGACCTCATCCGGTGGACGGAAGACCGCTTGGAGCGGGAACAGGAGCTGCTCAAGCGGCTCCACGCGATCGATGCGTCGGCACCCACCGGCTGGCAGGACGTCCTGCGCATCGTCGAACTCATGCAGGGACTCAACTCGACCAGCGCCGCGCGCAGGCAGCAGGCCGTCCTGGCCCGGCCGGAGGGAGTGTCGGTTCCCGCCGAACTGCTGGCCGGGGCGGTCCTGGCCGAATCCGACCCCAACGTCGCGGGCGCCCTGCGCTGGGCGCTCGCCCGGTCGGGCGGCGACGGCGTGGCGACGCTGGCCGCCGGCCTGCACTCGGACGACGTCGACATCCGGCGGCGCGCGGTGCTGGCGATCGCCGAGATGTCCGAGGCCCCGGGCGCGACCGCGGTACTCGCGGACGCGCTCGGGGACCCGGACACGACGGTGCGCAGGCACGCCGCTCTGGCGTTGGGCAGGCGTGGCGTGACCGCGGCCGTGCCGACACTCGTCGGCATGGTGGTCGAGGGTTCCAACGACGTCGACGCGGCGGAGGTCCTGGGAACGCTGTCCCAGGACCCGGGGTGCGCGGACCGGATCATGACCGCACTGGCCGACGAACTCGCCGCGCCCACCGCGGACTCCGCGATGCGGATACGCCTGATCCAGGCGCTGGTCGAGCTGCCGGGGACCACCGTGCGGGAGGTCCTGCGCCGACTGGCCCACGACGACGACGGCGCCGTCGCCCTCGTTGCCTCGGCCTTCGTCGGAGTTCTCGACGAGCGGTCCCCGGCAGACCGAGGCGACGAGGATTCCTGAGAGCGCGCGACCGGGGCGCCGCGGCACCCTGTCCCGACGGTATGTTGCCGCCTGGATCGGAGACGGCGACGATTTCCTCGCGGTCATCACCCACCCCGACGAGATCGCCCAAGGCCCCTTCCAGGGACGCCACCCCACCCGCCAGGTCACCGGCGGCCGAGGGCGGGACGTGGCAGGAGGCTGCCAGCGCCTTGTCTTCTTCTGGGGCACCTCACCCGGCCCGATGCGGTTCGTGCGCTTACTCGTCAGACGCGCGCTCAGGGCCCGGCCGTCGTTGACGGTCGGGCCCTCCTGAGGGGGTGCGCCTGCGGGGTCAGGTCACCATCGGTACCAGCGGCCACGTCCACCGCCGGCATTGGTGGAGCGCATGACGAAGCCGAGCAGCCACAGCACCAGAACGGCGAGGGCCACCCACCACAGAATTTTGACGGCGAAGCCGGCCCCGAAAAGGATCACGGCCAGCAGGAGAACAAGAAGCAGGGGAACCATAGTTATTTACCTCCTGGGGCGCCGTCTGCCCTTCCCATTCGCATTCATTCACCAGTGGTGCCTTGTTTGTGAAGGGAAAGCCGGGGCACGCGCGGGTTCGCGCGACAGCGGCACCGAGCAGGCCGAGGGCAAGGACAAGGACAAGGACGCCTTCACGCACTGTCCTCTCTCCCCGTGCTCGAGTACGGCGGCGTGAGCGACGCCTACGAGTTCTTCGGCTCACCCCAGGAGACGACGCGCCCGTCGCCATCGCTGACCGGCCAGGTGCGGCGCCCCGGCGACCCAGACGGCAGAGCGCGGGCACTTTGAAGGTTCTTGAGAAGGCCGAGGCGCATGGAGTCCGGGCAGCGGGCAATGCGCGAGGGGTGATACGCGTTGGAATCGTCGCCCTGACCTGGGCCGCCGCGATCGCGGCGGCCGTGGCCACGACAGGGGTCTCACCCCACTGGTTGTTCGCCGCCCTCCCGCTCGCGCTCTTGGGTCTGTTGGGTGCCTGGGACCTGCTGCAGCGGCGGCACTCGGTGCTGCGCAACTATCCCGTCCTGGGGCACGCCCGCTTCCTCCTGGAGCGGATACGTCCAGAACTCCAGCAGTACTTCATCGAGCGGAACTACGACGGGCGTCCCTTCGACCGGGACGTGCGCAGCATCGTCTACGAGCGCGCCAAGGGTACCGACGCCGAGGAGCCGTACGGCACCGAACGGGACGTGTATCAGCCCGGCTACGAGTTCCTCGTTCCCTCCATGGCCCCCTGCGCGGTGCCGGAGACACCACCGCGGGTGCGCATCGGCGGTCCCGACTGCACCCGCCCCTACGACATGGCGCTGCTGAACGTCTCGGCGATGAGCTTCGGCTCGCTGTCGGCCAACGCGATCCTCGCGCTCAACGGGGGTGCCGCGGCCGGGAACTTCGCCCACGACACCGGTGAGGGAGGCCTGTCGGAGTACCATCTGCGTCCGGGCGGTGACCTCATATGGGAAATAGGCACCGGCTATTTCGGCTGCCGGACCGAGGACGGCGATTTCGACGCGGCCGAGTTCGCCGACAAGGCCGCGCACGATCATGTCAAGTGCGTGTCCCTGAAACTTTCGCAGGGAGCCAAGCCCGGTATCGGTGGCGTGCTGCCGGGAGCCAAGGTCAACGCGGAGATCGCCCGGGTCCGGGACGTGCGCGAAGGGCGGACGGTGGTCTCCCCGCCGTACCACCGGGTATTTTCCACCCCGCGGGAACTCGTGCGCTTCATTGCCCGCATGCGCGAGTTGTCCGGTGGCAAGCCTGCCGGGTTCAAGCTGTGTGTGGGCTCGCGCCGGCAGTTCCTCGCCGTGTGCAAGGCCATGCTGGATGAGGGCACGTCACCTGACTTCATCGTGGTGGACGGAGCTGAGGGCGGCACCGGTGCGGCGCCGCTGGAGTTCGCGGATCATGTGGGTGCCCCGCTCACCGAAGGGCTGATCACCGTGCACAACGCCCTCGTCGGTGCGGGCCTGCGCGATCGAGTCAGGATCGGTGCGAGCGGCAAGATCGCCACCGGTGCCGACCTCGTCAAACGCATGGTGCAGGGCGCCGACTACGGCAACGCCGCACGGGCGATGATGTTCGCCGTGGGCTGCATCCAGGCCCAGCGGTGCCACACCAACACCTGCCCCACCGGCGTCACGACCCAGGACCCCCGCCGGGCCCGCGCCCTCGACGTGCGGGACAAGACGCCGCGCGTCCAGCGCTTCCAGGAGGCGACCGTGGCCAGCGCGCTGCAGATCATGGCGTCCATGGGCGTCACCGATCCCGCGGAGTTGCGCCCGCACATGCTCCGCCAGCGCATCGACCCCTATACCGAGCGCTCCTACGAGGAGCTGTACGAGTGGCTCGCGCCAGGGCAGTTGCTCGCTGAGCCGCCCGCCTCCTGGGCGGCCGACTGGAACGCCGCCGACCCTGACCGTTTCACTGTGTGACCTGGAGGATCCAAGTGGCCCGTACTGTTGCCCGCGTCATCGTGGACGCGTTGAGCGAGCTCGGCGTGCGCCAAGTCTTCGGCGTCGTGGGAGACGCGCTCAATCCCTTGACAGATGCCATCCGCACCGCGGAGCGCCTGGAATGGGTGGGTTGCCGGCACGAGGAGGCTGCCGCGTTCGCCGCGAGCGCCCAGTCGCAGCTCACCGGTAACCTCGGTGCCTGCATGGGTACCGTCGGACCCGGTTCCGTCCACCTCCTCAACGGGCTGTACGACGCGGCCAAGAGCCACGCCCCGGTTCTGGCGATCGCCGGCCAGGTGCCGCTGGCCGAACTCGGCAGCGACTACTTCCAGGAGGTCGACAACGACGCCCTCTTCAGCGATGTGGCCGTCTTCCGCGCTACCGTCACCTCTCCCGACCAGCTTCCGCAGATGCTGGAGACGGCTGTGCGCAACGCACTGGGCCGCAGGGGCGTCGCCGTCCTCACCGTGCCGGGAGACCTGGGCGAACGGGAACTGACCGCCGACCGGCCGGCCCGGTTCTCCCTGAACGCTCCGGTGAGCCGCCCGGACGATGCCGCCGTCCGTCGCGCCGCCGAACTCCTCGACCGCTCCGAACGCGTCACCCTGCTCGTCGGGGAAGGCGCCCGTGCCGCGCGCGAGGACGTACTCACCCTCGCCGACCGCCTGGCCGCCCCGATGGTGCTCACCCTGAAGGCCAAGGCGGGCTTCGAGGGCGACGCCAATCCCTTCCAGGTCGGTCAGACGGGTCTGATCGGCAACCCCGCGGCGGCGTCGGCGTTCCAGGACGCGGACACGCTCCTGCTGCTCGGTACCGACTTCCCCTACCGGGACTGGTATCCCGACGGCCGGACCGTCATCCAGGTGGACACCGAGGCCACCCACATCGGGCGCCGGGTACCGGTCGACGTCGGGCTGGTGGGCGACACCGGTGCCACCGTACGGGATCTCCTTGGCCACCTCGCCGCCGCGCCCGCCGGGACCGAAGGGGCACGCGACCGCTCACACCTGGAGAAGGCGCGCGAACGCTACGACCGGTGGCGCAGCGGTCAGGCCCGGCTGGCAGACCCCTCGCACGACAAGGGCATCGTGGGCCGCATCCGCTCCGCGGTGGACAACCGCGCGCACGATATCCGCCCTGAGGCCTTGGCCGCCGTCGTGGACCGGGTCGCAGCCGATGACGCCGTCTTCACCTCCGACACCGGCATGGCCACGGTGTGGCTCTCGCGTTTCGTCGAGATGCGTGGCGAGCGGCGGCTCATCGGCTCCTACAACCTGGGTTCGATGGCCAACGCGATGCCCCAGGCACTGGGCGCCCAGTGCCTGGACCGGGACCGCCAGGTGGTGGCCTTCTGCGGCGACGGCGGGCTGAGCATGCTCCTCGGCGACCTCATGACCCTGAAGACGTACCGCCTTCCCGTCAAACTCGTCGTCTTCGACAACCGGCGGCTGGGCATGGTGAAACTCGAACAGGAACAGGCCGGTCTCCCGGAATTCGGCACCGTGCTCGACAATCCCGACTTCGCCGCCGTAGCCGAAGCCATGGGCATCACCGGCATTCGCGTGACGGACCCCGCCGAACTGGAAGAGGGCGTGCGCCGGGCGTTCCACACCGAAGGCCCGGTCCTGCTCGACGTCCTTACCAATCCCGACGAGGTCGCCGTTCCTGCCAAGCCGACCGTCGAGCAGGGCTGGGGTTTCGCGGTGGCCAAGGTGAAGGAAGTCGTACGGAGCCACGGGGAGACGAGCGGACACTGACGGGGCCGCGAAGAGGGGTGCTCCCCAGTACGGGCCGGTGGCCGTCGGTCAGCGCGGGTAGGTGGCCAGGGGCAGGCGTCGCTCTCGGATGCTCGGGAGCACCGGCCCGCCGGTGCGGGTCGCGCCGTACTGTGAGAAACGGGTGTCGTCCGTGACGCCGTCGACGGAGGAGCGGAGGCAGAGCTGCGCGGAGGCGGACGGGCCGAGGGACTCGACCAGTGCCTTGCTCCTGGCGGTCAGGTCGATCACCGGCGCCCTTTGCGCCGCACCGGCCGAGCGTGTCTCGGCGGGCAGGTCCGCGCCGACACCGTTCACATGAAGCCGACGTCGCCGATGCGGCCGGCGGCCGGTGAAGGTGCCGCAGCATCAGCGTCGGCGCTCCGGGTACTCAGAGGGCGCCGAGGGCGCGACCCTCCGTATACGTCCGGATGAGCAGCGAGGGAGCGGGCCATGGGACGCGAAAGGCCGCCGACGGAACAGGGCCCGGCCACGCGCCTGCGGGAGATCGCCGCGGACGTGTTCGGCTGGGACACCCTCCTGCCCCAGCAGCTCACGGCGATGGAATGGGTGGTGGAGGGCGAGGACACCCTCGTCGTCATGCCGACCGGATCCGGCAAGTCCGCCGTCTACCAGGTACCCGCCCTGATGCTGTCCGGACCTGTCGTGGTGGTGTCTCCGCTGCTGGCCCTCCAGCGGGACCAGATCGCCGGCCTGCCGGACGACGACCGCGCCCCCGGTGCGGTCGCGGTCAACTCCGACCTCGGCGCGGCGAAGACGGAGGCCGCCTGGGAAGCGGTGCGCCGGAGCGAGGCCCGTTTGCTGTACCTGTCACCGGAGCAGCTGGTCAAGGACGAGGTGGTGGAGCGGCTGGCCGAGGCACATCCGGCCCTGTTCGTGGTGGACGAGGCCCAGTGCGTGTCCTCGTGGGGCCATGACTTCCGCCCCGACTACCTGCGCCTGGAACAGGCGGTACGGCGCGTGGGCAGACCACCGGTGCTGGCCCTGACCGCGACCGCTGCCCCACCGGTGCGCAAGGAGATCGTCGAGCGGCTGGGCATGCGCCGGCCACGCCTGATGGTGACCGGCTTCGACCGGCCCAACATCAGGCTGGAGGTCCGCCGCTTCATGGACGACGACGACCGGCGCCGAGCCGTGGTCGAGCGCGCCGCCGCCGAGCCCAAGCCGGGCATCGTCTACGCCGCGACCCGCAGGGACAGCGAGTACTACGCCGGGGAACTGGCCTCCCTGGGACTGGCCGCCGAGAGCTACCACGCGGGGTTGCGCGCCGCTGAACGCGCCCGGGTCCACGACGCCTTCCTGTCCGGCGAGGCCGACGTCGTGGTGGCGACCTCGGCGTTCGGTATGGGCATCGACAAGGAGGACGTACGGTTCGTCCTGCACGCGTCGCTGCCGGGTTCCCTGGACGCCTACTACCAGGAAATCGGCCGCTGCGGCAGGGACGGCCGTCCGGCACTCGCCGTGCTGCACTACCGGCCGGAGGACACCGGGATGCAGACCTACTTCGCCGGCCGCACTCCAGGCCGCGAGACCCTGTCCGACGTGGCCGACGCCGTCCACGACCACCGCGCGGACCCCGCCGGCCTGGACGAGCTGCGTCAGGACACGGGCCTGTCCCGGAACCGGGTCACCGCGGCGGTGAACCTGCTGGAAGAGGCCGACGCCGTCGCGACGGGCGCGAAGGGGGAGGTGCGTCCGGTCCCCGGCGTGTCGTCCGGCCAAGCGGCAGAGCAGGCCGTGCAGGCCGCGCACGCGCATCGCCGGACCGACCGGTCCCGGGTCGAGATGGCCCGGGCGTTCGCCGAGACCACCGGCTGCAGGCGGTATTTCCTGCTCGGCTACTTCGGAGAGGGGTACGCACCGCCGTGCGGGAACTGCGACCGGTGTGACGAGGAGGGCTCCGATTCAGGGGACGGCGAGCGGGCCGCCGTCCATCCCGCCGCTGCCTCCTATCCCGTCGGGAGCGAAGTGCGGCATGAGCGATGGGGCGAGGGCACCGTGCTGAGCGAGGACCAGGACCGCATCACCGTTCTGTTCGACCAGGCCGGTTACCACACGCTGTCCCTGGAGGCGCTGGCCGCCCGAGAAGGCCTGCTCACGGTGGTGCGCAGGCCGGGGGATGACCGGTCGGCGAGGTGAGGCGTGGCCGTTTCCGGTGCCCGTCCCAGGGAACCCTGCTAGTCCCACCGCTGATGGGAGGGTGGACATGACCGACCCGAAGAAGCATCGCGGGGACCGTTACGACCGGGCACGCAGCAACGACGAGCCCGGCGCGCACTCGGGCGCGGAGAGCCAGGCACAGGAGCGATCCGTACCGGGTACGGCGAGCGCCAAGGAGGGCTACCAGACGGAGCGCGGCACGACGGCGGGCAACCCACTGGAGGGTGTCGAGGCCGCCGAGCGCGAGCCGGACACTGACGGAGACCCCGATCACGGTCAGTAGGTGCCTCGAGCACCTGGACTACCGCGTGGCCTGCTGAGGCCGCTCCCCGCCGGCCCCCCACGACGTCGGCGTCGTGCGGGGGCCCTGTGGGAGACCACGGATGCGCAGGACGGCGGTGCCGGACCTGGCGCAGGATGGGGGAGCCGGCTCCGGATCAGCGCACCGGTGGTCTCGGCGAGGGAGGATCACCCGGGGCGTTCGGCGTCGCTTCAGGCTCTGCCCCGCGACGGGCACCTTCGGTCAGTGAGCCGATGCGAGCCGTACGTACACCGTCACCCTGCGACCGCGGACCTGCTGGTCGGCCACGGTCGTGAAGTACTTCTCCAGCACGGCGATCTTCATCCGGTCCCGCTCCGCCGTCACCGGCTTCGCCACCTGAGTCGCGTCCGTCACCAGCAGGATCCGTCTCTGGCCCAGCATCGCGGCACGTATGCGTTCCGGGTCTGCCTCCACGCCTTTGAGGGTCCCGGACTTCTCCGGGCTCTCCGTGAGAGCGATGTCTCGCAGACCCGCGAAGGCGCTCGGGGAGACGGACTTGGTGTCCCGGCGTGCCGACGGGACGAAGAGCACCGCACTCCCGGTGGCCTTCATCCGCCGCACGTCGGACGCCACCGCCAGGACGTCGTCCACCCGGCTCGCCGGAGACCGCTTGGCCAGCGACTGCGGCAGCAGTGCCGCCGTCGCCACGACGACCGTCGCCGGGAGGATCCACCTCGACGCTCTCGGGTGCCGGGGCCTGACTGCCTCGACCGCCGAGCCGATGACCGTGCCGATCAGCAGTGCCAGGCCCAGCAGACTGAAGAGAATGTACCGGTCCAGGAACAGCGGCTGGATCAGGGAAAGACCGATGAGGCCGATGTGCGGGACCGCCAGCAACGGCAGCCCGACGGCTGACACCGACAGTCGGCCCGCTCGGGGCCGGTCCAGCAGCGCGCCGACGCCACCGATCAGCAGCAGGACCGCCGGGCCGATCAGCATGTGCCAGGTCAACGGCGGGATCCATGACACCTGTGCGGACTGGCCCCGGCTGAAGAGGACCAACGGCAGCACACAGACCGCGGCGGCCGTGGAGGCCGTCGTCCAGCGTGTCCACACTCCGCGCCCGGCTCGGGTCCAGACCAGAGTCGCCAGGTGCGCCGGCAGAATCATGAGCGAGAGCCAGTTCAGCAGCCCGGTCAGCAGGACAGTGCCACCGTAGGCGGCCCAGTACACCGTCCGGACACGGTCCTGGAGCACGGTCACGAGCAGCAAGGTGGAGATCCCGGCTCCGGCTGCGACCAGTGCGTACGGCCGTCCCTCTTGGAGATAGAACTGCACGGCCGGAAGCAGCCCGAACGCCATCCCTCCCGCCAGGCCCACCCATATGCCGGCCAGCCGGTGGCCGATGACGGCCACGCAGGCCGCTGCCACCCCCGTGGCCAGCACCGAGGGCAGCCGCAGGGTCGTGGTGCAGGGCCCGAAACATGAGAACAGTCCGTGCATCAGCAGGTAGTAGCACCCGTGCACGACATCGACGTTCCCCAGCATGTGCCAGATCTCGGCCGTGGAGCGTTCGGCGACCTGCCAGGTAGCGGCCTCGTCCCGCCACATACTGTCCTGCCGCGACAACCCCCACAGGCCGAGGGCGAGGGTCCACAGCATCGGGACCAGCCAGACGAGAACGTGGCGACCCGGCTGGTGCGTTGTCGGTGCGGCGGACGTGGTGCCGCCCCCCGGGCAGCGGGGCGGCAGAAGGGACTTGGGGTCACTGGACGGGTCACTGGGCATGAAGGAGGGCTTCCGGAGCGGCTGTTGAACAGGGAGGGATGCTGGAGAGGCGTCAAAGCCGCTCACTGATCATGAAGCGTACGCACCGTAGCGCCCCTGCGCCGCTTCGCTGCAAGCCGTCACGCAAGGGCGCCGTCCCAGCGCCGGCCTGTCCCGATCCGCGGGACGCTCAGTAGCCCGGTGCCTTCGCCAACTTCTCCCGGCCGGCGGCGATCTCCGGCTGGTAGACCTGGCTGTCCCAGTCCTCGGGGGCCACGGGTGCCAGGGCGATGGAGATCACCCGCTCCTCGACGCCGAACGCCTCGTGGACGGCGGCCGTCACCTGCTCCACCAGTCGGGCCAGCTGTGCGTCGGTGAGGGACTTCGGGAAGTGCCGAATGGTCACGTGAGGCATGAGAGTTTCCTTGTCTGTCGCGTGGCCGAGCCTGCCGCCGATCGGGACGTGGCGCGCTGCAGCGCCCTGACCAGCTCGTCGACGCCCGGGTCGCGCAGCGCCCCGTAGTGGTCGGTCTCCAGCTGGACGATGGTGGGCGGAGCCGCCGTGCGGCCCGGGGTGCGTTCGATGAAGGAGGGTTCGTCGCCATGGGCCCGGAACACCGTGACAGGCGCCCGGACCCGGCGGGCGGCCGGGGCGATGTGGTCGTAGGTGAACCCGTAGGTACGGCAGACCACGGCCACCACCCGGCGGATCAGCTTGGGGTCCAGCTGCGGGTACCGGCGGTCGACGAACCGCGCGAAGCTCTCCGCGTCGTCGGCCTCGCGCAGGCACTCCTCGAGGCCCGGGCCGCTGACCGTACCGGCGAAGACGGAGAAGAGGATGGTGGTGAAGACCGGATCGGTGAAGTCGGCCACCGCCGTGGCCGGTGCCGCCTCCGGGGCGCCGGCCACCCGCGGCGATCCCGGTGCCAGCAGGAACAGCTGCTCCACCCGCTCGCCCGACTGCTCCAGTTGCCACGCCGTCTCGAAGGCGACCCGTGCGCCGAAGGAGTAGCCCCACAGCGTGTAGGGCCCCTCGGGCTGGACGCGCCGCAGCGCCGCGACATCGGCGGCAGCCATCTCCTCGATGGACGGGAACGGCGTCTCGCCCTCGTTGATGCCGTAGGACTGGATGCCGTAGACCGGCCGTTGCCCGGGCGCTCGGGCGGCGAGCAGCCGCAGGTTCATCGTGAAACCGCCGAGCCCCGGCCAGCAGAACACCGGCGGCACGCTGCCCCCGGCCCGCAGCGGAGCGAGCCGGGAGGCGTCGATGGCGGCTCGGGCGCTCACCGCCTCCGCCACCTTCGCCACCGTGGGCGCCTCGAACAGCAGCTGCAACGGCATGCTGCAGCCGAACTCCTCGTTGATCCGCTTGACCAGCGCGACCGCGATCAGCGAATTCCCGCCGAGCCGGAAGAAGTCGTCGTGCACGGAGACGGACTCCCGCTTCAGTGCCGCCGCCCACAGACCGGACAGCCGTGCCTCGACCCGGTTGCGCGGCTCCACCATCGGATGGGCGCGGGCCCCTGCCTCGTCGACGTACTCCTCCAGGGCCTGGGTGTCGAGCTTGCCGTTGGGTGTGTGCGGCAGCTCGGGCAGCACCAGAATCCGGCTGGGGAGCATGAACTCCGGCAGGGACGCGACCAGATCCTCCCTGATCAGCTCCTCCGGCCCCTTCATATGGACCTGGTCCTCGTACATGCCCTCGTGGCGGAGCTGCTCCTCGCTGACCGTGCCGCCGACGCAGAAGTACGAGGGCCCGGTGCGCTGCCCCGCCTCCTGCAGGATCGCCGTCATGCGCCGGGCAGCCGGCAGGTCGTCTCCGGTGCGTGAGCTGTACCCCGCGGACATGAAGCCCAGGTTGCCGGTGTTCAGCATCAGGTGCTGCAGCCCACGCCCGAGATCCACGTAGCTGAGCCGCTCTCTGCCCCGCTCGGCGGCGCGGCTGACGAGCGTGATGCCGAAGCCGGAACGCTCGTACACGGCCTGGTTGATGGCGATCACATGCCGCTTGAGGATCAGCTCGCCGCTGATCCGGTGCAGCCGGCCCCCGTGGTACCGGTACTGGCCGCTGGGCAGGCCGGCCTCACTGCCCGGATGGAACTGCACATAGACGTCGAGGGAGTGCTGCGCGGGTGCCTGCGCGTGCGCAGCCGTCCAGGGCACCAGCACGAAGGAGGCCAGGTGGTGGTCGTCCTCGGCGCAGCCCAGGAGTTGAGTCAGACCGCTGTCGTACGCCGCCTCGTCGAGGGCGAGGCCATGGGCGGGCAGCACCTCGTCGAACAGGCCGGCCATGTGCCCGGCCTCGATCTCCAGCACCTCCTGGATGTTCTTCTTGTACACCGGTTCGATCGCCGATCTGCGGCCGACGAGGTGCACCCGCACCCCGGGGCCCGCCGCCGCCCCGAGGCGGTGGATCAGTACCAGCTCGTGGTGGACCGGGTGGTAGTAGTAGTAGCCCGCGGCCAGCCCCTGGATCCCGGCCAGCTCCAGGTACAGCTGCGCCGCATAGAGGGATCCGGGGGAGGCGTACGCGTACTTCGGCAGCAGACGCTCCTCGCTGAGATACTGCCCGAAGTTCCGTAATATTTCGCCTAGTTCGCCCAGGGTCAGCTCTTCAGGGCGGCGGGATCCGACGCCCTCGGTACGCCGCCCGAGCGCCGCCAGCACGTCCGCCGCCGCCAGCCGGCCGCCCTCGTAGAACCGGTACGTCTTGCGGGCGAAGGCCCGGCGCCGCTGCTCGGGACCGGCGGTGGCGCCGGGCAGGCGCACGGTGGGCCGCCCCAGCAGATCAGCCGCGTCCCGCACGCCCGGGCTCGACAACTGGGCCTTGACCTGGAACTTGGACGACTTCGACACATGGTGTTCGCTGTGCTCGCCCTGGTCCATCAACGCGGCCTGGCGCGGACTCAGTTCGATGCACGCGACCAGGTTCTGGGCGCTGGTGCGCGGGTCGGTGCGCAGCAGCACGGCGGCGTTCTTCACCCAGTCATGGGCCTCGATGGCCAGGCGTATCTCGTCCAGCTCGATCCGGAAGCCGCGCAGCTTGACCTGGTTGTCGGCCCGGCCCGCGAACTGGGCGGTGCCGTCCGGGTTCCAGCAGGCCAGATCACCGGTGCGGTACAGCCGGTCGTGGCCGGTCCCGGCCGTGCCCCCCACCACGGTGGCATCCGGGTTCGGCAGGAAGCGGTCGGCGGTCAGCCCGGGCCGGTGCAGGTACCCGCGCGCCAACTGGACACCGCTGATGTACAGTTCGCCGGTCTCGCCGGCTGCCACGGGACGCCCCCCGGCGTCCAGGATGTGATAGCGCAGGCCCGTCACGGGCGTGCCGATCGGAAGGGCGTCGGGGCCCTCGTCGAGGGCGGCGGGGTCGACCGTGTACGCCGAGGTGTTGATGGTGCACTCGGTCGGACCGTAGAGATTGACCAGCGTGGCGCCCGGCAGCGCCCGGGTCAGCTCCCTGGCGAGCGGCCGGGACAGCGCCTCACCGCCGCTGAAGAGATGCGTGAGCGACGTGCAGCGGCCGAGTTCGTCGGTGTCGACGAGGGCCTGCAGCAGAGTCGGCACGCACTGCAGGGTCGTGACGGCATGGCGGGTGACGGTCTCGATGAGGCGCGAGGGGTCGCGGTGGATTCCGCCGGACCCGACCACGACCCGGCTGCCGCACGCGGGGGCCAGGATCTCCCACTGCGCGGCGTCGAAACTGATCGGGGTCTTCTGCAGGACGGTCTTGCCCGCGTCGAGTGCGAAGGAATCGGCGAGCCAGCGCATCTGGTGCGCGATGGAGCGGTGCTCGATCGTCACCCCCTTGGGCCTGCCGGTACTGCCCGAGGTGTAGATGATGTAGGCCAGATCCGCCGGGCGCGGGCCGTCGGGCAACTCGGCCGGATCCGCGCCGGGCCGGTCCTTCGTCAACTCCATGATGTCATCGAGGGTGATGACGACCGTGTCCGCGGCGAGGAACCCCGCCAGCCGATCCCGCAGGAAATCCTGGGTGAGGACGACGCCCAGGCGGGCGTCCTGCGCGATATAGCGAATGCGCTCCTCCGGGTAATCGGGAGAGAGCGGCAGATAGGCCCCTCCGGAGCGCAGAATCCCCCAGGCGCCGATCATCAGATCCAGTGAGGGCTCGACGAAGAGTCCCACGCCGGCATCCGCGCCGACGCCGAGGTGATGCAGGTAACGTGCCACGTTCTCGGCCTTGTCGGCCAGCTCACGGAAGGTGAGCGACTCCCCCTCGTGGACCACGGCGATGTCGCTGGGGCGGGTGAGAGCCTGCGAGTCCAGCAGATCGGGAAGGCATGGCTGGGTGGCGTCCCGGATCTTCATCTACGTACCCCCGTTTTCGGATGGGTCTACGACCTCGCGCTCGAACGTACGGATTTGAGCCAGGACCGGCGGCGCGAGGGACCCCCGCAATCAGTGCAGTGCGGCAACCCGAACCATGGCCGGCGTGGCCATGGCGCACGGAGAGCGGCAGATTTTGGCAGAGCACATGCCAAGTGCGGGAGCACACGGAAACCCGTGGCAGGTGTCGGGCAGAACTGATCCGGAGGGCCCCGTGACCGAACTAACCACCGGCGGTGTCGTCGGCTCACTCGAGGAGCTCGTGGGCAACACTCCGATGCTGCGACTGAGCCTCGCCGGACTGCCCGCCGACGCGCATGTGCTGGCGAAGCTGGAGGCGGCCAACCCGCTGTCCAGCATCAAGGACCGGGCGGCCCTGTTCATGCTGACCGCCGCCGAGGAGTCCGGGGCACTGCGGCCCGGTGGGACGATCATCGAGTCCACCTCGGGCAACACCGGTATCGCCCTGGCCGCCCTGGCCGCCGCCCGTGGCTACGCCTGCCGGATCGTGCTTCCCGACAACGCCTCGCGGGAGCGCCTGCTGACCCTGCGCATGCTGGGCGCCGAGGTCGAGTTCACCGACCACACACTCGGCTTCGCCGGCTGTGTGGAGCGGGCCGAGAAACTGCACGCCCAGACCCCCGGGTCCTGGTACGCGGGCCAGCACCTGAACGCCGACAACGTACGGGCGCACTACGAGACGACGGGCCCGGAGATCTGGCGGGACACCGGCGGCCACGTCGACTATCTGGTGTGCGGCGTCGGCACCGGCGGCACCCTGACCGGTATCGCCCACCACCTGCGGGAACGCAACCCGGAGGTGAAGGTCGTGGCGGTCGAACCCGCGGGCTCGCCCCTGCTGTCCGGCGGCGAGCCGGGACCGCACCGCATCCCCGGCCTGAACGGCGGATTCACCAGCCCGGTCACCGATGTCACGGTCATCGACGAGGTGATCGTCGTCGGCGACGAGGACGCCGCGGCCACCACCCGTGCCATCGCGGCCTCCACCGGACTGCTGGTCGGCGTCTCGTCGGGCGCCGCCGCGTACGGCTGCGTGGAACTGGCGCGCCAGCACGACCTGGCCGGTGCCACGGTCGTCACCGTCTTCCCCGATACCGGGGAGCGCTACCTCAGCTGGTGGCCCGAGGCTCAGGACGCCCCGGAGGCACAGGCCGGCACCCCGTCGCAGCCGGCCGGATGAGCACGGTGCGCGCCTCGCCCTCGCTGCGCCAGCGGATCCGGGAGACCCTGGACGTCATCGTCACCCGCGACCCCTCGGTCCGGTCCCGCACCGAGGCACTGCTGCACCCGACCGTGCTGACCCTGCTGGGCCACCGTACGGGCCACTTCCTCTACCGCCACCGCCGGTATGTCACCGCTCGTCTGGTGTGCACCGCCACCAAGGTGCTCACCGGGGGCATCGAGATCCATCCGGGCGCACAGATCGGCCGGCGGTTCTTCGTCGACCACGGCAGCGGAGTCGTGGTCGGTGAGACCGCCGTCATCGGTGACGATGTGTCGCTCTTCCACCAGGTGACGCTCGGCTCCTTCGGCTGGTGGCGCGAGGAGGACGCCCGGCATGGCACCCGCCGTCATCCCCGCCTCGGCAACGGCGTGACGGTCGGCGCGGGAGCCACCCTGCTCGGACCCATCACCGTCAGCGACGACGCCCTGATCGGCGCGATGTCCCTGGTGCTCAGCGATGTGCCCAAGGGCGTGCACGTACGCGCCCCGCAGGCGGTCATCGAGCAGGTGCCCAGATCTTTCACCGCCGCGGACCGCGGGCCCGGAACCCAAGGAGGCGCGGAGAATGTGCCGGCCGGCCGTCGGCCCGCCCGCACCCCCTCCGACGGCCCGCGCACGGATGTGCAGCCCCCACACCGCAACGGATCGGAACGGACCCATGAATCCTGAGCGTTCACTGCTCCTCGTCGGCGCCACCGACGAAACGGTGGCGAAGGCCAAGCAGTTGGGCCTGCATGTCCTGCTGCTGCAGCACCCCACCAAGATCAATGCCGAGCAGGAGCGCCTCGCCGACCATGTGGAGGTCGTCGACTACACCCGCTGGGACCTGGTGGAGCCGATAGCCAAGCGGCTCCACGACACCCCGGGCTTCGCCGCCGCCACCTCGATCACCGAGCCGGGCCTGGAGAACGCGGCCCGCATCAACGACCTGTTCGCCCTGGGCGGCACCGGCTACGAGGTGACCCGGCGCTTCCGCGACAAGGTGGTGATGCGCGAGCACCTGGCCGGCCTCGACCCCGACGCGGTCCGCGCCCGGCCGCTGCGCCGGCGCGAGGACCTGGACGCGTTCGGGGAGCGGCACGGCTACCCCTTCGTCGTGAAGCCGACCGACGCGACCGCCAGTATCGGCGTGCACCGCCTCGACGGGCCCGCCGACGCCGATCGGGTCTGGGCCGAGGTGCGGCGGCTGACCGGCACCAGGACGGACCGGGTCTCGACACTGATGCTGCTGCAGGACTTCCTGATGGAGGAGTACCTCGACGGCCCCGAGTACAGCGTGGAGTCCTTCAGCTCCGCCGGACGCCACGTGGTCATCGCCATCACCGAGAAGTTCACCGACCCCGCGCACTTCGCCGAACTGGGGCACGCGGTCCCCGCCCGGCTCGGCGCGGCGGTCGAGGAGCAGGCACGCGCGGCCGTCATCGCGCTCCTGGACCGGCTGGGCGTCGAGGACGGCGTCTGCCACACCGAGATCCGGATCGGAGCCCACGGCCCCCGCGTCATCGAGAGCCACAACCGGATCGCCGGTGACGCCATCACCGACCTGGTGCACAGTGTCTACGGCATCGACACCATCAAGCTCGCCCTCGCCGCGCCCTTCGGCCTGGCCGAGGAACTCCCCGACCGGCCCGAGCCGCACGGCGGAGCCGCCGTACGGGCCGTGGTGGGCCGGCCGGGCGACATCGTGGAGTCGGTGGACGGTGTGGCCGAGGCGCAGGCGCTCGCCGACGTGCTCGCGGTGCGTATCAGCGCCAAACCCGGGGAGACGGTACGTCCCCTGCGGGACAACTGGGACCGTCTCGGCCTGGTCGCCGTGACCGGCGAGGACACCACGGCGGCGATCCGGCGCGGCGCCGAACTCGTCGGCGACGTGGTGAAGGTCCGGGTGAAGGACCCCGGCGGCCGGCCGGGCCTGGCCGAGGCGGCCCCGGTGAACGACCGGACGGTGATCTCGGCATGAGCGTCCTCATCCTGCACCGCAACCCCTTCGCCGCCTTCCCCTACCGCCGGTGGCTCGACGGCGACGCACCCGGCCTCGACGGCGGCACGCCGTACGCCGGCGACATCGTCGTACTCGCCGCCCGCGACAAGATCGAGCTGGCCGGCGAGGAGATCCCGGGCGACACCGGCCACGACTTCACCCACCTCGAACTCTTCGACACCCTCGACGACGAAGCGGTACCGGCCCGCGCGTTCGCCCTCGCCGAGGAGTACCGGATCACGCACGTGATCGCCCACCACGAGGCGGACGTGGTCCTCGCCGCCCAACTGCGTGAGCGCCTCGGCCTCGACGGGGCGTGGAGCGCCGACATCAAGCCGTTCCGCGACAAGGCCCTGATGAAGCGACTGGCCCGGCAGGCCGGCATCGAGGTCGCCCCGCACACCGTGCCGGGCACCGCCCAGCAGGCCCGCGACTTCGCCGAACAGCACGGATTCCCCGTGGTGCTGAAGGACCGGGCAGGCTACAACTCCATCGGTCTGAGCATCCTCGCCGACCGGGACGAGCTGGAGCCGCGGCTCGCGCGGGCCTACCGGGACGGCTCGCGGGACGACCTGCTCATCGAGGCCTACGTTCCCGGGCGGATGTGCCACGTCGACGGGCTGGTGGTGGACGGCCGCACCGTGGCCGCCTGGCCCTCCCAGTACCAGTACGAGCTGGCCTCGTTCGGCGCCGACCCCGGTCCGCGGGTCGACCTGACCCTGGACGTGGACGACCCGCTCACCCCCCGGCTGCTCGCGCTCGTCGAGCGGACCCTGGCGGCCCTGAAGCCCGAAGGCGGCCGGCTGCGCACCCACGCCTTCCACGCGGAGGTCTTCCACACCCCCGATGACCGTCTGGTGCTGTGCGAGATCGCGGGCCGGTCGGGCGGCGCGAAGATCCGGGAGGTCTTCGAGACCCTCTTCGGAATACAGCTCGCCGTGCAGGTGACGCGCGCGGAGGCGGGCCTCCCGCTGCCCGTGGTCGAGGGCACCACCGACGACGGGGCACCGCTGCGGCCGCGCTGCATGGCGGGGCAGGTACTCACGATGAAGCGGCCCGGCCTGGTGCGCTCGCTGCCCGCCGCCCCCGACGAGGAGTGGGTGAAGGGCTTCTGGCTCTTCGCCGAGGAGGGCCAGGTGATCGCCCCCGCCTCGGGCTCCGCGGACTTCCTCACGGCGGCGGTGGGATCGGCCCCGACCCGCGTCGAATGCGAGCGCAGACTGCGCGCCCTCGGGGCCCGGATCATCTCCGAGACGAAGATCGTGGAGCGCCCTGGGGATGCGGACGCCACCCCCGCACCGCACGAGCAGGGCACCGAGCCGGCGGAGGCGTCATGACGCGGAAGCCGTCGTCCGTCCGCTTCAAGTACATGCTGGGCATGGTCGTCGACGCGACCGGCAGCGGCATGTACCTGCCGCTGTCGCTCCTCTACTTCCACCACGTCACCGATCTGCCGCTCACCCAGGTCGGCGCCATCGTGACGGCCGCCTCGGTGATCGGCCTGGTGAGCAACCCGATCGCCGGTGTCCTCATCGACCGCTTCAGTGCCCGCGCCGTACTGGTGGGCGGATACGTGCTGCGCGCCGCCGCGTTCTGCACCTATCCCGTGGTCGACAACGGCGTGGCCATGTTCGCGGTGGTGCTGCCGGTCGCCCTCGGCGACACCTCCTACCCGCCGGCCATCCAGTCCTTCGTGGCGGAGATCGTGCAGGGCACCGAGCGGGACAAGCTGCTCGCCCTGCAACGCAGTCTGCGCAACGCCGGGCTGGGCGTGGGCGGCCTCCTCGCCGGTGCGGCCCTCGCCCTCGACGAGTCCGGGTTCTACTACGTCGTGCTCGGCGCGGCCGCCGGCTATCTGCTCTCGGGCGCACTGCTCAGCAGCATCCGCCCCGGCACCCCGGCACAGCCGGCGGGCGGCCGGGTCTCCCGCAAGGGCGGCTACCGGATGGTGGCACGCAACCGTCCGTTCCTGGGCCTGACGCTCCTGAACATCCCGACGGCCTTCGCCTACATGGTGCTGTCCGTCGCACTCCCGGTGTACGTCATGCGTGAACTGGACGCGCCCGTCTCGCTGGTGGGCATCCTGTACGCGGTCAACACGGTCGGCATCGCGGTGCTGCAGATCCCGGTCACCCGGGTCCTGGTCAGGTACCGCAGAACGCGTGCGGTGGCGCTCGGTGCGAGCATCTTCGCACTGTCCTTCGTCACCTTCGCGGTGCTCGGCAGCCTGTCGACCGGGGCGGCACTGATCGCCGGCGTGTTCGCGGCGACCGCCGCGTTCACCGCGGGCGAGCTGCTGCACGGCGCCACGGCCTCCGCGCTGGTGGCGCAGGCCGCGCCGGAGGAGACCCGCGGTCGTCATCTCGCGGTCTACCAGCTGTCGTGGGCGGTGCCCATCGCACTCGCCCCCACCGTGCTCACGGCCCTGCTGTCGCTGTCGGCCACCGGGATGTGGCTGCTCCTCGCGGCGGCCACGACGGGCTCCGCGCTGGGCGTGTTGCGCCTGGAGCACAGGCTGCCACGGGCCGCGGTGTATCCGGTGCCGCCCGAGGCCGAACCGGCCCTGACCAAGACCAGCTCCATCAGAAAGGTTGCGTGACCCCCATGGGCATTTCCAGCTGGCGCGTGCTCGGCGCCGAGGATCCGGAGTTCGCCCAGGAGGCGGCCGCCGGACAGAGCGGCCTCGTCAGCCAATTGCGGCCGCTGATCACGGAGTTGACCAAACCCGGCGACCTGGTGTTCGATCCGTTCGCCGGATGGGGCACCACACTGGTGGCCTGCGCGGCCGAGGGGCGGCTCGGGGTGGGCATCGAGATCAACCCCTCTCGCGCCGAGGAGGCACGGCAGCGCGTCGCACGCTACCCGGAGCAGCGCATGCTCTGCGGCGACGCCCGCACGCCCCCGCTCGACCCCGGCACCGTGGATCTGGTCCTGTGCGACCTGCCGTACTTCGGCACCCACCTGGACCTCGAAGCACCCGACCCGGGCCAGATGTACGCGCTGCGCGACTACGACGCCTATCTGGCGGCGCTCGACGAGGCCTTCGCGGCCATAGCCCGGGTGATGCGACCGGGCGCCCACGCGGTCATCGCCGTCCAGAACCGGCGGATCGCGGACCGGTTCGTCCCACTGGCCTGGGACGCCGCGCGGGTACTCGGCCGCCATCTGACCCTGGGGGACGAGCGCGTCCACCTCTACGACTGGCCGGTCAAGGACGACGACGATCCGATGCGGACGAACCGGTCACACGAGTATCTGCTGATGGCCCGGAAGCAGGACTGAGACGGCGGGGGCGGAATGCCGACGGCGACGGTCCCGGTCACGATGCGTGTGGCCGGAACCGCGTGGTCATCGTCAGGAGACCTCTTCATAGGGGGAGAGGTCCATCGCCGGGGCGGGATCCGGGACGGCTTCGGCCGGTGCGGTGCGCGCGGTGGCGTACTCGTCGCGTGCCATCCGGTAACCGAGCTGAAAGCGGTGCTGGGCGCCGTACTGCTCGCGCAGGGCTGCGATGTGCCCTTGCACGGACCGCAGACTCATCCCGAGACGGCGCGCGATCGCCTTGTCGGAGCGGCCCTCGATCAGCAGCGTCTTGATGGCCCGGCGCATATCGGGCACGACCTCGCCGGCGGCGTCCGCCGCCCGCACCGGACGGAACGGGAACTGCCCCGCCCGTACCCAGGCCTTCTCGAAGACGTCACCGAGGAACGCGACGACGGCGCGGTCCCGGATCAGGGCCGCGCTGTGGCGGCGTTCGCCGCCGGGGATGAAGGCGACCTCTCCGTCGACGATGATCAGCCGGTCGAAGAACTCCGGAAGCGTGCGCACCTCCACACCGAATTCCATGACCTTCTGGACATACTTCTTCGTGGGCTCGGAGAACCGGGCACTGTGCCGGAAGAGCGTCCGCATGGCGACTCCACGCGTCAGCGGGTCGCGGATCACCGCGAAGGCCTCGTCCGGTGTGGCTCCCGGGCCCGGGCCGTCCGGCTGGGCCGTGAGGATCTCGCGCTTGGCCCGCCACAGCACCTCGTCGATCGCGTCCTGGACGGCGCCCGGGTCCTCGATGCAGCGGATACTCCCCGACGCCTCGGCGGCCTCGGCGCCGGTGCCTTCGGAGAGGACCAGCCGGCCGGCGGTTTCGGTGGCGTACCGCTCGAGGCTGCTGAGGGTGTCGGCGATCCGCAGCAGGGACTCCACCGGTGAGTCGGCGGGGGACAGGGTCTGCCGTGTCGGCCTACGGCCTGCGCTCATGTCATCATCCTTTCGCCGTACGCGTCCGCACGGGGCCCGTGCCGGGTACGCCAAGGGCGAAGGGCGGCCCGCCTGGACGCGTGGCCGAACGAGGTCAGAGAGAGCACCAGGAAGACATCGAGGGAGCCGCCGGCTCGGCGGGCCTCGACGGCGGCACAGGGGACCCTGGTCCCAGCCGGCATCGAAGCACCCGCATACGATTCCCCCTTGTTCTCGAAACCCCGGCACCCTCATGGCCGCCTGCAGTGCGGCAGCCCTGTGCGGTCCGCCCCGTACCAGCGGGTCTCGCCCCCTCCAGCATCATTCGTGAACGGTCGATGAGCTGCAACACAAGTGCCGGGCTCTCAAGGGTTTCTGGATCGGCACTCTGCGCCGCTTCGAGGAACAGCCCCTTTTCCGGCCGGATGGCCGGGGGTCCGCCGTCGATGAGATGATCTTCGATGACAAGGGGGTGGAGCGGCGTGACCGAGAGGCCGGCTGAAGACGCGCTCGACGACGTGGCGGCGCCGGGGACCGGGCCGGTGCCGTGCCGTGTCGTCGTGTGCCGGGACTGCTGCTGCGGCAGTCCCAAGGTGACCGGTGTGGATCACGCGGCGCAGACCGCACGTCTGCGTGCGGAGGTGCCCGTGCGTGTCTCCGCCTGTCTCGACGTGTGCGAGCGGGCCAACGTCATCGTCGTGCAACCCTCCGCCGCCGGGCGGGCCGCCGGCGCCCGGCCGGTCTGGCTGGGCCTCGTCAACGACCCGGACGCGACCGAGGACATCGTCGGCTGGGTGCGCGCGGGCGGCCCGGGCGTCGCACCTCGGCCGGACATGCTCGACTTCTACGCCTTCACGCCGCCGCGCCTCGACGCCGCGTCCCGGGACCGGCGCCGCCCCGGCCCGTGAGGAACCGTCCCCGCCCGCCCCGCCCGGACGGCCGGGGCACCGCGGTGTCGGACGGGTGCCTGTGACGGCGCCGCTCGTACGATGCGAGCGGCGGCCAGGTTCTCCAGGCAGGCCCGGGTCTCCGGCCGGCGGTTCAGCCTGGCGGGTATCGGCACGTCGTGGCGGCCGGGCCGCTCCGCACCCTGACGATGACGACGGAGGTGTGTGAGGAGCTGGGCCTGCGACGGTGCCCCGGGAGGTGACCCCGGGCCGGCGGCCGGTGCTGGACAGAGCCGGGGTCGATACGAAGCTGATCGACCGGTCGTCCACCCGCCGCCAGCAGATCGAGCAGGCGCTGGAGGGCATCACCGACAGGTACGCCCAGGACCAGGGGCGGCTGCCCAGCGAGCGCGACCGCGACGGACCGGGGCGATGGGCGGCGCAGGACACCCGTCGGGAGAAGAAGACCGCCCGCCCGATCGAGCAGTGGCGCTCAGCCGCGGCCGCGGCGCCTGAAACCCGCGCCCGGCCCTTGTGGCCGGGAGCCCGTCTCGGTGTCGCCGGCATCCTGCCGTGCCGCGGGTCGGGCGAGCCGTTCGCCGTCGGCGCGGTGGGCGGATGCGATGGTGGGGGGTGGGCAGACGGTTGAGTGGGCGGCGGCCGGGACGGAGGAACCGCGATGGACTGGCGCACGTTCGCCGAACAGATGGCGACCCTGGCACGCGATCTGCTGGCGCAGGACACGGTGACCGCCACCCTGGAGCGGATCACCGCTTCGGCCACCCGGCTCGTCCCCGGATGTGACGCGGCCGGCATTCTCATCCTGCACGCCAAGGGAGCGCAGACCCTCGCCCCCACCCACCAGCTCGTGATCGACAGCGACCGGCTCCAGGAGCGCCTGCGGGAAGGCCCCTGCTTCGACGCGGCCCGCCGGCAGGACGAGGAGCGGGTGTTCCGGATCGGCGACTTCGGGGACGATCACCCGCGCTGGCCCGCCTACGTCTCCCAGGCCCGCGAACTGGGCGTCGGCAGTATGATGGGCTTCCTGCTCTTCACCGAGGACGAGGCCCTCGGCGCGCTGAACCTGTACTCACGCAGCCCCGGCATGTTCACCGAGGCCGGTGAGACGGCCGGCTGGCTGCTCGCCTCGCACGCCGCGGTCGCCTTCTCCAGCGCCCGTACGCACGCCCAGCTGGAGCAGGCGGTCGCCACCCGGCACGTCATCGGTGAGGCCATGGGCATCCTGATGGGCCGGCACCAGCTCACCGAGGACCAGGCCTTCGACGTACTGCGCCGCTACTCCCAGGACCACAACATCAAACTTCGGGAGGTGGCCCGCCGGATCTGCGAACGCGGCTGGCTGAACTGACCGCTCAGGGCCGGGCCGGGGGAGCGGTATGCCCCTCGAACGCCGCCAGGATCCGCTCCGCCGCGAGCGTCGCGGTCAACCGGCCCTCCCTGACCTGCTGTTCGAGGTCCGGCGCGGCCTCGCGCACCGCCGGGTCGGCGTGCAGCCGGCCGAGCAGTTCGTCGCGGACCATCGCCCAGGTCCAGCCGACCTGCTGGTCCCGCCGCTTGGCGGCGAGCCGCCCGGTGGAGTCGAGCAGCGTACGGTGCTGCTCCAGCCGCTCCCACACCGTGTCCAGGCCGGTCGCCTCCCGGGCGCTGCAGTGCAGTACCGGGGGAGCCCAGAAGGCGTCCTTGCCGTGCATCAGGCGCAGAGCACCCGCCAACTCCCGTGCGGCCGCCCGTGCGTCGCGCTCGTGCGGACCGTCCGCCTTGTTGACGGCGATCACGTCGGCCAGCTCCAGGACACCCTTCTTGATCCCCTGCAACTGGTCGCCGGTGCGCGCCAGTGTCAGCAGCAGGAAGGAGTCGACCATGTCGGCGACCGCGGTCTCCGACTGGCCGACGCCGACGGTCTCCACCAGGATGACGTCGTAGCCCGCCGCCTCCATGACCACCATCGACTCCCGGGTGGCCTTCGCGACCCCGCCCAGCGTGCCCGCGCTGGGGGAGGGCCGGACGAAGGCGTTCGGGTCCACCGCGAGGCGCTCCATCCGGGTCTTGTCGCCCAGGATGGAGCCGCCGGTACGGGTCGAGGACGGGTCGACCGCGAGTACGGCCACCCGGTGGCCCAGCGAGGTCAGCAGAGTGCCGAACGCATCGATGAACGTCGACTTGCCGACACCCGGCACCCCGCTCACGCCGATCCGCCGCGCCCGGCCGCTGTGCGGGAGGAGCTGCGTCAGCAACGCCTGCGCCAGCGCCCGGTGTTGCGGACGGGTCGACTCGACGAGCGTGATGGCGCGGGCGACCAGGGCCCGCTTGCCGTCGAGCACACCCTTCACATACGTGTCGAGATCGATCGCTGCCATCGGCTCTACAGATCGTGACCGAGGTCGGCCGAAAGCCGCCGCACCAGGTCGTACGCCGCGTCCGGGATCACCGTTCCGGGCGGGAACACGGCCGTGGCGCCCATCTCCAGCAGGGTCGGCACGTCCTGCGGCGGGATCACCCCGCCGACCACGATCATGATGTCCTCGCGGCCCTCCTCGGCGAGCTTCTCGCGCAGCGCGGGGACGAGCGTGAGGTGACCGGCGGCCAGCGAGGACACCCCGACCACGTGCACATCCGCCTCGACCGCCTGCCGGGCGACCTCCTCCGGCGTCTGGAAGAGCGGGCCGACGTCGACGTCGAAGCCGAGGTCGGCGAAGGCGGTCGCGATCACCTTCTGGCCGCGGTCGTGGCCGTCCTGGCCCATCTTGGCGACCAGGATGCGCGGCCGTCGGCCCTCCGCCTCCTCGAAGGCGTCCACCAGGGCACGGGTGCGGTCCACGCTCGGGGACTCCCCTGCTTCGTTGCGGTACACGCCGGAAATCGTACGGATCTGGCTGGCGTGCCGCCCGTACACCTTCTCCAGGGCGTCGGAGATCTCACCGACGGTCGCCTTCGCACGGGCCGCGCGCACGGCCAGCTCGAGCAGGTTGCCCTCGCCGTCGGCCGCCCGGGTCAGCGCGTCGAGCGCGTCCCGGCACGCGACCTCGTCCCGCTCGGCCCGCAGCCGCCGCAGCTTCTCGATCTGCTGGGCGCGTACGGAGGAGTTGTCGACCTTGAGGACCTCGATCTGCTCGTCGCTGTCCACCCGGTACTTGTTGACGCCGATCACCGGCTGCCGCCCGGAGTCGATGCGGGCCTGGGTGCGGGCCGCCGCCTCCTCCACGCGCAGCTTGGGAATGCCGGCGTCGATGGCCTGCGCCATACCGCCCGCCTGCTCGACCTCCTGGATGTGCGCCCAGGCCTTGCGGGCGAGGTCGTACGTCAGCCGCTCCACATAGGCGCTGCCGCCCCACGGGTCGATGACCCGGGTGGTGCCCGACTCCTGCTGGATGAGCAACTGGGTGTTGCGGGCGATGCGCGCCGAGAAGTCCGTCGGCAGGGCGAGCGCCTCGTCGAGGGCGTTGGTGTGCAGCGACTGGGTGTGCCCCTGGGTCGCCGCCATCGCCTCGACGCAGGTGCGTGTGACGTTGTTGAAGACGTCCTGCGCGGTCAGCGACCAGCCCGAGGTCTGCGAATGGGTGCGCAGCGACAGCGACTTGCTGTTCTTCGGGTCGAACTGGGAGACCAGCTTGGCCCACAGCAGCCGCGCCGCCCGCAGCTTGGCGATCTCCATGAAGAAGTTCATGCCGATCGCCCAGAAGAACGACAGCCGCGGCGCGAACGCGTCCACGTCCAGGCCGGCCTCCCGCCCGGCGCGGATGTACTCCACCCCGTCGGCGAGGGTGTACGCCAGCTCCAGGTCGGCCGTCGCGCCCGCCTCCTGGATGTGGTACCCGGAGATGGAGATGGAGTTGTAGCGGGGCATCCGCTGCGAGGTGTACGCGAAGATGTCGGAGATGATCCGCATCGACGGCTTCGGCGGATAGATGTAGGTGTTGCGGACCATGAACTCCTTGAGGATGTCGTTCTGGATGGTCCCGGCCAGCTTCTCGGGCGGTACGCCCTGTTCCTCCGCCGCCACGATGTACAGCGCCAGCACCGGCAGCACGGCGCCGTTCATCGTCATCGACACGGTCATCTTGTCCAGCGGGATGCCGTCGAACAGCTGCCGCATGTCGTAGATCGAGTCGATGGCCACGCCCGCCATGCCGACGTCACCCGTCACGCGCGGGTGGTCGCTGTCGTAACCCCGGTGCGTGGGCAGGTCGAAGGCGACCGACAGGCCCTTCTGGCCCGCCGCCAGGTTGCGCCGGTAGAAGGCGTTGGACTCCTCGGCGGTGGAGAAGCCCGCGTACTGGCGGATCGTCCAGGGCTGGTTGACGTACATCGTCGGGTACGGACCGCGCAGATACGGCGCGATGCCCGGGTAGGTGCCCAGGAAGTCCAGGCCCTCCAGGTCGCGGCCGGTGTACAGCGGCTTGACCCCGATGCCCTCCGGGGTCTCCCACAGCGGTTCCTCACCCCCGGTGGCCCGCTTGACGGCCGTACGCCACTCCTCGGCGCTGCCGCCGGCGACCGGGGTGCCCAGCTCGATGCCGGAGAAGTCGGGGATTCCCATCAGGACACTCCCATGCGGTCGAGGGTCGCGGACAGCACGGCCACGGCGTCGCAGCCCGCGAAGACGTACGAGTCGATGCCGGTGTGGTCGGCCGGGCGGCCCGCGAGGAACACGTGCCGGGCGCCGGCCGCACGCAGCGACGCGGCGGCCTGTTCGGCCTGTTCGGCGTAGAGGGCGTCGCTGGAGCACAGCACGGCCTCGGTGGCGCCGCTGTCCTCGAAGCCGCCCTCGGTGACCGGCTCGATGCCGCCCGCCTGGAACAGGTTGGCGGCGAAGGTCGAACGCGCGGTGTACTCGGCGGCCGAGCCGAGCGTGGCGAGGTAGATACGCGGCCGGGAGCCGGTCGCCGCCAGATGTGCGTCGGAGCGGGCGCGCAGCTCCTCGAACGCCTCGTCGCGGTGCACCCGGGGCAGGCCGCCGGACGGCTGCTCGGGCGTGGGCTCGCGCTTCACCGGCTTCTCGGACAGCAGCGGGAACTCGCTCACACCGGTGATGGGTTCGCGCCGCTTGGCGAGCCGCTTGGACCGCTCCGCCCATGTCGTCGCCAGGTCCGTGCGCAGCCGGCCGGAACGCAGGACGGCCGCCTGGCCGCCGTCGCGCTCGATGGACTGGAAGAACTCCCAGGCGGCGTGGGCGAGTTCGTCGGTGAGCCGCTCGACGTACCAGGAACCGCCCGCCGGGTCGATCACCCGGGCCAGGTGGGACTCCTCGATCAGGATCGTGGAGGTGTTGCGCGCGATTCGGCGGGCGAACGCGTCCGGCAGGCCGAGTGTGTGGTCGAACGGCAGCACGGTGACGGAGTCGGCGCCGCCGACGCCGGCCGCCAGCGTCGCGACCGTGGTGCGGAGCATGTTCACCCACGGGTCACGACGGGTCATCATCACCGGCGACGTCACCACGTGCTGCACCTGCGCGCCCGCGCCCGGCGCCCCGCACACCTCGGCGACCCGCGCCCACAGCCGGCGCGCGGCGCGCAGCTTGGCGATGGTCAGGAACTGGTCGGCGGTGGCCGCGTAGCGGAACTCCAGCTGTCCGGCGGCCTTTTCGACGGAGAGGCCCGCCGCGGTCAGTTCCCGAAGGTAGGCCACACCGGTGGCCAGGGAGGTGCCCAGCTCCTGCGCGGCCGAGCCGCCCGCCTCGTGGTAGGGCAGCGCGTCCACGGTCAGGGCGCGCACACCCGGATACGTCTCGGCGCAGCGCGCGGCCAGCGCGGCGAAGGGCGTGAAGTCCAGCGGGGTGCCGGTGCGGGCCTCGTACCGGAGCGGGTCGGCACCCAGGTTGCCGCGCGCGGCCTTCGGGTCAACGCCCCTCTCCTCGTACAGCCCGAGCAGCGCCTCGGCCGCCGCCTCGGTCTCCCGGCGCCCGTCCAGCACGACCGGGGCCAGATCGAGGTAGACGCCGTCCAGGGCCCGGCCCAGCTCGGAGACGGGGATACCGCCCTTGCCCAGTACCAGCCACAGCGAGGTCACGCCGTTCTCCAGGTCGGCCAGCACGGCGTTCGCCGTACCGTCGACGAGGGCCGTGTGCCGCTGCCGTACATCCCAGCCGCTCGCGATGTTGCCCTCGGGGCGGCTGCCCCGTACGAACGGGGCGAAGCCCGGCAGGCCGGGGTCGGGCGCGTCGTCGCGCGCGGTGTACAGGGGACGGGTGCGCAGCCCGTCCTCCAGCGTCGTGGACAGAGCGTCCTCAGCTGCCGCGCCCGAGACTTCCTTGCCCGACTTGCGCAGCACACCCTCGACCAGGCGTTGCCACTGCTCGTGTGTCGCGTCAGGGAACTCGGCGGCCAGTGGGAGCCCGTCGTCAGGCAGGACCGTCATGGCTCGGATGCTAGGGCAGGCCGCTCGATCGAGTGCAGAGCGAGCGCTGTGAGGTTTCTCCTCTTGCCCTTGTGACCTGTGCCTCTCCGGGCCGCGGCGGCGCCTCTCGGAGGTCAGCGCGCCTCCTCGCCCAGGGCCGGTACCAGCGCGCCGAGGGCCGCGCGCTGCTCGGCGCCCATGGAGTCGGCGAAGGCCTGCCGGACGGTCTCGGCGAGCAGGACGGAGGTCTCCCGCAGCCGCGCACGCGCCCTCCCGGTGAGGGCGACCTCCACGCCCCGCTTGTCGCCGCACACGGACCTGCGGGTGACCAGGCCGGCGCGCTGGAGGCAGGCGATCTGGTAGGTGAGCCGGGTCTTGGGGCGGCCGAGGAGGTCGGCGACCTGGGTCATGCGCAGCGCGGTACGGGGCCTCTCGGCCAGCAGGCACAGGATCAGGAACTCGTCGTGGGAGACGTCGAGGCTCTCCCTCACGACCGACTTCAAACGCTGTTCGACCATTCCTGTAGCAGCCAGCAATAGCATCCAGGCGCGTAGCTCGTCCGGCAGGAGTCCGGAACCCGCGGCAGGACATTCGGGCTGGTCGCTGGGGTGCAGGTCGGGGGCGGACATGGGGGGAGTCTAACCCGTTGTCCAAATTCGGACGTATGGGCTTGTTCGCCGTCGGCCCAGCGGCTAGCGTTCGTGATCATCCAAATTTGGACCACTGATTCAGGAGTACGACGATGACCGTCGCCGTGGAAACAGGTCTCTGGCAGCTCGACCCGACCGCGTCAGCCGTGAACCTGCGGCAGAAGGCGTTCTGGGGCATGTCCTCCGTGAAGGGCACCTTCACCGCTGTCCGCGGCGAGGGCGAGGTGGGGCCCGACGGCTCGGCCACCGGCACCCTGGTCCTGGACGCGGCCTCCCTGGACACCAAGAACGCCAAGCGCGACACCCACCTGCGCACGGCCGAGTTCTTCGACGCCGACAACCACCCGCAGATCACGTTCGTGGTCACCGGCGCCGACCGTCTCGACGGCGACATCGTCCGCGTCACCGGCCGGCTGACGGTGCGCGGGGTCACCAAGCCCCTCTCCTTCACCGGCCGCCTCGCCGAGGTCCGGACCGACGCACTCGTCCTGGAGGCGGAGTTCACCGTGGACCGCACGCAGTTCGGCATCACCTGGAACCAGCTGGGCATGGTCGCCAAGGTGGCCACGGTGACGACCAGGCTGCGGTTCACGCGCGCGGCTGCCTGAGGTCGGCCCTCGACCCCGGCTGCGGCGCACGCCCCGCGGGGGAGCGCCTGCCAGGCGGCCGTCAGGGACGAGGCCGCAGGCGGGCGCTCTTCCTGGTGGGCGGCGGAACCGGCCGGAGGGCGCCCGCGGTTCCGCGGCCGCCGTCTCGTGCGGCCGCAGTGTGACCGGGCCGCGCCCGAGCGGCCCGTACCGGCTCCTGCCCCGGTCCGTCGTCAGCGCGCAGTGCGGGGTGGGCGGGGAACCGCCCATCACCACCCGCAGGTCAGCGCGGTGAGCGAGTGCGCCGGGGCCCCGCGCCGCCATGACGTCATCCGTGGCGGCGCCCGCCCCCCGACACCCCCGGCGGCGCGGTAGCGACCGGCGGCACGACGACCGCGACCAGGACGGGCCGGCGGCGTGGCCCGGCCTGCCCCGGGGGCGGCGGCTGCCCCGCGTGCGTGAACTCCGGCAGAAGCGCGGTTTCCGCCGCCGCACGGACAGCGCGGACAGGGCCGGTGAGAAGCGGGTTTCATCGCCTGGATGCCGCCACTCGCGCCGGGGCCGGGCCCGGCGGGGCGGTCGCGCACCGTGTCGTTGTTGGGCCGAACGGGTGACTTGGCGTAAGAATTGGCTGGTGCAGGCAATAAGTGCGAGTCAGGTCGGGGGAAGCCGGTGAGCCGTTACGACGTCACCGATGAACAGTGGGAAGGGCTCGCCCAGGTCGTGCCGCTGCGGGGCCGGGACGCCTGGCCGTCCGCGGTGGGCCACCGCTCGCTGCCCGACGCCGAGACCGAGACCCGGCGCCGGTTCGTGGTCCTGCGCGTCAACGTGTTCGCGGACGCCAGGGATGTCGCCGAGACGCTGATGGCCGGGGCGCCGGTGCTGCTCGACCTGTCCGGCGCGGAGGGCGAGGTGGCCAAGCGCGTCCTCGACTTCAGTACGGGCGTCGTCTTCGGTCTGGGCAGCGGAATGCACCGCGTCGACCGCAACGTGTTCCTCCTCACCCCGCCCGGCACCGAGGTCAGCGGCGTGATGGAGGGGGTGGGGGTCTCGGAGGGCTGAGACCCGGGGTACCGCGTTCCGCCGGGCGCCGGTGCCCTGCACCACGGCGTTCTTCATACCGGCGTCCTCCCGGCCCGTCCCCCGATCGTGGGAAGGGCCGGGAGACTGAACGGTTCGCCGCTGCGGCGGAGCCTACGGTCCGCGTATGGCCGTACCTTCCGTGTCCGCCGAGCCTCCGGCGGCCGACGCGTCCCCTGTGACCGTCCTCGCGCAGTCCCGCAGGAGCCCCGATGTGCGCGCCCGGGTGACCGAGTTGCGGCTGTCGGCCTTCGCCGGGCATCGGCGGGCCGGGTTTCCGCTGGGGTCCGTGACCTTGTTCGCGGGGCCCAGCGGCGCCGGGAAGACGACGGCGCTCGCCGCGTTCGAGGCGCTCGCGCGCCTCGGTGGAGGCGCCCCCCTCGGGGAGGCGTTCCCGGACCCGGTCGCCTGTGTGCCGGCGCGGGCCCGCCCGGACGCCGAGGGACGGCGGGGCTTCCGGATCGGGTGCACGGCCGACGGCGCCGAGGGTCCCGTCCGGCTCGACGTCGCCGTACAGGCCGAGCCGGTCCTGCGGGTCGTGGGCGAGCGGCTGACCGCGGGCGGGGTCGTCCTGCTGGAGACCGCCCTGCGCGACCCGGGGCGACGCACCGTGCAGGCCGCCTGGCACACCGCGGGCTCCGCCCCGGTGACCCGCGCCCCGCTCCCCGACGACCGCCTAGGCACCGCCCTGCTGCCGCTGCGCGTGGCCGGCAAGACGGACGGACAGCGTCAGGTGCTGGCCGCGGCCGAGCAGATGGTCGTCGCCCTGCGCTCCGTCTTCGCCTGCGACCCCCGCCCGGACCGGATGCGCGCCCCCGTCCCGACGGGCTCCGGCCGACTGCTGCCCGGTTGCGACAACCTCGCCGACGTCCTGTGGCGCACACGCGCGGAGTGCGCCCGCCGGCACGGCCGGCTGGTCGAGGCGCTGCGCGCGGGCTGCGCCGGCCCGGTGGCCGACCTGGTCGCCGAGCCGTTGTCCGACGGCACGGTACGGGCGCTGCTCGACCGGGGCGAAGGCTGGTGCACCGAACTCGCCCGGCTCGGTGACGGTGAACTGCGCTACCTGGCGCTGACGCTGGTCCTGCTGACCGGCCCCGGCGTCCTCGACGTGGACGCCCCGGGCGAGGTGCCCGACGCCCTGCGCAGCCTCACCGTCCTCGCCGACGGCTTCGACCGCGCCCTCGACCCCGTCCAGCGCCGGGAACTGCTCCAGACGGCGGCCCGGATGGGCGAGCGCGGACACATCCGCTGCGTGGCCGCGGTGAGCGACGCCTCGTGGGCCGCGGGAGCCGAGGGCGTCACAGTGGTACACCTGAAGCCGTGACCGAACCTCTCGACCTGGCCCGACTCCAGCGCAGACTGGCCGAGTTCGCGGCCGCGCGGAACTGGCAGCCCTACCACACGCCCAAGAACCTCGTCGCCGCCCTCTCGGTGGAGGCCTCCGAACTGGTCGAGATCTTCCAGTGGCTGACCCCGGAGGAGTCCTCCCGCGTGATGGCCGACCCGGATCGTGCGCACCGGGTCACGGACGAGGTCGCCGACGTGCTCGCCTATCTCCTGCAGTTCTGTGAGGTCCTGGGCATCGACCCGCTGGCCGCCCTGGCCGCCAAGATCGACCGCAACGAACACCGCTTCCCGCCGCCGGGCCCGGAGGACCGTACCTGACCACCTTGCCCGGCCCGCGCTTCCAACGAGCGGACTGCTTCACTCCATTACTACGCTACGTAGTCAAGTCGCCCGTCGAATCTGAATTGTTGTCCACAAATTTCCGTCTACCTCTGGCTTTTCGTCCCACAGCCCCTCACTCTGGGTAGTGAGCGCGGGAGTTCACGCAGACGTGCCGACGAGCACGCGGACGGACGGGGGCAGCGTATGGACGCGATACGGCTCATCCTCACCAGCACGCGCGCCCTGGCGGGCGGCGCCGACGCGGCCGAGATGATGGCGGAGGTGTGGCAGGCGCAGGCCCTGGCCCAGGCCATCGGCAGCCGCCTCGCGGTCTCCGGGCCGCCTGAGTTGCGCGGCGAGGCGTTGGGGCTGACCGAGCTGGCGGGCCGGGGCTGCGGGGTCCTGGACCCGCCCGAACTCGACCCCGGAGAGCTGCGCGCCGCCCAGCTCACCGAGCTGGACGACGCCCGCGAGACGTTGCTCTGCCTCGGCGGCCTGCTCGGCGAGGTCGGCATCGCCCTGGTCGGCATGGCCAGCGCCGCGGCCGACGAGACGACGTACTGGCAGTGCATGGAGGCCATCGACGCGGCCGACGAGTCCCGCGACCGCGTCGTGGAGATGCTGCGCAAGCTGGCGGCACGGGAGGAGGTGGTACAGAACGGCAACGAGAGCAGTCCCTCCGGTGCCCTGTGAGGAGGAGCCGCACAGCAGGCCCGTCCGGTGTTCCCGGGACGAGGCCGTTCAGGCCGACCCTTCGGCTGACCGGCGGACCACCCCGCTGACGCGAAGCCGAACTCGTCGCACATGACGGCCCCTCGGCTCCGGCCGGGGGTGGACGCTTCCCACCCGACCGGGGACGGCCGTGCCGGGCGGTACCGGCGAGGTCGAGGGGGCGCCCGGCGTGCAGGATGGGTGTATGGACCTTCGAATCTTCACCGAGCCCCAGCAGGGGGCCTCCTACGACACCTTGCTCACCGTGGCGAAGGCCACCGAGGACCTCGGTTTCGATGCCTTCTTCCGCTCCGACCACTACCTCCGCATGGGCAGCGTCGACGGCCTGCCCGGCCCCACGGACGCCTGGATCACGCTGGCCGGCCTGGCCCGCGAGACCAAGCGCATCCGCCTCGGCACGCTGATGACGGCCGGCACCTTCCGTCTGCCCGGTGTGCTCGCCATCCAGGTCGCCCAGGTCGACCAGATGTCCGGCGGCCGGGTGGAGCTGGGCCTCGGCGCGGGCTGGTTCGAGGAGGAGCACAAGGCATACGGCATCCCGTTCCCGAAGGAGAGGTTCGCCCGGCTGGAGGAGCAGCTCGCGATCATCACCGGGCTGTGGGCGACCGAGGTCGGCAAGACCTTCGACTTCCACGGCACGTTCTACGACCTCACCGACTCGCCCGCGCTGCCCAAACCCGCCCAGAAGAAGGTCCCGGTGCTCATCGGCGGCCACGGCGCGACCCGTACCCCGCGGCTCGCTGCCCGATACGCGGACGAGTTCAACATCCCGTTCGCCTCGATCGAGGACAGCGAGCGGCAGTTCGGCCGGGTGCGCGCCGCCGCGGAGGAGGCCGGCCGCGAGGCGGACGACCTGACGTACTCCAACGCGCTCGTGGTCTGCGTCGGGAGGGACGACCAGGAGATCGCCCGGCGCGCCGCCGCGATCGGCCGTGAGGTGGAGGAGCTCAAGGCCAATGGCCTGGCCGGTTCCCCGGCCGAGGTCGTCGACAAGATCGGCCGGTACGCCGAGATCGGCTCCCGGCGCATCTACCTGCAGATCCTCGACCTCGACGACCTCGACCACCTGGAGCTGATCTCCACCCAGGTCCGGTCGCAGCTGTCGTAGTCCGCACGGGTCGTCCGGCCCCGCGGACCCGGCCTGTCGCCAGGCCGCTCGGAGTCCGCGCCGGAGGAGGACTCGTGCACCGCGAACCCGGCCGCCCCGGCTCCCAGCGGATAGAGGTCGACCGCACTCCCGGTCACAGGCTCCTCACGGCTCGGGCCTGCCGCCGGCCCTCCCGCCCGGCACGGGCGGGAACCGTGGTCCTCGGGGCGACGGCGGGGACGGCCTCCCGCGGCCGGAGCGCACCGGAGCGAGCCGGCGAGCCGGGAAGGACCGGGGCCGGACCGTGAGTGCCGTCAGAGATCCCGGACGGTGAGGCGGTCGCCGTCCGCGGAGCGGACGAGGAGGTTCCAGGCGGCGCCGTCGCCGTCGTCGCCGTCCCACCAGTCGGCGAACGCGCCGGCCAGGCGTTCCGCGTCCGCCCTCCGGCCGGCGCCGTCGGCGTCGGCCGTCAGCTCGACGTCGTACTCGCTGCCGACGAGGTGGACGAGGACGACCCGGGTCAGCGTGGCGGCGGACCTTTCCCGGCCGTTCTTCCCGGCCCAGGTCCGGAAGCGCTCCAGCAGACCGGGGTCGGTTTCGCGGCGGGTCAGCGCGTGCCCGGGCGGGCGCCGGTACGGATGCTCCCCGCCGACCCCGTGCCGGCAGCCCAGCACCCAGGCACCGCGGTCCCGGTCCACGACCTCCCGCGGCCGGGCCGTGAGGGACCGGCGCACACAGCCACCCCAGACCACCTCGCGGACCGCCGTGCCCTTGCCGCCGTCGGCGTACAGCCGTCTGCCGGTCTGCCAGCCGTCGCCGTAGGCCGCGACGTGGGCCGGTGCGGTCGGGGGCGACACGGCCGGCGGCCGCCGCGTGCCGGTGTCGCGGGACACCGCGAGCAGTGCCAGGGCGGCCAGCGCCCACGCGGATCCGTGTCCGCCCGTCCGGCCGGTCGAGCGCATGACCTGATTCCCCTCGAGATCCTTGGCCGGTGCCGGCCCGTCCTCCCGCTGAGAGGGTTCTCACGCCGCCCGGGTTGCCTGCGCACCCGCCGGCGGCCCCCGCCGTCCCGCCCTCGTGTGATGAGGTGATGGCCATGGGTTTCGGCATCCGTGTCTACACGTTCCGCCACGGCGACATCGTCCCGGTGGACGCCTCGACGGTCCGCGAGGTGCTGGCACCGTACGCCCCTTACGACGTCCCCGAGGGCGAGCCGGTCGCATGGGTACGGACCGCGGACGGCAGCGAGGCCGACGTGTACCTGGACCACGGGGTGTCGTTCGACCGGCCGGGTCGCGGAGTGCTGGACCTCGTCGCCGAGGTGGCCCGTCGTACCGGCGCCGCCGTCCTGCTGCTCGGGAACCCGGCGACGGCGATCGTGACGAGCGAGGAGGACCGCAGGCACCTGCCGGAGGACCTGCGCGAGGGCGCGGTCGTCGTCCTGCCCGCCGCGCTGACCGGCAAGGTGATCGAACAGGTCGTCAGGCCGCAGCCCGAGCCCAGGTTCAGACCCATGCTGCCGCCGTTTCCCTATCACCCCGACCCGGTGGCCACCGGGTCCGTGATCGCCGCCGACGAGACGTGCGTGTGCTGCGGGCACGACCAGGGCTGGATCCACACGGGACCGGTCTACGGCGCGGACGTGCCCGACGGCCGGGTCTGCCCGTACTGCATCGCCTTCGGCACCGCCGCCAAGCGGTACGGCGCCTACTTCAACGACGTCGAGGCGCGTCGGATGCCGGACGAGGCGGCCCGGCGGATCCGCGAGCGCACCCCCGGCTTCGCCACCTGGCAGGACTGGGGCTGGCCGGCGCACTGCGGCGACGGCGGGGTGTTCCTCGGCGCGGCCGGCGCGAAGGAACTGCGGCCCTACCCGGACGCGCTCGACCACCTGCGCGGACTGTGCGCCGAGTGGGGCTGGGGGCCCGCGCAGACCGAGGACTTCGTCGCCGCGCTCGACAAGGAGGGCGCGCCGACGGCGTATCTCTTCCGCTGCCGCGCCTGCGGTACCCACTTCGCCCAGGCGGACTTCACATGACGGGTGGTGCCGGGGGGATCCGGTGATCCCCCCGGCCGTTCTCAGCCGCGCTGGGCGAAACCGTGGTCGAGGATCTTCGTCGCGTCCTTGAACCGCTGGTCCGGTGACGTGTCCGCGAGGATGGTGCCCACGACCGTCTTGGATCCGCGGGTCGCGGCGAACACCAGGCAGAACTTCGCCTCCGGCCCCGAACCGGTCTTCACACCGATCGCGCCCCGGTACGAGCCGAGCAGCTTGTTGGTGTTCTTCCACGCGGGCATAGCGTGCGTTCCGCCGCCGGGCCGGTACGACTGCATGTCGTCGTACTCCTTGGTGCCGACGACCTTCTTGAACGTCTTGTTCCTCAGCGCGGCCCCGGCCAGCTTGGCGAGGTCCCGGGGGGACGCGTAGTTCTTGCCGTTGGACACCCCGTCGAAGGAGTCGAAGTGGGTGTTGCTCAGACCCAGTTCACGCGCCTTGCCGTTCATCTTCCCGATGAACGACCTGGTCCGTTCCGCCGTCGTCGAGCCCGTTCCGTACGTGTCCGCCAGCGCGTAGGCCGCATCGCAGCCCGACGGCAGCAGCAGCCCGTACAGCAGGTCGCGCACCTTCATCGAGTCACCGAGGATCAGGTTCGCGCTGGAGTAACGCTGCGTGCCCGTGGCCGGGTCGATGACGTAGTCCGTGTACGCCTTCTTGATCTTCACCTTCTTGTCGAGGTCCAGGTTCCGCTGCGACAGCACCACGAGCGCCGTCATGATCTTCGTCGTGGAACCGGTCCGCAGCCGTGTGTCCGGTGCCTTGCCGAAGAGCTGCTTTCCCGTGGCCGCGTTCATCGCGTACGCGCCCTGAGCCGGTACCTGCGGGGCCGCCGCGGCCGTCGCGGTCGCCGGGGCCGCCTGGGCCGGGGCGGCCGCGAGGACCCCCGAGCCCAGGACGGCACCGGCCGCCACCGCGACGACGGCTCTTCTGCGGACGCCTCCTTGGCTGATGGTCATTGTTCCCCCTTCTGTCAGTGGTCAGTTGACGACGGCTCACTTCATCAGGTCCTGGCCGGGGGGGCCATGGTGGAGATCACAGGAAGCGCGGATCGCGCGGGCGGTGTGCACGGCCTGTGGACTCCATGTGCCGGAACTGTGGGCTCCGCCACAGCGCACAGGATCCAGGCCTGATCGTATGGCCGGGTGCGTAAAGTGCTCCCTCTCGCTGTCACCGGCCTGTTGGCCCTGACGGCATGCCAGTTCGCCGGCCAGGACGACCCCGCCGACGACGCCCACCGCCTCAACACCATGCAGTCGTTCCCGCTGCACGCCTACATACGGGATCCGTCGTCGGGCGGGGGCAAGTCCATCGGCAAGGCGCAGTGGATCCTCGCCAAGCAGTGCATGGTCCGGCTCGGCTTCGCCGGCTTCGCGACGCTCGACACCAGGAACGTCGAGTCGACGTACCCGGTCCGGCAGGGCACCCTCGCGGGCCGCGGCACGACCGGTGACGACAGCCCTTACGGGGTCGACGATCCCGACCAGGCGGCCGAGCACGGCTACCACAACCGGAATCAGGAAGGGTCCTCCCAGCCCCAGGAGTGGCCCGCCGACCAGTACGTCGCCCTCACCGGAACGTTCGACTCCGGCGACAGCCACTCCGCCCACGGGCACCCCGTCCCCGAGGGCGGTTGCCTGGGACAGGCGACGCGGAGGATCTACGGCCCTCCGCCCAAGGCGACGAAGGTCAACGGCGTGAAGCTCACCGGCTATTACTCGCTGCCCCTCGAGCTGTGGTACGAGGCCCACAAGGCGGCGCGGAAGGACCCGGCCTGGAAGAAGGCGGACCGCGCGTGGTCGGCCTGCATGAAGGAGAAGGGCTTCCACTACCCCGACCCGGACGAAGCTTCGCTCGACACCGCCTGGTACCGGACCGAGGGGCCGTCGGGCAAGGAGAAGGAGACAGCGGCCGCGGATGCCCGGTGCAAGCTGGACACCGACTACATCGCCACCGTGCATGCCCTCGAGGCCCGCGCTCAGAAGACGGTCATCAGCAAGCGCGAGAAGGCTCTGGACGGTATGCGCGCAGCCGATGAGCGGGCCGTCGAGAACGCCCGGACCATCATCGACGAAGAGTCATGAACACGGCGCACCGCACCGGGTGCGCCGCGGTGACCGCCGCCGTGGCGGCGGCCCTCGTCCTCACCGGCTGCGGTACGGAGAAGACCGGCTCCGGTAGCGGCGCAGCCCCTCTCGGTGACGGCCCCGGGGCCGACGTCACCGCCGACCCGGTGTGCCCGTCCGGCACGCCCCGGTACGGCGCCGCCCCGGCCGGCAACCCGCCACCCGCGAGCATCGCCCCTGCTGCCTCCCGGACCCGTCACCGGTGTGAGCCTCGTGCACGGCGAGGAGATCGCCGCCGGCACCGGCGCCGAGGGCACCCCCCGGCCCCTGACCCTCGCCCCCGGTGAGTGCGCCTACGCCGTGCTCGCATGGCGCAACACCACCGAAGCGGGCGACGGTCTCAGCCCCGTCGGCGCCCCGTACGTGCGCGTGTGGGCCAAGCCCGGCGCCCGCCCGGTGACCGTGACATCGGAGCTCGACCTCGGCACGACGGGCGAACTGGGCGTCGGCCCGTGGAAGAAGGAAGACGCCGGCCGTTAGCGGGACCGGCGCGCGGGACCCCACTGGAAAACCGGTGGTCGGCGGGGAGTTCTCCCGGGAGACTCGGACATGTGTTCCTGACGATCTCCACCAGCGGCGACGCCGCCCACCCGGCCACCGACCTCGGGTACCTGCTGCACAAGCATCCCGACAAGGCACAGAGGTTCTCCACGTCCTACGGCACCGCCCACGTGTTCTACCCCGAGGCGGACGACCGGCGCTGCACGGCCGCGCTGTTGCTGGAGATCGACACGATGGCGCTGGTGCGGCGGGGGAAGGGCAAGGGACGCGGCGGCGCGCCCGACGCGGCGCTCGCGCAGTACGTCAACGACCGCCCCTACGCCGCCTCCTCGCTGCTCGCCGTCGCGCTGAGCGGCGTGTTCTCCAGCGCCCTGCGCGGGGTGTGCAACGCTCGTCCGGAGCGGGCCGCCGCACCCCTGCCGCTGCGCATCGAGGTGCCCGCGCTGCCCGCCCGCGGCGGCCCGGACCTCGTACGACGGCTCTTCGAACCGCTCGGCTGGGCGGTGACCGCCGAACCCGTCGCCCTGGACACCGAGTTCCCGGAGTGGGGCGACTCGCGTTACGTCCGCCTCGTGCTGGAGTCGGAGACGCTGACCCTCGCCGAAGCGCTGCGCCACCTGTACGTCCTGCTGCCCGTCCTCGACGACGCCAAGCACTACTGGGTCTCCTCCGACGAGGTCGACAAGCTGCTGCGGGCCGGCGAGGGCTGGCTGCCCGGGCACCCGGAGCAGAAGCTGATCACCAGCCGGTATCTGTCCCGCCGCTGGTCGCTGACCCGGCAGGCGAGGGAGCGGCTGGAACTGGTGCGGCTGGCCGAGGCCGACGACAGCGGGGTCGAGGAGATCGACAACGCGGTCCCGGAGGACACCGGGACGGAGACGGAGGAGAAGCCGACCCCGCTCGCCGTGGAGCGCCGGGAGGCGATCCTCGCCGCGCTGAGCGAGGCCGGTGCCGCGCGGGTCCTCGACCTCGGGTGCGGGCAGGGGCAGCTGGTCCAGGCCCTCCTCAAGGACGCGCGGTTCACGGAGATCGTGGGCGTGGACGTCTCGATGCGGGCGCTCACCATCGCCGCCCGGCGGCTCAGGCTCGACCGCGTGAGCGACCGCCAGGCGGCCCGTGTGCAGCTCGTCCAGGGCTCGCTCGCGTACACCGACAAGCGGCTCAAGGGCTACGACGCCGCCGTGCTCAGCGAGGTGATCGAGCACCTCGACCTGCCCCGGCTGCCCGCCCTGGAGTACGCCGTGTTCGGGCACGCGCGTCCCCGCACGGTCCTCGTGACCACCCCGAACGTCGAGTACAACGTGCGCTGGGAGACGCTCCCCGCCGGACACGTCCGGCACGGCGACCACCGCTTCGAGTGGACCCGCGAGGAGTTCCGCACCTGGGCGGCGGCCGTGGCCGGACGGTACGGCTACGACGTCGCGTTCGTCCCCGTCGGCCCGGACGACCCGGAGGTCGGGCCACCCACCCAGATGGCCACGTTCGTGATGAACGTGGCCGCGATGAAGACCGAGAAGGCCGGCCCGACCGAGAAGGAGGCGAGGACCGCATGACCGAGACCCGCACGGGACGGGTCCTCCCCGTCACCGACCTCTCCCTGGTCGTCCTCGTCGGCGCCTCCGGCTCCGGCAAGTCGACCTTCGCCCGCAAGCACTTCAAGCCCACCGAGGTCATCTCCTCCGACTTCTGCCGTGGTCTGGTCTCCGACGACGAGAACGACCAGAGCGCGACCCGCGACGCCTTCGACGTCCTGCACTACATCGCCGGCAAGCGGCTGGCCGCCGGCCGCCGTACCGTCGTCGACGCCACCAGCGTGCAGCAGGACAGCCGGCGGCAGCTGATCGAGCTGGCGAGGAAGTACGACGTGCTGCCCGTCGCCATCGTGCTGGACGTGCCGGAAGAGGTGTGCGCCGAGCGCAACGCGGCCCGCACCGACCGTGCCGACATGCCCCGCCGGGTCATCCAGCGGCACATCCGCGAACTGCGGCGGTCCCTGCGGCACCTGGAGCGCGAGGGCTTCCGCAAGGTGCACGTCCTGCGCGGGGTGGAGGAGGCCGAGAACGCCACCGTCGTCACCGAGAAGCGCTTCAACGACCTGACCCACCTCACCGGTCCCTTCGACATCATCGGTGACATCCACGGCTGCTCGTCCGAACTCGAGTCGCTGCTCGCCAAGCTGGGTTACACCGACGGTGTGCACCCCGAGGGCCGTACCGCCGTGTTCGTCGGCGACCTGGTCGACCGGGGCCCGGACACCCCGGGCGTGCTGCGCCGCGTGATGTCGATGGCCGAGGCGGGCAACGCGCTGTGCGTGCCCGGCAACCACGAGAACAAGTACGGCCGTTACCTCAAGGGCCGCAAGGTCCAGCACACCCACGGGCTCGCCGAGACCGTCGCGCAGATGGAGGGCGAGAGCGAGGAGTTCAAGGACCGGGTCCGGAAGTTCCTGGACGGACTGGTCAGCCACTACGTGCTCGACGGGGGCCGGCTCGTGGTCTGCCACGCCGGCCTGCCCGAGAAGTACCACGGCCGTACCTCCGGCCGGGTCCGCTCGCACGCCCTGTACGGCGACACCACCGGTGAGACGGACGAGTTCGGGCTGCCGGTGCGCTACCCGTGGGCGGAGGACTACCGGGGCCGGGCGGCCGTGGTCTACGGGCACACGCCCGTCCCGGAGGCCACCTGGCTCAACAACACCATCTGCCTGGACACCGGTGCCGTCTTCGGCGGCAAGCTGACCGCGCTGCGCTGGCCGGAGCGCGAGCTGGTCGACGTACCGGCCGAGCGGGTCTGGTACGAGCCGGCGAAGCCGCTGCGCTCCGAGGCGCCCGGCGGGCACGAAGGGCGGCCGCTGGACCTGGCGGACGTGCACGGCCGCAGGGCCGTGGAGACCCGGCACGCGGGCCGGGTGGCGATCCGCGAGGACAACGCGGCGGCGGCCCTGGAGGTCATGAGCCGCTTCGCGATCGACCCGCGCCTGCTGCCGTACCTGCCACCGACCATGGCACCGACCGCCACCTCACACATCGAGGGCTACCTGGAGCACCCGGAGGAGGCTTTCGCGCAGTACGCGCGGGACGGGGTCGCGCGGGTCGTGTGCGAGGAGAAGCACATGGGCTCGCGGGCCGTGGCCCTGGTGTGCCGGGACGCGGAGGCCGCGCGCAGGACCTTCGGCGTCGGGGGTGCCTCCCGCGCGAGCCGAGCCGAGCGTGGGGGAGGACCCACCGGGTCCCTGTACACCCGCACCGGGCGGCCGTTCTTCGACGACGAGAAGGTGACCGAGGAGATCCTCGGCCGCCTGCGCTCGGCGATCGAGGGCGCCGGTCTCTGGGAGGAACTGGACACGCACTGGCTGTTGCTGGACGCCGAGCTGATGCCGTGGTCGCTGAAGGCCTCGGGCCTGCTGCGCAGTCAGTACGCGGCCGTGGGCGCCGCCTCCGGCGCGGTGTTCCCGGGGGCACTGGCCGCCCTGGAGGCCGCCGCCGCGCGCGGTGCCGACGTGGGCGGGCTGCTGACCCGGCAGCGGGAACGCGCCGCCGACGCCGCCGCGTTCACCACCGCCTACCGCCGCTACTGCTGGACCACCGACGGCCTGGAAGGCGTCCGCCTGGCCCCCTTCCAGATCCTGGCCGCGCGCGGACGCAGCCTCGCCGCGCTGCCGCACGACGAGCAGCTCGGCCTGCTCGACCGCCTGGTCGAGCACGACGGCTCCGGGCTGCTGCAGACCACCCGGCGGCTGTACGTCGACACCGGCGACCCGGAGTCGGTGCGCGCGGGTGTCGACTGGTGGCTGGAGATGACCGGCCGGGGCGGCGAGGGCATGGTCGTCAAGCCGGTCGGCGCGCTGGTCCGCAACCCGGAGGGGCGACTGGTGCAGCCCGGCATCAAGTGCCGGGGCCGCGAGTACCTGCGGATCATCTACGGTCCGGAGTACACCCGGCCGGACAACCTCGCCCGGCTGCGGCAGCGGTTCCTGAACCACAAGCGGTCCCTTGCCCTGCGCGAGTACGCCCTCGGCCTGGAGGCCCTGGACCGGCTCGCGGAGGGGGAGCCGCTGTGGCGGGTGCACGAGGCGGTCTTCGGGGTGCTGGCGCTGGAATCGGAGCCGGTGGACCCGCGCCTGTAGACCGCGCCGGTGGGGAGCACCCCGCCCCACAACACCCTTGTGTCCCGCACACACCTGTCCATATAGGGGTCCGACAGGCGTTTTCCCTGGGTCCTTGTTGTTCCGTGACGGCCTCACCCACGTGGCCCTGCCGACCTGGGGTGAGCCGGTCCGCCTGACGGAAGGGGCGGGATTTGTGGGCTGCCCGCCGCCGTGCCGCACCGGCTCACCGGGCGCCATGTCGAGGCCACCGGGCCCCTGGACATCAGCGGGGAGGGCCGGGAGACGGCGGAGGCGGTCAGGTTCCTGCGCGAGTGCCGGAGTCCCGGTCTGACCGTGAGCTGGCGGGCGACGGGCGAGCCGTCGTACGACGTCGGTGTGCTGCGCCACCTGCCCCCGCCCCCCGAATCACCGGATGGCCAGGGCTGGTTGGCTGCCTGGCGCGCCGGACGCGCCTACGGCGCCCTCTGCCACCGGCGCGGCCCCGGCTTCGTGACGGTCCTGGATGGGAGGAAGGAGGGCACGGCCGTCCGGCTCACCCTCGACCACCCCGGTCTCCACGCAGCGTTCCTCCGGCTCCTGGAGCCCACGCCCCTCGACGTCCTCGACACCACCCAGCGGGAGGCCGCCGAACTGCTCACCGCCGAGCGGCTGGTCCTGGTCTGCGGGGGCTGGGCGGTGGCCCGTGCCCTGCACCACGATCTGATCCCCGGCTTCTCCGGGGGCGTCTTGTGGAGGAGGCCGGCGGCGCGGGGCCGGAGGACACCCCTAGCCGGCCAGCCGCAGCCGCTGTCCGCACACCCCCACCCGGACCGTCTGTCCCCAGGTCAGCTGGAGCGCGTCCGTCTCGATGCCGTCACCGAAGGCGATGAGCCGGTCGGACTCCACGGTGACCGTCAGCCCGGCCGAAGCTCCCAGTTCCCCCGCCACCAGGCTCGTGCCGGTGGCCGGTGACGGCCAGGCCTCCCGGACGAACCACACCAGCCGGTCCTCCGTGGGGGAGGGCAGCGCGAGCCGGTCGCCCCGCTCCTGCCACACCGAGCGGAGCCAGCCGGTCGCGCCGGTGCCGGTCCCCACCAGCACCCCGGAGGAGGCCTGGGCCTCGGCGACACCCCCGTCGCCGTCGAGGCCCAGGCGGTAGCGGGCGGTCTGGTGACCGGGCGTGCCCAGATAGATCTCGTTGAGTGCCACCAGCCGCTGGGTGTCGTCGGCCACCGCCTCGACCATGGTGAGTTCGTCGCACCCCGCCCCCACCGCCGACAGCAGCTTCGCCGTGTCCCGCGGGCGGTGCCGTACCAGCACACCGGGGTTGCGGCCGGGGTCCGTGTCGACACCGATGACCGGTTGCCCCGTCAGGTACTTGGCGACGTTCGCGACCAGCCCGTCCTGGCCGACCACCACGACCACGTCCTCGGGTGCGAACAGGAACCGGTCCAGGTCGCCCCGTTCGACCTGTGCCTGACGCCAGGCCGGCGGAAGCGCCGCGGTCACCTCGGCCAGGGCGCTGCGGGCCCGGCGGTGGCGTTCGGCGACCTCCTCGATGTCCCGGCCCCGCGAGGTGAGGAAGAACGCGGCCTGGCCGTGCGAGCCGTGCCGGGCCACCAACTCCTCGTACTCGGAGGTGCGGTGCACGAGCACCGCACGCGGGGCGAGGCTCACGTTCCCGCCCCCGTCCCCGCCTCCGAAGAGCCGCCGAGCTTCGCCAGCAGCCCCGTCAGCACGTCCGGCGAGATGGTCACGCTGTCGATGTTCGGCACGTTCTCGGCCAGGCGTATCCCGGCGAGGGCGTGCAGGGTCGCCACATCGACCTCGGCGTGCACCCGCAGCCACGCGGCCCGTGCCTCGGCCCGGGCCTCGCCCACCTCGCGTGCCTTCTGCGCCTCCGCGTGGGCGAGCCGTACCGCCTTGGCCGCCTCCGCCTCCGCCAGGCGTACCGTGCGGGCCGCCTCCGCGTCGGCGCGCACGGCGTCCGCGCTTGCCTGCTCCTCGGCCTCGCGCCGGGCGTTCGTCCCCCGCTGCTCGACCAACCGCTCTTCGCGCCGTGCCAGTTCGATACGGCTGGCCAGCTCGTTCTCGGCGATCGCCCGCTCCCGCTCGACGGCCACCGCCCGGCGCTCGTACGTCGCCCGGTCGGCCTCCTGCTGGATCTGCTCCCGGGCGGGGGTGCGCAGCGCCCGCTCCACCTCGGGCTCCGGGCGCACCGCCACCACGCGGACGGCGACCACCTCGATGCCGGTGGCCGGCAGCCGGGGTTCCGCGGCCAGTCCGGCCGCGACGCGCTCGCGGACCGCGCTCACCCCGTCGGTCAGCGCGGCCGCCAGCGGCGTACGGGCGAGGACGTCCAGGGCGTGCTCCTGGGCCGTCTCGGTGAGCAGGGTGCCGAGTTGCTCCAGCGGGGTGGCGCGCCACACACCGGTGTCCGGGTCGATCGAGAAGTCGAGACGGGCGGCGGCGAGCGCCGGGTCGCCGATGCGGTAGGTCACCGTCGCCTGCACCGTCACGTCCTGGAAATCGGCCGTACGGGCATGGAAGGTCATGGCCAGCTCGCGGTCGTCCACCGGGACTTCGGAGAGCGCGGCGGTCAGCGAGCGGAACCAGAAGCTGAGCCCGGGGCCGTCGTGGGCCAGCCGGCCGGAGCGGTGGTGCCGGATGTGCGCGGTCGGCGCACCGCGCAGGTGGCGCCAGCCGAGGCGCCGGGTGATGTCGGCCATGCGATCCCCTCTTTTCGTCAGGCAGACGATAATCGCGCGCGCACTTGTCGTCAAGGGGACGAAAACGAGAGCGTGCAGAAACCGCCGAGGCGGGGGTGAACCAGGGATTCGATGGTCAGGATGGAGGCATGGGATTCCACGTCGACTCCGAGGCCGGGCGGCTGCGCCGCGTCATCCTGCACCGGCCGGACCTCGAGCTCAAAAGGCTCACCCCCAGTAACAAGGACGCCCTTCTCTTCGACGACGTGCTCTGGGTGCGCCGGGCGCGCGCCGAGCACGACGGCTTTGCCGACGTCCTGCGTGACCGCGGCGTCGCCGTCCACCTCTTCGGCGACCTGCTCGCCGAGACGCTGGAGATCGCCGAGGCCCGCACCCTCGTCCTGGACCGCGTCTTCGACGAGAAGGAGTACGGCCCCCTCGCCACCGGCCACCTGCGCGCCTCCTTCGACCAGATGCCGCCGGGCGAGCTGGCCGAGGCCCTGATCGGCGGGATGACCAAGCGGGAGTTCCTGGACGCGCACGCGGAACCGACCTCCGTCCGCTTCCACGTCATGGACCTGGACGACTTCCTGCTCCCCCCGCTGCCCAACCACCTCTTCACCCGCGACACCTCGGCGTGGATCTACGACGGCGTCTCCATCAACGCCATGCGCCGGCCCGCCCGGCAGCGGGAGACCGTCCACTTCGAGGCGATCTACCACCACCACCCGCTCTTCCGTGACGAAACGTTCCGGGTCTGGTCCCGGGGCCAGGCCGACTACCCCTCCACCATCGAGGGCGGCGACGTCCTGGTGATCGGCAACGGTGCCGTGCTGATCGGCATGAGCGAGCGCACCACCCCGCAGGCCGTGGAGATGCTCGCGCACAAGCTGTTCGCGGCCGGATCGGCGCACACGATCGTCGCGCTCGACATGCCCAAGCGGCGGGCCTTCATGCACCTCGACACGGTGATGACCATGGTCGACGGCGACACCTTCACCCAGTACGCCGGGCTCGGCATGCTGCGCTCGTACACCATCGAACCGGGCGTCGGTGAGCGGGAGCTGAAGGTCACCGACCATCCGCCGGAGCACATGCACCGCGCGATCGCAGCCGCCCTCGGCCTCGGCGAGATCCGGGTGCTGACCGCCACCCAGGACGTGCACGCCGCCGAGCGCGAGCAGTGGGACGACGGCTGCAACGTCCTGGCGGTCGAGCCCGGAGTCGTCGTCGCCTACGAGCGGAACTCGACCACCAACACGCATCTGCGCAAGCAGGGCATCGAGGTGATCGAGATCCCGGGCAGTGAGCTGGGCCGGGGCAGGGGTGGCCCGCGCTGTATGAGCTGTCCGGTCGAGCGCGAGGCGGTGTGAGCCGGCGGAGGCGGGAAGGGGTGTGACCGAGCGGACGGACAGTCATCGCATAGACATGCTGACCGTCGTATAGAATTCCAAGGTCACTGCCAGTCGTACCCCTGGAGCGCCCCCATGGCGACAGTCCCGACCGCCCTCACCGGCCGCCACTTCCTCAAGGAGCTGGACTTCACCGAGGAGGAGTTCCGCGGTCTGGTCGAGCTGGCCGCCGAGCTGAAGGCCGCCAAGAGGGCGGGGGTCGAGACGCAGCACCTGCGGGGGCGGAACATCGCGCTGATCTTCGAGAAGACCTCGACGCGCACCCGCTGTGCGTTCGAGGTCGCCGCCGCCGACCAGGGCGCCCACACGACCTATCTCGACCCCCTCGGCTCGCAGATCGGGCACAAGGAGTCCGTGAAGGACACGGCGCGCGTCCTCGGCCGGATGTTCGACGGCATCGAGTACCGCGGGGACAGTCAGGCCAAGGTCGAGGAACTGGCCGCTTACGCCGGCGTGCCCGTCTACAACGGTCTCACCGACGACTGGCACCCCACCCAGATGCTGGCCGACGTGCTCACCATGACCGAGCACAGCGCCAAGCCGCTGCGGCAGATCGCCTTCGCCTACCTCGGCGACGCCCGCTTCAACATGGGCAACTCCTATCTGGTCACCGGCGCGCTGCTCGGCATGGACGTACGGATCGCCGCACCCCAGGCGTACTGGCCGGGCGACGAGGTCGTGGCCCGGGCCCGCAAGCTGGCGGAGAACAGCGGCGCCGTCATCACACTCACCGAGGACGTCACCGAGGGCGTCCGGGGGGCCGATTTCATCGCCACCGACGTCTGGGTCTCGATGGGCGAGCCCAAGGAGGTCTGGGGCGAGCGGATCAAGGCCCTCGCGCCCTACGCCGTGACCATGGACGTCCTGCGCGCCACCGGAAACCCGGACGTGAAGTTCCTGCACTGCCTGCCGGCCTTCCACGACCTGGCCACCAAGGTGGGGCAGGAGATCTACGAGGCCCACGGCCTGCGCTCCCTGGAAGTGACGGACGAGGTCTTCGAATCCGCCCACTCGATCGTCTTCGACGAGGCCGAGAACCGACTGCACACGATCAAGGCGGTGCTGGTAGCCACACTCGCCTGACCCGCCTTATTCTGACCGGCGGCCCGGAGCCACCCCTTCCGAGGCCGCCGCCGCGCCTCGATCACGGGCGCCCGCACCACCAGAAACGAGCACCACCCGCATGCCCGCTCCCCGCATCAAGTCCCCGCACCTGCTCGTCGCCGAATCCGGCGCCGACCGCGAGGGACACGGCCTCAAGCGCACGATGGGCCTCTTCCAGCTCATCTGCTTCGGCGTCGGCGCCATCGTCGGCACCGGCATCTTCGTCGGCCTCTCCGACTCCGTAGCCCAGGCCGGACCCGCCGTCGTCGTCTCCTTCATCCTGGCCGCGCTCACCTGCGTCTTCACCGCCTTCTCCTTCGCCGAGCTGGGCGGCGCGATCCCGGTCTCCGGCTCCTCGTACTCCTTCGCCTACGCGGGTCTCGGCGAGTCCACCGCGTTCCTGGTCGGCTGGTGCCTGCTGCTGGAGTACGGCGTCTCCATCTCGGCCGTCGCCGTCGGCTGGAGCCAGTACGTCAACGAGCTGCTGCACAGCCTGACCGGCGGGCAACTGCCCGCCGCGCTCTCCGCGGGTCCGGGTGACGGCGGGGTCGTGAACCTGCCCGCCGTGATCGTCATCGCCATGGCCTCCGTACTGCTGGTGCGCGGGGTGCGCGAGAGCGCCCGGGCCACCGCAGCCATGGCCGCCGTGAAGCTGGTCATCCTCCTGGCCTTCTGCGCCATCGGCTACAGCGCCTTCAAGGACGGCAACCTCACCCCGTTCTCCCCGGCCGGTCTCGGCGGCATCGGCGCGGGCACCACCGCCGCGTTCTTCTCCTACATCGGCTTCGACGCGATCACCACCGCCGGTGAAGAGGCCAAGAACCCGCGCCGGGACATCCCCGTAGCGATCATGGTCTGCATGGGCCTGGTCACCCTGCTGTACTGCGCGGTCGCCGTCGCCGCCATCGGCGCCGTCGGCGGCGACCAGGTGGCCGGCCGCCCCGCCGCGCTGTCGTACGTCGTCAACGCGGTCACCGGCTCCAGCATCGGCGGCGGGGTCATCGCCTTCGGCGCGGTCGTCGCCATCGCCTCCGTGGTCCTCGCCGTGATGTACGGCCAGACCCGCATCCTGATGTCCATGTCCCGGGACGGCCTGATCCCGCGCGTCTTCGAGAAGGTGTCCCCCAAGACCTCCACGCCGGTCGCCGGCACGCTGATCGTCGCCGTCGTCTTCGCGGTCCCGGCGGCCTTCGCCTCCCTCGACGCCGTGATGAACCTGTGCACCATCGGCACGCTCGCCATCATGGCCGTCGTCAACATCGTGGTCATCGCGCTGCGCCGCCGCGAACCGGGCCTCGCCCGCAGCTTCCGCGTGCCCCTCTACCCCGTTGGCCCGCTGCTCGGCGTCGCCTTCTGCCTGTACCTGAGCTACGAGACCGGCTGGCAGACCTGGCTCCAGTTCGCCGTGTTCCTCGCGGTGGGACTGCTCGTCTACGTCGCCTACGGGCGCCGGCACTCCACGCTGGCCCGCACGGCCCCCGAGGTCACGCCGGACGCCGCTGAGCGGGAACCGCAGGCAGCCTGAACCACACCGCCTTGCCCGACGGGGTGGGGCGGTGGCCGCAGGACGAGCTGAGGGCGCGGATCAGCAGCAGACCGCGCCCACCCTCCTGCCAGGGGTCCGGCTCCTCGATCACGGGCCGGGTCAGATGGCCGGGCGGCGCCGGATCCGGGTCGTGCACCTCGACCTTGCAGCCGGTCGGCAGCAGCTCCACCACCAGCTCTATCGGGCCGCGCCCGGCGGTGTGCTCCACCGCGTTGGCCACCAGCTCCGCCGTGAGCAGCTCCGCGGTGTCGCAGTCGGCCGGGTGCTCCACCTCGGTGAGAGCCGTGCGCACCAGGGCACGCGCCACGGGCACCGCCGCGGCGGTGTGCGGCAGGGCGATACGCCAGGAGGCCGATTCGGTGGGGCGTTCGTGCAAGGCGAGTCCGTTCATGGAGCAGGCTGTCCTGCTTTCGACTGTAGGAATGGTACGGGCCCGGCCACAGAGATCGTCGTCGGGCTTCGCCCGGGACCCTCGGCCCCGGTACCGGGCGGCTTACCCCGCCGCACGGCTCGCCTCGCATGGCCGTGCCCACTGTTACGGCGCTGTCGCCGACCGGTGACGCATGTGACCGGACGCGGCCGATCGGCTCAGGCTTGTCGCGTCCTCATGACGGCAGTCACAAACAGGTGATAACTTCATGGGGTAGCACCGTGAGGCACCCACCGCTGCAACGTGAGGCACCGCCGCCCTAGGAGGCCGCACGTCATGAGTCCCTTCACCGGCTCCGCCGCCCGCACCTCCGACTGGGAGCATCTGCGGGTCCAGTTCGCCGACGGGGTCGCCACCGTCACCCTCGCCCGCGCCGAGAAACTCAACGCCCTCACCTTCGGCGCCTACGCCGACCTGCGCGATCTGCTCGCCGAACTCTCCCGGGAACGCTCGGTACGCGCCCTGGTGCTGGCCGGTGAGGGGCGCGGCTTCTGCTCCGGCGGCGATGTCGACGAGATCATCGGCGCCACCCTGTCCATGGACACCGCCCAGCTGCTGGACTTCAACCGGATGACCGGCCAGGTGGTCCGGGCGATCCGCGAATGCCCGTTCCCGGTGATCGCCGCCGTGCACGGGGTCGCGGCGGGTGCGGGCGCCGTCCTCGCCCTCGCCGCAGACTTCCGGGTGGCGGATCCCTCGGCACGCTTCGCCTTCCTCTTCACCCGTGTCGGCCTCTCCGGTGGCGACATGGGCGCGGCCTACCTGCTGCCCCGGATCGTCGGCCTCGGCCACGCCACCCGCCTGCTCATGCTCGGCGAGCCGGTCCGCGCACCCGAGGCCGAGCGCATCGGCCTGATCAGTGAACTGACGGAGGAAGGCCGGGCGGGTGCGGCGGCTCTCGAGCTGGCCCGCCGCCTGGCCGGCGGCCCGGCCCTGGCCCATGCCCAGACGAAGGCCCTGCTGACAGCCGAGCTGGACATGCCCTTGGCGGCGTCGATCGAGCTGGACGCCTCCACCCAGGCGCTGCTGATGAACGGCGAGGACTACGCGGAGTTCCACACCGCCTTCACCGAGAAGCGCCCGCCGAAGTGGCGGGGGAGGTGATCTTTCATGCCACCCTCGGACGCGCCCACCTCGGGGGCGCGGGGAACTGCGCGAGCAACCACGGCGAACCCGCAACCGCCCACGACCGGCCACCCCCTGCGCGTAGCGATCATCGGCGGCGGCCCGGGTGGTCTCTACGCAGCCGCGCTGCTGAAACGGCTGGACCCCGCCAGAGATGTCACCGTGTGGGAACGCAACGCCCCCGACGAGACCTTCGGCTTCGGAGTGGTCCTCTCCGACGAGACCCTCGGCGGCATCGAGCACGCCGACCCCGTGGTCTACGCGGCCCTCCAGAAGGACTTCATCCGCTGGGACGACATCGACATCGTCCACCGAGGCACCCGCCACACCTCCGGAGGACACGGTTTCGCGGCACTGGGCCGGCACCGCCTGCTGGAGATCCTGCACGACCGCTGTCGCTCCCTCGGCGTGAAGATCCACTTCCGTACCGAGGCACCGTCTGCTGACCGCCTCGCGGCGGACCACGACCTCGTCATAGCCGCCGACGGAGTCCACAGCACCACCCGCGAGACCTACGCTCATGCGTTCCGTCCCCATGTGGCCGAACACCGCTGCCGCTACATCTGGCTCGCCGCCGACTTCGCCTTCGACGCCTTCCGCTTCGAGATCGCCGAGACCGAGCACGGCGTGATGCAGCTGCACGGCTACCCGTACGCGGCCGACGCCTCCACCGTCATCGTGGAGATGCACGAGGAGGTCTGGCGGGCGGCGGGATTCGGCGAGGCCACCCCGCAGGAGTCCGTCGAGCGCTGCGCCAAGCTCTTCGCCGACGTGCTCGGCGGCCGCACCCTGCGCTCCAACAAGTCCGCCTGGACGACCTTCCGCACGGTCGTCAACGACCGCTGGTCGCACGGCAACGTCGTCCTCCTCGGCGACGCGGCCCACACCGCCCACTTCTCCATCGGCTCCGGCACCAAGCTCGCCGTGGAGGACGCGCTGGCCCTGGCCGCTTGCCTGGAGGAACAGCCCGACGTGCCCATGGCGCTGGCGGCCTACGAGGAGGAGCGGAGGCCCGTCGTCGCCTCCACACAGCGGGCCGCGCGGGCGAGCCTGGAGTGGTTCGAGAACCTGCGGCTGTACCTCGGCCAGCCACCCCGCCAGTTCGCCTTCAACCTGCTCACCCGCAGCCGCCGCGTCACCCACGACAACCTCCGCCTCCGCGACGCCCACTTCACCGAGGCCGTGGAGCGCGAGTTCGGCTGCCCGCCCGGCACACCCCCGATGTTCACCCCGTTCCGGCTGCGCGGCCTGACCCTGCGCAACCGGGTCGTCGTGTCACCCATGGACATGTACTCGGCCATCGACGGCGTCCCCGGCGACTTCCACCTCGTCCACCTGGGCGCCCGGGCTCTCGGCGGAGCCGGTCTGGTGATGACCGAGATGGTGTGCGTGAGCGCGCAGGGCCGCATCACCCCGGGGTGCGCCGGCCTCTACACCGGCCGGCAGGCCGAGGCATGGCGGCGCGTCACCGACTTCGTCCACACCCGCGCGCCCGGCACCGCGATCGGTGTGCAGCTCGGGCACTCCGGCCGCAAGGGCTCCACGAAGCTGATGTGGGAGGGCATGGACGAGCCGCTGCCCGACGGAAACTGGCCGCTCGTCGCCGCCTCCCCGCTGCCGTACAAGCCGGGCAGCCAGACCCCGCGCCAGCTCTCCCGAGCGCAACTGACCGACATTCGGGAGCAGTTCGCGACTGCCGCCTGGCGGGCCGCCCGGGCCGGCTTCGACCTGCTCGAACTGCACTGCGCGCACGGCTACCTGCTCTCCGGCTTCCTCTCCCCGCTCACCAACCACCGCACCGACGCCTACGGCGGTTCACTGGAGAAGCGGCTGCGCTTCCCGCTGGAGGTCTTCGACGCGGTGCGCGCGGTGTGGCCGGCGGAACGGCCGATGACCGTGCGTATCTCCGCCTCCGACTGGGCCGAGGGCGGTACGACGGCCGAGGACGCCGTCGAGATCGCCCGTGCCTTCGCCGCGCACGGCGCCGACGCGATCGACGTGTCCACCGGGCAGGTGGTGGCCGAGGAGCGCCCGGACTTCGGGCGGTCTTACCAGACGCCGTTCGCCGACCGCATCCGGCACGAGGTCCGCGTCCCGGTGCTCGCGGTCGGGGCGATCTCCTCCTGGGACGACGTCAACTCCCTGATTCTGGCCGGGCGTACCGACCTGTGCGCGCTGGCCCGCCCGCACCTGTACGACCCGCACTGGACCCTGCACGCGGCGGCCGAGCAGGGCTACGACGGCCCCGGTGCCGGCTGGCCCGCGCCGTACCGGGCGGGCAGCCGGCGCCCGCAGACCGGACGCACGGACGCCCCGAGGCCGCGCCTGTCACTCGGCGGCTGAGATGTCAGTGCCCGCTGCTTACCGAAGGTGCGCTCCGCGGACCGCTTCGACGCCGAGGAGTGGGTGCGCACGTTCGTGGCCCGGGCACGCCGGGCCCGGGATACCGGCGCGCGGCCGTACCGCCGGTGCCGCGTGTGAGCCGTACGGTGCCGCCTCACACCCCCGCGAACTCCGCGCCCGCGTCCCGCAGCCGACCGTGCAGTCCCCGGAAGACCTCCGCCGAGCGCACGCCGGGCCAGTCGGCCGGCAGCAGACGGGTGGGCAGGCCCGGATCGGTGTAGGGGAGGTGGCGCCAGGAGTCGAGGGCGAGGAGGTAGTCGCGGTAGGCCTCCTCGGGCGGGGTGTCCGGGCGGTTCTCCCAGGCGTGCAGGACCGGGGCGTGCGCGTCCAGGAAACGCTCGTGCTCCTTGGCGATCGCGGCCAGGTCCCACCAGCGGGCGACCGCTTCGGCCGTCGGTGCGAAGCCCAGATGCTCGCCGCGGAAGAAGTCCACGTACGGGTCCAGGTGCAGCCGGCGCAGCGTATGCCGTGTCTCCTCGTACAGGCGGGCCGGGGCGATCCACACCCCGGGGGCCGCCGTGCCGAAGCCCAGGCCCGCCAGCCGGGACCGCAGCACGTGCCGCTTCTGCCGTTCCGACTCGGGGACGGAGAAGACCGCCAGCACCCAACCCGCGTCCTGGGGAGGTGCCGTCGCGTAGATGCGGCGGTCACCGTCGTCCAGCAACTGGCGTGCCTCGGGGGAGAGTTCGTAGCCCGCCGCGCCGGACTCCGTGCGGGCCGGCACCAGCAGGCCGCGCCGTTTGAGCCGGGACACCGAGGAGCGTACGGATGGCGCGTCCACCCCGACCGCGGCCAGAAGCCGGATCAGCTCGGCGACGGGCACCGGGCCGGGCATGAAGCGGCCGTACGCGCCGTAGAGCGTGACGATGAGGGACCTGGGGGCGTGCTGCTCGGTCACGTTGATCATTTTAGGTCGTCGGTGTCACTGCCGGTCACCCGCGGTGCGCAGCCGGAACCGCTGCAGCTTGCCGGTGGCCGTGCGGGGGAGCGCGTCGAGGAAGACGAACTCGCGCGGACATTTGTAGGGTGCCAGTTCGGACGTGAGGAACGCGCGGAGCGCCTCGGGGTCGCGCCGGGCCCCGTCGCGCAGGACGGTGTACGCCACCGCCACCTGGCCGCGCAGCTCGTCCGGACGGCCCACGACCGCTGTCTCGACCACGTCCGGGTGGCGCAGCAGCGCGTCCTCTACCTCCGGTCCGGCGATGTTGTACCCGGCGGAGATGATCATGTCGTCGGCACGGGCCACATAGCGGAAGTAGCCGTCGGGCTCGCGGACGTAGGTGTCGCCGGTGATGTTCCAGCCGTCGCGCACGTACGCGCGCTGCCGCGGGTCGGCCAGGTAGCGGCAGCCGACCGGGCCGCGCACGGCCAGCAGGCCGGGCTCGCCGTCGGCCACCGGCGCGCCGTCCGTGTCCTGCACGCGCGCCTGCCAGCCCGGCACCGGGACACCCGTCGTGCCGGGTCTGATGTGCTCGTCCGCCGCGGAGATGAAGATGTGCAGCAGTTCGGTCGCGCCGATGCCGTTGATGATGCGTACGCCCGTGCGCTCGTGCCAGGCCCGCCAGGTGGCCGCGGGCAGGTTCTCGCCGGCCGACACACAGCGCCGCAGGGACGAGACGTCGTACCCGTCCAGCGTGTCCAGCATGGTGCGGTACGCGGTCGGGGCGGTGAAGAGGACCGAGACGCGGTGCTCGGCGATCGCGGGGAGCAGCTGCCTGGGACCGGCCTGTTCCAGGAGGAGGGCGCTGGCGCCGGCCCGCATCGGGAAGACCACCAGCCCGCCGAGGCCGAAGGTGAAGCCGAGCGGGGGGCTGCCGGCGAAGACGTCGTCCCCATGGGGGCGCAGCACATGCCGGGAGAAGGTGTCGGCTGCCGCGAGCACATCCCGGTGGAAGTGCATGCACCCTTTCGGGCGACCCGTGGTGCCGGAGGTGAACGCGATCAGGGCGACGTCGTCCGCCGCGGTGTCGACGGCCGGGAACGGGGTGTCGGGTGCCGGGCGGCGCAGGAGGTCGTCGGGTGCGTCGCCGCCGTACGTCGTGATCCGCAGCCCGGGTATCGCGGCCTTCGCCAGGTCGTCCACCGCCCGGATGTCGCACAGCGCGTGCCGCACCTCGGCGATCTGGCACATCGTCGCCAGCTCGTGCGGGCGCTGCTGGGCCAGCACGGTGACCGCGACCGCGCCCGCCTTCAGCACGGCCAGCCAGCAGGCGGCCAGCCAGGGCGTGGTGGGGCCGCGCAGCAGGACCCGGTTGCCGGGGACCATGCCCAGATCACCGGTGAGCACATGCGCGATCCGGTCGACGCGCCCGCGCAGCTCGCCGTATGTCCAGGCGGGCCCGGTCGGGGTACGGAAGACCGGGCGGTCCGGGTCGGCGCCGGTCAGGAGTTCCGCGGCGCAGTTCAGCCGGTCCGGGTAGCCCAGCTCCGGCAGGTCGAACCGCAGCTCGGGCCACTCGTCCGGCGGGGGCAGGTGATCGCGCGCGAAGGTGTCGACGTGGGCCGAGAGGTGCATGACGGTTCGCCCCCTTGCCGTGACAAGCGTCGTGACGGGCGTCGTGGTGGGCACCGGCGTCCTGGCGGGCTCGCCGTTCGAGCGTATCGTGTTGGTGACGGCAGTCAACTGTGCGCGATAACCTCGGAAGGGGGACGGGGGGAGGCCGATGGGGCCGCCCCGGAACGAGACGGGTGAGCCGTGGTGGCCCACTCGGAAGGCCGACGGGGCGAGCCGTGGCGGCCGCCCCGGGAGGTGACCGGGGTGAGCCGTGGTGGCCCGCCCCGGAGGTGACGGGGCCGCCGTGGTGGCCGCCCCTCGGAGGGAGGACCGGCTGTGCCCGCATTCTCACTCGGACCGGAGCAGACCGCCTGGTGTGCCGAGCTGCGCACGCTGGCCGCCGAGCGGCTGAGCCCGCTCGCCGACAAGGGCGAACCGGGCCGCGTCAACCGGCCGCTCCTCGCCGAACTCGGCCGCCTCGGTCTGCTGGGGCGGCTGTTCGCCTCCGGCGCGCTCGACCTGTGCCTGATGCGCGAGTCCCTTGCCCAGACCTGCACGGAGGCCGAGACCGCCCTCGCCCTCCAGGGCCTGGGCGCCCACCCGGTGCATGCCCACGGCACCCCCGCACAGCGCGAGCACTGGCTGCCTCGCGTCGCCGACGGCAGCGCGGTCGCCGCCTTCGCGCTGAGCGAGCCCGGAGCCGGGTCGGATGCGGCGGCGCTGTCCCTCGCCGCCGAGCCCGACGGCGACGGCTGGCGGCTCACCGGCGCCAAGTGCTGGATCTCCAACGCCCCGGAGGCCGACTTCTACACCGTCTTCGCCCGCACCGCGCCCGGCGCGGGGGCGCGCGGCGTGACCGCCTTCCTCGTCCCCGCCGACCGGCCCGGAATCACCGGCACCGCACTGGAGATGATCTCGCCGCACCCCATCGGCGCCCTCGACTTCGACGCCGTGCCCGTCACCGCCGGCGACGTGCTCGGCGAGGTCGACCGCGGCTTCGCCGTCGCCATGGGCACCCTCAACCTCTTCCGGCCCAGCGTCGGCGCCTTCGCGGTGGGCATGGCCCAGGCCGCACTCGACGCCACGCTCGCCCACACACGCCGACGTGAGGCGTTCGACGGGAGACTGATGGACCTTCAGTCCGTGTCCCACCAGGTCGCCGAGATGGCGCTGCGCACGGAGGCGGCCCGGCTGATGGTGTACGCGGCGGCGACGGCGTACGACGAGGGCGCCCCCGGTGTGCCGGGGCGCGCCGCGATGGCCAAGCTGCTCGCCACCGAGACCGCGCAGTACGTCGTCGACACCGCCGTCCAGCTGCACGGCGCGCGCGCCCTGCGCCGCGGCCACCTCCTCGAACACCTCTATCGCGAGGTCCGCGCACCCCGCATCTACGAGGGCGCCAGTGAGGTGCAACGCGGCATCATCGCCAAGGAGTTGTACGCCACGACCCACGACCGGGAGGTCCGGTGACGACCGAGCGCGTCAACCCGTCCGAGCTGTCCCCGCCCACGGGCTTCTCCCACGCCGTGGTCACGGCCGGCTCCCGCGTGGTGTTCCTCGCGGGCCAGACCGCCCTCGACACCGACGGCAAGGTCACCGGCGCCACGCTTCCCGAGCAGTTCGAGAAGGCGCTCGGCAACCTCCTCACCGCGTTGCGCGCGGCCGGCGGCACCCCCGCCGACCTCGCCCGGGTCACCGTCTACACCACGGATGTCGCCGACTACCGCGCCCGAGCCGGCCGGCTGGGGCGCATCTGGCGGGACCTGGCGGGCCGGGACTACCCGGCGATGGCGGTCGTGGGGGTCGTACGACTGTGGGACGAGCAGGCGCTGGTGGAGCTGGACGGGTTCGCCGTACTGCCGTAGGGCGCCGGCCGGGCGGCCCACCAGCAAGCCTCCGGCGCAGGGGGCCGCCGGGTTACGTGTGGTCTCCGGGCGCCACCTGAACAGGACGTCACGCTCGTCCAGGGGGAGAGCGCCCCGGGTTCAGGCGCGGCCGAGACCGCCGTGGGCCGGTCCAGCACCCCTCCGCCGGACCGCGGTGGGGGAGTGACGCACGTCCGGCCGGCGCAACGCGGCGACGAACTTGTAGCGGGAGCCGCGGTATACCGAGCGCACCCACTCCACCGGCGCCCCCTCCGCGTCCCGCGAGTGCCGGGACAGCAGCAGCATCGGCAGTCCCACGTCGGTGCCGAGCAGCTGTGCCTCGCGCGGGGTCGACAGCGAGGTCTCGATGGTCTCGTCGGCCTCCGCGAGATGGACGCCGTACACCTCGGCGAGCGCCGTGTAGAGCGACGGACGGGTGGCCAGCGACCGGCGCAGCCCGGGGAAGCGCCGCACGGACAGGTGGGTCGTCTCGATCGCCATGGGTGCGCCGCTGGCGAGCCGCAGCCGCTCGATGCGCAGCACCCGCTCGCCGATCCCGATGCCGAGCAGTCCCGACAGCTTGTCGTCGGCGGGGATCTCCCCGATGTCCAGCGTCTGCGAGGCGGGTTGCAGGCCCTGGGCCCGCATGTCCTCGGTGTGCGAGGTGAGCTGGAGCGTGCGGTACAGCTTGGGCTGGGCGACGAAGGTGCCCTTGCCCTGGAACCGGTCGAGGCGGCCCTCGCCCACGAGTTCCTGCAGCGCCTGCCGGACGGTGGTCCGCGAGGTGTCGAACCGGACGGCGAGCAGACGCTCCGCGGGCATGGCCGAACCGGGTTCGAGCGCCTCGGCCATGGCGAGGAGCCGCTGCTTGATCCGGTAGTACTTCGGCACGCGCGCGGTGCGGCCGGGCGTCCCCCTGTGTGGCTGGGCGCTGCTGACGTCGGTGGTCATGCCTGCCTTCCCGGCTGTGTCGATGGGCTCCCGTTATAGCGACCAACCGCCCTATGGTCTAGTCCAAACGAACGCTCCAGGGGAAGACCGGACGAAGGGGACGGATGCGCTCCGATGACGTTCTCGTAACGGCCGTAACCGGCTTCCGGACCGCCCTTGACACCCCGAAAGGTCTAGGCCAAGCTCCACGGTACTGGTCTACACCATTAGTGGCCAGGCCCGAGCCCTACGTGCAACAGCGTCGTACGCAGGTCACCGCCGAGGGCGTGGGGGGTTAGTGGCATCCCTGAGGAGGGTGGCGTGAAGCGCAAGCTTGCGGCCGCGATCGTGATCGCGGGCATGATGGTCTCCGTCTCGGCATGTGGCGGCGACGACGGCAAGGACAGCGGCAAGGACGCGGGGCCGAGCAGCTGGAAGGGGCAGACGCTCACGGTCTGGACCATGGACGGTTCCGCGCCGCCGCAGTGGACCAAGGACGTCCAGGCCGCCTTCGAGAAGAAGACCGGTGCCAAGCTCAAGTTCGAGATCCAGAAGTGGGACGGGATCCAGCAGAAGATCACCACCGCCCTCTCCGAGTCCAGCCCGCCGGACGTCATCGAGGTCGGCAACACCCAGACGCCGGCCTACGCCGCCACCGGCGGTCTCGCCGAACTGGGCGACCTCAAGCAGCAGATCGGCGCCGACTGGACGCCGTCGGTCTCGCAGTCCTCCGTCTACGAGGACAAGCAGTACGCCGCCCCCTGGTACTTCGCCAACCGCGTGGTCGTCTACAACAAGAAGATCTGGGCGAAGGCCGGCATCAAGGACACCCCCAAGACCCGGGACGAGTTCTTCAAGGACCTGGAGACCATCGGCAAGAAGACCGACGCCGAGCCGCTCTATCTGCCCGGCCAGAACTGGTACTTCTTCGACGGCCTCACCATCGGCCAGGGCGCCGACCTGGTGAAGAAGGACGGCGGCAAGTACGTCTCCAACCTCGCCGACCCGAAGGTCTCCAAGGCGATGGAGATCTACAAGAAGTACGCCTCCTACTCCAAGGCCCCCAAGGACAAGGACGAGGCCACCCCGCAGCAGGCCCAGGTCTTCGCCAAGGGCAGGACCGGCGCCTTCATCGGCATGGGCTGGGAGGCCGGTACGGCCGTCCAGGCCAACAAGGCCATCGAGAAGGACCTCGGCTACTTCACCATCCCGGGCGAGACGGCCGGCAAGCCCGAGGGTGTCTTCCTCGGCGGTTCCAACCTCGCCGTCGCCCAGGGCAGCAAGAAGCAGTCCCTGGCCAAGGAGTTCCTGAAGATCGCCCTGTCCGACCAGTACGAGGGCGAACTCGCCAAGCTCAACGGCGTCATCCCGAACAAGAAGTCCCTGGAGACCAACCTCAAGGGCAACGCCGTCGCCGAGGCCGCCGCTCCGGGTGCCGCCGTCGGTGGCACCACCCCGCTGATCCCCGAGTGGGGCGCGGTGGAGAACGCCCCGAACCCGATCAAGTCCTACATGACGGCCGTGCTGAACGGTAAGTCCCCGGCGGCCGCCGCCCAGCAGGTCGAGGACGAGATCGACAAGCGCCTGGCCCAGCAGAACTAGACCCGCGCCGGGGGCGCCACGAGGGGCGCCCCCGGCACACGCCTGTGCCGTGCCGTGCGTACGGCCACGGTTTCGTACGGCCACGGAAGAGATGGCAACTCATGTCAGTGCAGACCGAAGGCACGGACACGGCCGGGGAGCCCGCTGTCCGCAAGGGCCGGGTGCCGGCCCCGCCGCGAGGTGGCGAACGCACCGCGGGGAACCCGTCCGGGCGCCGCACCGCCGCCCCCTACCTGCTCCTGCTGCCCGCGCTGCTGGCCACCGTGGTCCTGCTCGGCTGGCCCCTGGTCAGGAACGGCATGCTGTCGTTCCAGAACCTCAACCCGCGGCAGCTCATCCAGCACCTCACCGAGTGGAACGGCGTCGACAACTACCAGGAGGTGCTGAGCGGGGACGACTTCTGGCACGTCGTCGAGCGCTCCGTCTTCTTCACCGCCGCCAACGTCGTACTGATCATGGGGGCCGGCACCCTGGTCGGGCTGCTGCTGGCACGGCTCGGCAAGAGGATGCGGCTGCTGCTCATGGTGGGCCTCGTGCTCGCCTGGGCCATGCCGGTCATCGCGGCCACCACCGTCTACCAGTGGCTGTTCGCCCAGCGCTTCGGTGTCGTCAACTGGGTGCTGGACAAGCTCGGCTGGCACTCGATGGCCGACCACAACTGGCTCCAGACCCAGTTCTCCACCTTCGCCGTGGTCACCCTGCTGATCGTGTGGATGTCCGTGCCCTTCGTCGCGATCAACCTCTACGCGGCCACCACCACGATCCCCAAGGAGCTGTACGAGGCCGCCTCCCTGGACGGCGCCGGCGGCTGGAAGAGCTTCACCTCGGTGACCCTGCCCTTCCTGCGGCCGTTCCTGTACGCCACGACGTTCCTCGAAGTGATCTGGGTCTTCAAGTCGTTCGCGCAGATCTTCGCGATGAACGAGGGCGGCCCGGACCACCTCACCGAGACCCTGCCGATCTACGCCTACGTCCAGGGCGTCGGCAACCAGCACTTCGGCCTCGGTGCGGCGATCTCCTTCCTGACCATCCTGGTTCTGCTCGTCATCACCTCGTACTACCTGCGCATGGTGCTCAAGCAAGAGGAGGACGAGCTGTGAAGCGCTCGCTCTTCGGCCGTATCTGGCCCAACGCGACCGCCGTCGTCCTCTTCGTCGGCTTCGTGTTCCCCGTCTACTGGATGTTCGCCACGGCCTTCAAGCCGACCGGCGACATCATCTCCGAGGACCCGGTGTGGTTCCCCGTCGACGCCACCCTCGAGCACTTCAAGAAGGCCGTCGACGCCGACCATTTCTGGACCCTGGTCCTCAACTCCGTCACCGTCACGGTCCTGTCGGTCGTGTTCTCGCTCGTCATCGCCCTGTTCGCGGCCTTCGCGCTCGCGCGGATGCGGTTCCGGGGCCGGCGCGGTCTCATCGTGACGTTCATGCTGGCGCAGATGGCCCCCTGGGAGGTCATGATCATCGCCATCTACATGATCGTCCGCGACAACGACATGCTCGACAGCCTGGTCCCGCTCACCGTCTTCTACACGATGATGGTGCTGCCGCTGACCATCCTCACTCTGCGCGGTTACGTCGCCGCCGTGCCCAAGGAGCTGGAGGAGTCGGCGATGGTCGACGGCTGCACCCGCATGCAGGCCTTCGTCAAGGTGATCTTCCCGCTGCTCGCCCCCGGCCTGATGGCGACCTCGCTGTTCGGCTTCGTCACCGCCTGGAACGAGTTCCCGCTCGTCCTGATCCTCAACAAGGATGTCGAGAAGCAGACCCTGCCCCTGTGGCTGTCCCAGTTCCAGACCGCCTTCGGCGACGACTGGGGGGCCACGATGGCCGCCTCGTCCCTGTTCGCGCTGCCCATCCTGATCCTCTTCATCTTCCTGCAACGCAAGGCTGTCAGCGGTCTGACCGACGGCGCCGTGAAGGGATGACGTTCCCGATGACCACACTCGCCAGCACGGCATCCGGCAGCGGCTCCGCCGCGGGCGACACCCTCGCCCGGGACGCCCTCGCGGTGCTGCAGCCGGGGTTCGACGGCACCACCGCGCCCGACTGGGTGCGCCGCCGCCTCGGCGAGGGCCTCGCCTCCGTCGCCCTGTTCGGCCGCAACGTCGTCAGCGAGGCCCAAGTCACCTCCTTGACCGCCCAGTTGCGGGCCGAACGGGACGATCTGCTGGTCGCCATCGACGAGGAGAGCGGCGACGTCACCCGCCTCGACGTCCGCACCGGCTCCTCCTTCCCCGGCAACCACGCCCTCGGCGCCGTCGACGACCTCGGCCTCACCCGGGCCGTCTCCCGCGAACTGGGCCGGCGCCTGGCCGCCTGCGGCGTCAACTTCGACTGGGCACCGTCCGCCGACGTCAACGCCAACCCCGACAACCCCGTCATCGGTGTGCGCTCCTTCGGCGCGGGCACCGACCTGGTGGCCCGGCACACCGCCGCCTGGGTCGAGGGCCTGCAGTCCACCGGCGTCGCCGCCTGCACCAAGCACTTCCCCGGCCACGGCGACACCAACGTCGACTCCCACCACGCCGTGCCGCGCATCGACGTCGACGCCGACACCCTCTACGAACGCGAACTGCCGCCCTTCCGCGCGGCCATCGCCGCCGGCACCCGGGCCATCATGAGCGCACACATCCTCGTGCCCGCCCTCGACCCGGACCGCCCCGGCACCCTCTCCCGGCGTGTCCTCACCGAGCTGCTGCGCGACGAACTCGGCTACCAGGGCCTGATCGTCACCGACGGCATGGAGATGCGCGCGATATCCGGCACCTACGGCCTGGAGCACGGCGTGGTCCTGGCGATCGCGGCCGGCGCCGACGCGATCTGCGTCGGCGGCGGACTGTGCGACGAGGGCACCGTGCTCAAGCTGCGGGACGCGCTCGTGGCCGCCGTACGCTCCGGCGAACTGTCCGAGGAGCGGCTGGCCGACGCGGCCGCCCGGGTGCGCCGGCTGGCCCGCTGGACGGCCGAGGCACGCGGCGGCGCGGACAGGACCCGGCCCGACCCGCGGATCGGCCTGGTCGCGGCCCGCCGCGCCCTGACCGTGACCCGCGCCGGTGCCGCCGCGCCGGTCGCCGAGCCGGTGTACGTCGCCCGGTTCAACCCGGCCCCCAACATCGCCGTCGGCGACCAGACCCCGTGGGGGGTGGCCGCCGAGCTGGAGCGGCTGCTGCCCGGCAGCACCTCCGGCTCCTTCACCGGCTCCGACGCGGGCACCGCCGCGCTCGCCGCGGCCGCCGGCCGCCGGATCGTCGCCGTGGTCCGCGACGAGCACCGGCACGACTGGATGGGCTCCGCCCTCGACACCCTGCTCGCCGCCCGGCCCGACACCGTCGTGGTCGAGATGGGTCTGCCACAGGCGCCGCCGCGCGGCGCCCTGCACATCGCCACCTACGGCGCCGCCCGGGTCTGCGGGGTGGCGGCGGCCGAGGCCGTCGTCGCCGGCTGACCCACCGGCCCACCGGCCCACCGGCCCACCGGCCCACCGGCCCACCGGCCCACCGGCCCACCGGCCCACCGGCCGCCCGCCGTCAGCGGGCGGCCGACTTCCTCATTCTCAGGGAACGCGGTGGTCTCCCGCGCCCTGGCGCTTGCCACCGGCACATGTCTCACGCCCGACCCGAAGGTGCTCGCCGATCCATCACCCCGGAGTGATCGCATGCAGACGTCCGCCCCTCACCTCCACCGAGCGGCAACCGACCGCCCCTACTTCAGCGCCGACGGCGAGACGTACCTCGCCCCGATGCCCCTGCGCGACATCGAGAAGACTCGACCTCTCAGGGTGCTGTCCGAAGAGGACTACGCCTTCTGGCAGACCCACGGCTATGTCGTCGTACGCGAGGCCATCACCCCCGGCGAGGCGAAGGGGCTGCTCGACTTCGCCTGGCAGTTCCAGGGACTCGATCCCGACCGCCCCGAGACCTGGTACGTGGAGCCGGAGTTCCGCTCCGAGCTGGACCGGCACCTCTACATCTACGGCTTCGTCGAGGCGTACCACCACCAGCTCATCTGGGACAGCCGCCAGACCCGGCGGGTCCACGACGCCTTCGTGGACGTCTGGGACTGCGAGGAGCTGTGGGTCACCCTGGACCGGCTGAACCTGAACCCGCCCAACACGCGCACCCGTTCACGCTCCCTGATCGAGCCCACCGAGGAGGGCTTCGACATCGAACTGCACTGGGACGTCGACACCACCCTCGCCGTGCTCCCGCAACGCGTCCAGGGCATCATCGCGCTCACCGACACCCGGCCCGAACTCGGCGGCTTCCAGTGCGTCCCGGAGCTGTTCCGCCGCTTCGAGGAGTGGCGCGTCGTCCAGCAGCCCGGCCGCGACCCGATCCGTCCGGGCACCGACCGCACCGAGTTCCCGGTCGTCCGCCCCGACCTCCAGTCCGGCGACCTGCTGATCTTCAACGGACTGCTCGCGCACGGCGTGGCCCCGAACCTCTCTGACAACGCTGTCCGAGCCGTCCAGTACCTGTCGATGATGCCCGCACTGGAGGAGCACACGGTCCTGCGCGACTCCCGCGTGGACTCCTGGCGCACCCTGGCCACCCCCGACTGGAACGCCACCCTGCTCGGTGACGCGCGCGAGCCGGAAGCCCTCCGCTACGGCCCCGCCGACCTCACCGCCCTCGGCAGAAGACTGCTGGGCCTGGACTCCTGGAAAACGGCCGGGACAGCACGGTGAACCAGGCCGACACCGCGCCCCGCGTCTGCCTCTGCCTGCCCACCAACCGGGCCTGCTCCGCCACCCTCACCGCGATCCACGACGAGGCCGCCTACGCCGCCCGTCGTTTCGGCGCCGACGTCCAGCTGCTGATCCTCGACTCCTCCGACGACCGCACCCGCGCCGAGCACGCACGGGTCGTCGCGGGTCTGCCGACGGTTCCGCGGGTGAGCGTCCACCACCTCGGCGAGGAACCCCAGCGGGACTTCCTGTGCCGGGTCATCCGGGCGGCAGGCCTGCCGGAACCCGACCGGCTGCTGCGTCTCATGCTGCCGCCCGCAGTCTCCTACGGCGCCTGCACCAACCGGGCCTTTCTGCTGGCCGCCGCGCTCGGCTGCCGGTCCGTGCACCGCAGGGACTCCGACAGCACCTACCAACTCCACGCCGGGCGACCGGTGTTCCCCGTCCACCACGAACTGCCGTGGCTGGGCCGGCCCGCCGCCGAGGCAGCGGCCGGCGTCACCCGCACCGACCTCGACGCCACCCGCGCCGACCGCCCGGTGTCACTCGCCGGGGCCTCCTTCATCGGCGAACTCTCGGTCGACATCGGCGAGATACGGCGGCTGGACGAGGGCGTCCACCACGACGTGGTCAGCCTCTGGGCACCGGCCGACTGGCCGCAGGAGCGCAAACGGGACCTGGTCGGGGAGTCCTTCACGGGCGCGGGCACCGCCCCCTTCACCGTCGACCACTCGACGCTCACCCTGGTCGACCCGATGCGCGTCGACATGTGCAACGTCGCCTTCGACCACGCGGTGTACGAGCGGATCCCACTACCGCCCGCCACCGACACCATCGGCAGCGACTACTTCCTCCTCCACCTGATCCACGACGCCGGACTGCCCGGCATCCTGCACAACCGGCACATCGAGAACTTCCACACCCCCGAACGCCGCACCGACACCGGCTTCCCGGCCTACCAGCGGCGGTTCGTGAAGTTCCTGCTGTCGATGCTCTACTTCCACCACGTCTACGCCCGGATGGCGGCCGAGGGCGACCGGCTCCTGGACGAGACGGGACACGTCCGACCCGACGCGATCACCGGCTTCCTGCGCGAGAGCACCCGGCTGGACCGCGCCGAGAACATGTGGCGGCTGGACCGCGTCGACACCGCCTACCGCAAACTGGGCGGCCGGTACTCGGCCTTCGCCGGCCGGCTCGCGGAGGAGCGCGGCCGGTTACTCGACCAGGCCGAGCAGGACATCGCGGACTTCGCCCACCTCGTCGAGGCCTGGCCCGCGCTGGTGCGCACCGCCCGCACGACCGCACTCGGCCCCGGGGACGGACCGGCGTGAAGAACAGCACAGCACCCGACGGGGGAATCAACGCGCTCCTCGCCACCGCACTGAGCGCCGCGCGAAGCGACCGCGTCGTCTACGACCTCACCGGCATCGAAAATCAACACGCCACCCTGCGACGCGAGTTGCCCGGTCTCCAGGTCCGCTTCGCGGTGAAGGCCTGCCCCGTCGACGAGGTCCTGCGCTGCCTCGCGGACCGGGGCGCCGGCTTCGACGCGGCGAGCCCCGCCGAGATCGCCCAGGCCCTCCGCGCGGGTGCCCCGGCGGACCGCATCCACTACGGCAACACCGTCAAGTCCGACCGGGACATCGCCGAGGCCCACCGGCTCGGCATCCGCACCTTCGCCACCGACAGCGTCGAGGACGTCACCGCGATCGGCGCACACGCCCCCGGCGCCCGCGTGTTCTGCCGCCTCGCCACCAGCGGGGAAGGCGCCCTGTGGGGCCTGAACCGCAAGTTCGGCTGCGCACCGGACGACGCCGTCCGCGTGCTGACCACGGCCCGCGCGGCGGGCCTGACCCCGGCGGGCCTGTCCGTGCACGTCGGCTCCCAGCAGATGACCTGCGAGGCCTGGCAACAGGCCGTGGACACCCTCGCCGGGACCCTGACGGCGCTGGCCGGGCGGGGGATCGCACCCGACCACGTCAACCTCGGCGGGGGCCTGCCCGCGATCGGCTACCGGGACCGCCGCGGCAACCTCCTCGAACCACCCCTGGACAAGATCTTCACCGTGCTCGGCGAAGGCATGGACCGCCTGCGCGGCCTCACCACCGCCCCCCTCGCCCTCGTCATGGAACCGGGCCGCCACCTGGTCGCCGACCACGGCGCCGTCCGCGCCCACGTCTCCCGGCTCACCCGGCGCCGGCAGCCGGACGGGACGGACGCCCACTGGCTCTACCTCAGCTGCGGCAAGTTCAACGGCCTCTACGAAATGGACCAGGTGACGCACCGGCTGGTCTTCCCCGGCCACCCCGACGACCGGGACCACGTCCCCGCGATCGTCGCGGGCCCCACCTGCGACAGCGACGACGCCTACGGCGGCGGCCGGCACCCGGTGCGTGTGCCCCGGTCCCTCACCTCAGGCGACCCGGTCTGGGTCCTCTCCGCCGGCGCCTACGCCACCAGCTACATGACCCAGGGGTTCAACGGCATCCGCCCGCTGCCATGTGTCTGCGTACGCGGCACCGGCGAGTCCCCGGCCCCCGGAAGAACGGCACTGAAATGAGACACCCCATGCGCATACGCGGCATAGCCGAGGCCGACTGGCCGCAACTGGCCGCCCTGGAGGCCGAGGCATACGCGGACCTCCCCCTCACGGAGGGCGAGGAGATGCTGCGCTCACGGGCCCGGGCCTCGGCCGGCACCTGCTTCGTCCTCGACCTCGACGGCCGGCTCGCGGGCTATGTCATCGCCCTGCCCTACCCGAGGTTCCACTGCCCCGACCTGGCCCGCCCGGAACAGGTCGTCCACCACTCGGCCAACCTCCACCTGCACGACCTCGTCGTCAGCGCGCACCTGCGCCGCCGGGGCCTCGGCACCCGGCTCGTGCGCCATCTCACCGAGGCGGCCCGCACCCGCGGCTTCGAGACCATCTCGCTGATAGCGGTCGCCGGCAAGGAGCCGTTCTGGCGGGCCAACGGCTACCGGCCCCACCCCGAGGCCGGCCTCCCCCCGGGCTACGGCGGCGACGCGGTCCACATGTCGGCGCGGGTGGCCGCCGCCCGCCCCCACGAAGGACAGCGAGCGGTCTGATGCCCGGCTTCCCCACCCACTCCTTCCAGCGCGCCAAGTGGTCGATCGCGGCGCTGTTCTGCTTCCTCGGCTTCCAGTACGGCACCTGGGTCTCCCGCCTCCCCGCGCTCAAGACCCGGCTGGACCTGGGCGCCGGAGAAGTGGGCCTGCTGCTGATGGCCTGCGGCACCGGCGCGGCGGCCTCCTTCCCGCTCGTCGCCGTCCTGACACGCCGCCTCGGCTCCCGGCGTCTGTCCCTCGCCTCCGCGCTCTGCCTGATCGCCGTACTGGCCGCCCTGTCCGCCGCACCCGACTACCCCCTCGCTCTCCTCGCCGTCTGCGCCGACGGGGTCGCCGTCGGCTGCCTCAACGTAGCCATGAACGCGCAGGGCGCCGCACTGGAGAAGGCGTACGGCCGCACGGCCATGTCCCAACTGCACGCGACCTTCAGCGCCGGCCTGCTCGCCGCGGCCCTGCTGGCCTCCGGCGTGACCACCCTGACCGCGTCCCTCGAGGCCCACTTCACCGTGGCCGGCGGGGTGTTGCTGCTCCTCATGGTCTGCTCCCGCCCGGCCCTGCTGCCGGACGGACGATCCCGGCCCGCGAACACACCCGGGCGACCCAAGCACCTCACCCCGCCCTCCGGTACGACCCTGCTGATGGGCTGTGCCATGACCTTCGGCACGATCACCGAGGGCGCCATGAACGACTGGTCCACGCTCTACCTGAAGGACATCGTCAAGGCGTCCTCGACGGTGGCCCCGCTGGGCATCGCGGTCGTCTCCGTGATGATGCTGCTGGCCCGCGTGTGCGCGGACCGCTGGCGCACCCGCTGGGGCGACGGACGCGTGGTCCGCACCGGCAGCGCCGTGGCCGCCGCCGGCCTGGCCCTCGCGCTGCTCACCGGCGGGGTCGTCCCCACACTCCTCGGCTTCGCCTGCGTCGGACTCGGCACGGCCGCCGTCACCCCGTGCGTGTACGTCGCCGCCGCCGAACGCGGCCCCGACGCCCTGGCCCTGGTCGCCGCGATGGGCACCACAGGCCTCCTGGGCGGCCCCGCCCTCATCGGCTTCGTCGCGAGCACCGCAAGCCTGACCCTGGGCATGGCCACCGTGGCCGCCTCGGCCCTGACCGTCACCCTGACGGCGATCTGGATCCCGTGGGCTCACCGCGCCCCGGCACCGGCCGCCGGGCCTTCAGTACCGGCGCGCGAGGACGCGTAGGGTCTTCAGGCGCGGCGGACTCGCGGAACCGCGCAGCACCCCGGCGCCCCGCGCCAGCACCGCGTCCGCGGTGAGCAGGTCGATTTCGACCAGCGCCCGCACGAGCCGCCGGCCGGGAGCCGGGGTCAACGCCGGCAGTTCCCTGGCGGCCAGCAAGCAGGAGCGGGCGGCGGTGACCTGATGGGCCACCACCTCGTCCAGCGCCCTGCCACCACGGCCGGCCGCCAGGTCCTCCACGCTGAGGGAGAACTGTTCCAGCGTCGCGACCGGAATGCCCACACGGCCCTCCCGCAGGTCCTCGGCCAGGTCGTTGACGAAGTCGAGTCGCTGGCTGCCCTCGATGAACGTCCGGCACGCGACCCGGTACCGCGCATCGTCGCCCTCCGGCGCCAGCAGGCCGGCGACGAGCATGAACGCCGGAAAGGAGTAGGCGTCCAGATAGGTCTGGAAGTCGGCCTCGGTGGGGAAGCCGGCGAAGTGCAGTTCGGCCATGGCGGTCGACAGGTAGGTCTCGACGGTTCCGCGCATCCGCGGATGAGCGGAGACCGTGTGCACGAGCGTACGGATCAGCGGGTCGTCACTCTTCCCTGTGCTCAACGCGTCCCGTACGCGCCGTTCCCAGCACGCCCACGCAGCCTCCCGCTGCCGCAGGGGCCCGGTGTCCAGGATGTCGTCGCCGTGGTGCATCACGGCGGTCGCGGCCATGACGTGCGGCAGCAGGTGCCGGGGCAGCAGCAGCCGTGCCGCCAGGTACGCGGTGCGCCGGGAACGCCGTACCAGCTGCCGCTGGACGTCGTAGTCGCTGCGCAGCCCCGGCTCCGGCACACCCGCCGCATCCAGGCTTTTCGTCCAGCCGCTCATGGACCGATCGTAGAGGCCACCGGCCGACGGCCCCGCACCTCCGTTCTGTTTCACGCCGGTGCCCGGCGGCGAGCGGGCCGCGGTTTCGTCGGGGACGGGTGATCAGAGACTGAGCGCCAGCACGGTCAGCCGCAGCAGTGCGACGAGTGCCAGCGTCACGGGGACGGCGTACCACCGCCTGCGTAGCCACTCGGCCTTGACGAATACCCAGGTCAGCAGCGTCATCACAGAGCAGAAGGCCAAGCCGACGCCGGCCGCGACACCGGACCCGGAGAGGCGCCACGCCCCCTCTCGCCTCGCGTTCCTGCAGGGTCCGAAGGGGTGTGACGGTGCTTTTCCGGAAACTCTCAGATGTCCCGGAAGATCTCGATCTGCGCCCCGATCGAGTTCAGGCGCTCGGCGAGGTCCTCATAACCCCGGTTGATGACGTACACGTTGCGCAGCACCGACGTGCCCTCGGCCGCCATCATCGCCAGCAGGACGACCACGGCGGGGCGCAGGGCCGGCGGGCACATCATCTCGGCGGCGCGCCAGCGGGTCGGGCCCTCGACCAGGACCCGGTGCGGGTCGAGGAGTTGGAGGCGGCCGCCGAGGCGGTTGAGGTCGGTCAGGTAGATCGCGCGGTTGTCGTAGACCCAGTCGTGGATGAGGGTCTGGCCCGAGGCGACCGCCGCGATGGCCGCGAAGAACGGGACGTTGTCGATGTTCAGGCCCGGGAACGGCATCGGGTGGATCTTGTCGATCGGCGCCTCCAGCTTGGAGGGCCGGACCGTGAGGTCCACAAGCCGGGTGCGGCCGTTGTCCGCGAAGTACTCGGGGCTGCGGTCGTGGTCGAGGCCCATCTCCTCCAGGACCGCCAGCTCGATCTCCAGGAACTCGATCGGCACCCGGCGCACCGTCAGCTCGGACTCGGTGACCACGGCGGCGGCCACCAGGCTCATCGCCTCGACCGGGTCCTCGGAGGGGGAGTAGTCGACGTCGACGTCGATGTTCGGCACGCCGTGCACGGTGAGGGTGGTGGTACCGATGCCCTCTACCTTGACGCCGAGCGCCTCCAGGAAGAAACACAGGTCCTGGACCATGTAGTTGGAGGAGGCGTTGCGGATGACCGTCACACCGTCGTGCCGGGCCGCGGCCAGCAGCGCGTTCTCCGTCACGGTGTCGCCGCGCTCGGTCAGGACGATCGGCCGGTCGGGGCGGACCGTGCGGTCCACCCGAGCGTGGTACTGACCCTCGGTGGCCGCGATGTCCAGGCCGAACCGGCGCAGCGCGATCATGTGCGGTTCGATGGTCCGCGTGCCCAGGTCGCAGCCGCCGGCGTACGGCAGCTTGAAGTGGTCCATGCGGTGCAGCAGCGGACCGAGGAACATGATGATCGAGCGGGTCCGCACGGCCGCGTCCGCGTCGATCGCCGCCATCTCCAGCTCGGCGGGCGGCACCAGTTCCAGGTCGACGCCGTCGTTGATCCAGCGGGTGCGCACGCCGATGGAGTTGAGTACCTCCAGAAGGCGGTACACCTCCTCGATCCGCGCCACCCGGCGCAGCACCGTGCGCCCCTTGTTCAGCAACGAGGCGCACAGCAGGGCCACACAGGCGTTCTTGCTGGTCTTCACGTCGATGGCGCCGGACAGCCGACGGCCGCCGACCACGCGCAGATGCATCGGACCCGCATAGCCCAGCGACACGATCTCGCTGTCCAGGGCCTCACCGATTCGGGCGATCATCTCAAGGCTGATGTTCTGGTTGCCGCGCTCGATGCGATTGACCGCGCTCTGGCTGGTACCGAGCGCCTCCGCGAGCTGCGCCTGTGTCCAGCCACGGTGTTGCCGGGCGTCACGGATGAGCTTGCCGATGCGTACGAGGTAGTCGTCTGACATGAGGTTGAGGCTATCTCAGATATGAGATGGCGCTTCTTGGGGGGTCCATTCGGGTGATGGTCCGTCAACGGCTCCTGCTCGTACGGGTCCGACGCCACCCGAAAGGTCCGGGCAAATCCATCGATATCGTACGACGTCCCGTGCTGCTGTGGGTGTGACGCGGCCCGTGCCTGCCGCCGGTGGTGAGGGACCAGGAGTGCTTGTTGATGTTCAACCGCACTCCGGGAAGAATCCGGAGGCTCTTACGGAACGTGAGCGGCATGCGTTTCCCTCCCTGACTGCTCGGGGCCGTTTTTCCGGTCCCTGGGAGTGCGGGTACCCGCTCGTCGTGGCAATGCGACGCGCGGCCGCGCCCGGAGTCGCTCAGGAGTGGTCCCCGGTCTAGGGGTGAGGGCCCCCGTCGCACGCTCACAGGTGGAGCCGTGCCGTCCTCGTCCGGGCTCGCTCCGGCGGCCCGGCGGGCGCAGTGCACCGGGTCCATGCCCGTCGTCGGGGCGATGGCGTCCTCTCGGGTGCCGCCGTGGGTGGTCATGACGCGTCGTAACGCTTCGTCGGGGTCGTCCGAGTCGAGTGCGATCGGACCGAGGGCCGCGTCGGTGCCCGTCGTCGGCGACCTGGATGCGGCAGGCCGGCCCGCCGATGCCCGCGCGGACCCGCAGGGCGGGCCGTTCGGCGGCCAGGGGTGCGGGCGGCTCGGCCTCGACCTTCAGCGACCGCGTCAGCCCCGGCAGGTCCCGCCGTATGTCGACGAGTTCCGCCGATTCCGTCGCCGTGGCGCTCTCCTCGCTCCGCGATTCGCCCGGTTCCTTAGAGATCCGTACGGTATCGGACCGCCTTCCTGAGGGGGGCGGCGAGGTCGGGCATGACCTGCGCGCCCCCATGTACTAGAGTTATCTCGACATCGAGATATCTGCCGAGGAGCACCGCAGCCGCCACTCCCAGGTAAGGGTTACCTAACTTAGCCTGACCTTAGCGGTTGGCTCACATGCCGTGGCGGCAGGATCGTGGTGGTACGCGCACATCAATGAAGGAGACTGTCGTGTCGGCGAACAGCTTCGACGCCCGCAGCACGCTGCAGGTGGGCGACGAGTCGTACGAGATCTTCCGGCTGGACAAGGTGGAGGGCTCGGCCCGCCTGCCGTACAGCCTCAAGGTCCTGCTGGAGAACCTGCTCCGCACGGAGGACGGCGCGAACATCACCGCCGACCATATCCGCGCCCTCGGCAGCTGGGACTCCCAGGCCCAGCCCAGCCAGGAGATCCAGTTCACGCCGGCCCGCGTGATCATGCAGGACTTCACCGGCGTTCCCTGTGTCGTGGACCTCGCGACCATGCGTGAGGCCGTGAAGGAGCTGGGCGGCGACCCGGCGAAGATCAACCCGCTGGCGCCGGCCGAGCTGGTCATCGACCACTCCGTCATCGCCGACAGGTTCGGCACGAACGAGGCCTTCAAGCAGAACGTCGAGCTCGAGTACGGCCGCAACAAGGAGCGCTACCAGTTCCTGCGCTGGGGCCAGACCGCCTTCGACGAGTTCAAGGTCGTCCCGCCCGGCACCGGCATCGTCCACCAGGTGAACATCGAGCACCTGGCCCGTGTCGTGATGGTCCGCGACGGCAAGGCCTACCCGGACACCCTGGTCGGCACCGACTCGCACACCACCATGGTCAACGGCCTCGGCGTCCTCGGCTGGGGCGTCGGCGGCATCGAGGCCGAGGCCGCCATGCTCGGCCAGCCGGTCTCCATGCTCATCCCGCGCGTAGTCGGCTTCAAGCTCACCGGCGAGCTGCCCACCGGCACCACCGCCACGGACCTCGTCCTCACCATCACCGAGATGCTCCGCAAGCACGGTGTGGTCGGCAAGTTCGTGGAGTTCTACGGCGAGGGCGTGGCCGCCACCTCCCTGGCCAACCGCGCCACCATCGGCAACATGTCGCCGGAGTTCGGCTCCACCGCCGCGATCTTCCCGGTCGACGACGAGACGCTGAAGTACCTCAAGCTCACCGGCCGCTCCGAGCAGCAGGTCGCGCTCGTCGAGGCGTACGCCAAGCAGCAGGGCCTCTGGCTCGACCCGAAGGCCGAGCCCGACTTCTCCGAGAAGCTCGAGCTGGACCTGTCCACGGTCGTCCCGTCCATCGCTGGCCCGAAGCGCCCGCAGGACCGCATCGTCCTCGCCGAGGCCGCCCAGCAGTTCGCCAAGGACGTCCTCAACTACGTCGACGCGCCCATCGCGCAGCAGCCCGGCGCCGCCGCCTCCCCGGTCGACGAGGCCAGCGCCGAGTCCTTCCCGGCCTCCGACGCCCCGGCCTACGGCCACCAGGAGAACGGCGCCGGCGCCCCGCAGCACGCCACCGGCACCGGTGCCGCCGTACCGTCCAACCCGGTCCGGGTGACCGCCCCCGACGGCACGAGCTACGAGCTGGACCACGGTGCGGTGACGGTCGCGGCCATCACCTCCTGCACCAACACCTCCAACCCGTACGTCATGGTCGCCGCCGCCCTGGTGGCCAAGAAGGCGGTCGAGAAGGGCCTGACCCGCAAGCCGTGGGTCAAGACCACCCTCGCCCCGGGTTCCAAGGTCGTCACCGACTACTTCGACAAGGCGGGCCTGACCCCGTACCTCGACAAGGTCGGCTTCAACCTGGTCGGCTACGGCTGCACCACCTGCATCGGCAACTCCGGCCCGCTGCCGGAGGAGGTCTCCAAGGCCGTCAACGACAACGACCTCGCGGTCACGTCGGTCCTCTCCGGCAACCGGAACTTCGAGGGCCGCATCAACCCCGACGTCAAGATGAACTACCTGGCCTCCCCGCCGCTGGTCGTCGCGTACGCCATCGCGGGCTCCATGAAGGTGGACATCACCCGCGACGCCCTCGGCACCGACCAGGACGGCAACCCGGTCCACCTGAAGGACATCTGGCCGTCGGAGGCCGAGGTCGACGAGGTCGTCGCCAGCGCCATCGGTGAGGACATGTTCGCCAAGTCCTACCAGGACGTCTTCGCCGGTGACGCCCAGTGGCAGTCCCTCCCGGTCCCGACCGGCAACACCTTCGAGTGGGACCCGCAGTCCACCTACGTCCGCAAGCCCCCGTACTTCGAGGGCATGACCATGGAGACCACCCCGGTCTCCGACATCTCCGGCGCCCGCGTGCTGGCCAAGCTGGGCGACTCGGTCACCACCGACCACATCTCCCCGGCCGGCGCCATCAAGGCCGACACCCCGGCCGGCAAGTACCTCACCGAGCACGGTGTGGAGCGTCGTGACTTCAACAGCTACGGCTCGCGCCGCGGCAACCACGAGGTCATGATCCGCGGTACGTTCGCCAACATCCGCCTGCGCAACCAGATCGCGCCGGGCACCGAGGGCGGCTACACCCGCGACTTCACCCAGGCCGACGGTCCGGTGTCCTTCATCTACGACGCCTCCCAGAACTACCAGGCCGCCGGCATCCCGCTGGTCGTCCTGGCGGGCAAGGAGTACGGCTCCGGTTCGTCCCGTGACTGGGCGGCCAAGGGCACCGCGCTGCTCGGCGTCAAGGCCGTCATCGCCGAGTCGTACGAGCGCATCCACCGCTCGAACCTCATCGGCATGGGCGTCCTGCCGCTGCAGTTCCCGGAGGGCCAGTCGGCGGCGTCCCTCGGCCTGAGCGGTGAGGAGACCTTCTCCATCTCCGGCGTCACCGAGCTGAACGACGGCACCACGCCGCGCACGGTCAAGGTCACCACCGACACCGGTGTCGAGTTCGACGCGGTCGTCCGCATCGACACCCCCGGTGAGGCCGACTACTACCGCAACGGCGGCATCATGCAGTACGTCCTGCGCAGCCTCATCCGCAAGTAGGCGGCAGAGCACGGCAGTGGAGGGCCGCATCCCCGGCGACGGGGGTGCGGCCCTCCGCCGTGCGTGCCCCAGGTCATCACCGCAGCTCAGCCGGACCACAGGCTTCTTCACCCAGCGCGCCCGCGGGGCGGTGTCCCGGGCCGGACCGAGTACCCGGCCGACCTCCCCGCGGCCGGGCCGGCGTCCGCGGCCGAGCCGGCGTCCACCGCCGGAGACCGGCCGCCGGACCGGACGCCCGCCACCTCGTGCCCGGCTCGTCCACCGCCGGAGACCGGCTGCCGGACCGGGCACCCGCCGCTCCCCGCCGGGCCTGCGCCTCTCGGCGGCTCTGCCCGGACCGCTCAGTCCGCGAGGGATGCGGTGAGGTCCGGCACGGCCAGTTCGGCCCAGATCACCTTGCCGTGCGGCGTGTACCGGGTGCCCCAGCGCTCGGCCAGCTGCGAGACCAGGAACAGGCCTCGGCCTCCCTCGTCGGTCGTCGCGGCATACCGCAGATGCGGCGAGGTGCTGCTGCCGTCGGCCACCTCGCAGATCAGCGTGCGGTCGTGGATGAGGCGCACATGGACGGGATCCGAGCCGTAACGGATGGCGTTGGTGATCAGCTCGCTCAGCACGAGTTCCATACCGAAGCCCAGCTCGGACAGGCCCCACTCCTCCAGCTTGTCGGACACGGCGAGGCGCATCCCCGACACGGCCGCGGGGTCGCGCGGCACGTCCCAGTCGGCGACGTTCTCGGCCGGCAGCACCCGGGTGCGCGCGATGAGCAGGGCGACATCGTCCTTGGGGCGTTCGGGCAGCAGCTCGTCCAGCACCGCCCCGCAACTCTCCTCCGGAGTCCGGCCGGGGTGCCCCGCCAGCGCCCGGCGCAGCAACTCCATGCCCACGTCCAGGTCACGCGTGCGGTCCTCGATGAGGCCGTCGGTGTACAGGACGAGCTGGCTGCCCTCGGCCAGCTCCAGCTCGGCCGTCTGGAACGGCATGCCGCCGAGGCCCAGCGGCGGCCCGGCCGGCACGTCGGGGAAGTCGACGCCGCCGTCGGGCGAGACCAGTGCGGGCGCCAGGTGCCCGGCCCGGGCCATGACGCAGCGGCGCGTCACGGGGTCGTAGATCGCGTACAGGCAGGTGGCGCCGACGATCTCCCCGGCCGTCTCCGGGCAGACCTCGTTCTGGTCGATGCGGCCGACCAGCTCGTCCAGATGGCTGAGCAACTCGTCGGGCGGCAGGTCGAGCGTGGAGAAGTTGTGCACCGCGGTCCGCAGCCGGCCCATCGTCGCCGCGGCGTGCAGTCCGTGCCCGACCACGTCGCCGACGGCCAGCGCCACCCGGCTGCCCGGCAGGGGGATCACATCGAACCAGTCGCCGCTCACGCCCGACTGGGCGGGCAGGTAGCGGTAGCCGACGTCGAGGGCGCTCTGCTCCGGCAGGGCCCGCGGCAGCAGGCTGCGCTGAAGGGTGACGGCGAGGGCGTGCTCGCGGGTGTACCGGCGGGCGTTGTCGATGCTGACCGCGGCACGGGCCACCAGCTCCTCCGCCAGGGACAGCTCCTCCTCGTCGAAGGGCTCCCGCTTGGAGCGCCAGAAGTTGGCCATGCCCAGCACGACACCGCGGGCCCGGATCGGGGCGGAGATGAGCGAGTGGATGCCGTACTCCAGGATCTCCCGGGTCCGTTCAGGGTCCTGCGCCTGCCAGCCCTCCGCGGCCGACAGGTCGGTCACCAGCTCGGAGCGGCCGGAGCCGTAACCGCGTGCCTGGGGCGTGGACGGCAGGAAGTCGATCAGCCGGCCCTGTTCGTACAGCGGATGGTCGTCCAGGATGCCGCGCACGGTGACGCGCCGCATGTCGGTCGCGGTGGGAGCCGGCTCCTCACCGTGCAGCACGGCGTCGGCCAGGTCCACGGTGACGAAGTCGGCGAACCGCGGGACGGCGACCTGCGCCAGCTCGTCGGCCGTGCGGACCACGTCGAGGGTGGTGCCGAGGCCCAGGCCCGCGTCGTACAGCAGCTCCAGCCGCTCGCGTGCGACCTCCGCCCGGCCGGACACCGCCTGCAGCTCCGTGGAGTCCCGGAGCGTCACCACGGTGCCCCGGGGGCCTCCCGCGCGGTCCGTGGGCCGCTGGTTGACCGCCAGCAGGCGTCCGCCGGCGAAGTGCACCTCGTCGCTGGCCTCGCGCCCGGAGACGAGCAGCTCCACCGTGGCGGGGTCGAGCCCCGACAGCTCGCGCACATCGCGCCCCTCGGCCTCGGCGGGCAGCTCCAGCAGGCGTCTGGCCTCGTCGTTGGCGAGCAGCAGCCGCCCGTCCTCGCCGACGATGAGCACGCCCTCCCGCACCGAGTGCAGCACCGTGTCGTGGTGCTCGTACATGCGGGTCATCTCGTCCGGAGCCAGGCTGTGGGTCTGCCGCCGCAGCCTCCTGCCCACCAGAGCCGTACCGCCGGTCGACACCACGAGCGCCCCGGCTCCGGCGGCCAGGATGATCGGCAGCTGCCGGTCCACCTGGCTGGTCACGTTCTTCACCTTCAGCCCGGCGGAGACGAGGGCGATCACATGGCCGTGGGCGTCGTCGACGGGGACGGTCGCCTGCACCTCGTTGCCGAGCGGGCCGTGGACGCTCTCCGTGTAGACGTTCCCGGCCAGCGACGGCTCGATCGTGCCCACGAACCGCTTGCCTATCTTGCCCGGGATGGGGTGGGTGTACCGGATGCCCCGGGTGTCCATGACCACGATGAAGTCGACGCCCGCGGACTTGCGTCCCGCCTCGGTGAGCGGCTGGAGCGCCTGGGACGGGTCGGAGGCGCGCAGTGCCTGCACGATGCCGGGGGAGTGCGCGAAGGTCTGCGCCACGGCTATGGAGCGGCGCCTGGCCTCCGTGCTGCTGTCACGTTCCGACTGCAGGACGAGAGCGATGACGGCACAGATCACGAGCAGTACCACCAGCGCCACCTGCAGCAGCAGCACCTGCCCGGCGACGCTGCGCGGACTCCTGCCGACCACGGCACGCCATGCCATACGTCTGAATCGGGCGAATCGGTCCCACATGCGGCATTTGTAGCACCGGTGAATGTCCGTGACTACGCCGGTCCACGAGATGGACGCTTATTTCGGCGCCTCATCTGCCGCAGGAGTGATCCGTCGCCACACGTGTCACTTGCGTCGCATACGTGCGTCGTCCCGGGGGTGGCGCTCCGGCGGACCCGGCGGAGACGCGCGCCGGGTCCGCGAGCCGGGCGGGTGAGGGGGGTGGAGGGCCCGCCCGGGGGAGATGGCCTGAAAGGAAGGTGCGTGGCTTGTGCGTCGCTGAGCGCGCGACAACGTTGTCTTATGGTCGGCACAGACTTTACCGCCTCAACGGACAACGATGTCAACCCACTTGACGCAGCCGACCGCGCGATCCCGGCGCGCGCCCGCGCCGGCGCACGCGGTCTTCCGTGGTGCGGGCGGCGCACGCTACTGTCCCTGCGGCTTGTGCGACCGATGGTGCGCGACCCGTCCGTCAGGAGGAAGGGCCGCGCCATGCGTTTCCGACCCATGTCCCTGCTGCTGGCCGCGCTTCTCGCGACCGGCGGCGCCGCAATCCCCGCCCTCGCGGCGACCGCCGCTCCCCGCGGCCTCGTCAAGGATCCCACCGCCTACGTCGATCCACTGATCGGCACCAGGAACGGCGGCGACGTCTTCCCGGGCGCCGTCGTGCCGTTCGGCATGCTCTCCTGGAGCCCGGAGAACACCCGCGGTGACGCCACGAGAACCGCCGCACCCGGCGGCTACCAGTACGACGCCACCCGCATCCGCGGCTTCGGCCTCACCCATATGTCCGGCACCGGCTGCGCGGGAGGCGGCGGCGACATCCCCTTCTTCCCGTACGCCGGCGAGGTCACCTCCTCCCCGGCGAGCGACACGAAGGACGCCGTCTACGCGTCGGACTTCACCCACGCCGACGAGACCGCCGAGCCCGGCCACTACAAGGTGGGCCTGGCCTCGGGCGTCACCGCCGACCTCACCGCCACCGCGCGCACCGGTTCCGCCCGCTTCGGCTTCCCGGCCGGCAAGCCCGCGTCCCTGCTGGTGCGTACCGCCGGCTCGGAGGTCGGCTCGGAGGACTCGACGGTCACGATCGACCCGGGCACGCGGACGATATCCGGCTCCGTCACCTCCGGGAACTTCTGCGGCTACCTCGACCCCGAGGGTCGGCGCGCCTACTACACCCTGTACTTCACCGCCCACTTCGACCGCGCCTTCAAGGCCACCGGGACCTGGCGGGACGACAAGCTCGATCCCGGGTCCCGGGAGGCGACCGGTGGCACCGGCGGCTTCTCGCACGGCGGGCGGCCCGTCGCGGGCAAGGGCGCGGGCGGGTACGTGCAGTTCGCGCCCGGTGCCGGTCCGGTGAACGTCAAGGTCGGCATCTCCTACGTCAGCCGGGAGGCCGCCGAGGCGAACCTCGCCGCCGAGAACCCGCCGGGACGCACCTTCGACGCCGTCGAGGGGGCGGCCCGCCGCGCCTGGCGCGAGCGCCTGGGCGCCGTCCGGGTCGGCGGCGGGACGGACGCCGAGCGCACCACCTTCTACACCGCGCTCTACCACTCGCTGCTGCATCCGAACGTCATCAGCGATGCCGACGGCCGCTACCGCGGAGCGGACGGCCGGACGCACGCGGTCGGCCGTCGGCAGCATGCCCAGTACGGCACCTTCTCCGGCTGGGACGTGTACCGCGACCAGGTGCAGCTCCTGACCCTGCTCGACCCGCGCACCGGCTCCGACATCGCCCAGTCGCTCTACGAACTCGCCCGGCAGAACGGCGGGATCTGGGACCGCTGGCTGCATGGCGCGAGCGGCACCCACGTGATGAACGGCGACCCCTCGCCGACCGCTCTGGCCGGCATCCGCGCCTTCGGCGGCACCGGCTTCGACCTCAAGGGCGCCCTGGACTCCCTGGTCGAGGCGGCGACCGTACCCACGCGGCAGGACCTGTCGCCGGCGGGCAAGCCGGTGCTCTCGGTGGGTCAGCGCCCCTCGCTCGACAAGTACCTCAAGCTGCACTACATGCCCAGCGTGTCCAACGCCTGGGGCGGCGCGGCCGAGACCCTGGAGATGTCCACGGCGGACTTCGCGATCTCCCAACTCGCCGCGGCCGCAGGAGAGAAGGACACCGCGGCGGCCTTCGCCCGCCGCGCCCAGTGGTGGCAGAACAACTTCAACATCGCGGCCGATCCGGACGGCGGCTACATCGCCAACCGCAAGGCCGACGGCAGCTGGGTCACCGGCTTCACCCCCGACACCGGAAACGGCTTCGTCGAGGGCACGGCCGCCCAGTACACCTGGATGGTCCAGCACAACCCGGCGGGCCTGTTCGCCGTGCTGGGCGGCCGGGACAAGGCCCTCGCCCGGCTGGACGGCTTCTTCCACGACGCCGACGGCGGCTGGGCCTTCACCGGCAACGGCGGCACCAAGTCCGAGCTGGACAACGAGCCGTCGATCCACGTGCCCTACCTGTACGACTACGCGGGCGCTCCGTACCGGACGCAGGAGACCGTCCGCGCGGCGATGCGGCAGCTGTGGTCCACCCAGCCCGGCGGCATCCCGGGCAACGACGACCTCGGCGCGATGTCGTCCTGGTACGTCTTCTCGGCGCTCGGCATGTACCCGCAGGTGCCGTCCCGTGCCGAACTGGTCCTGGCCTCACCGCTGTTCGAGCGCGTGGAGATCCACCGGCCCCAAGGCAACGACATCTCCATCCGCGCGACCGGAGCCGCGGCCGACGCGCCCTACGTCCAGTCACTTGAGGTCAACGGCCGTTCCAGCGACCGCCCTTGGTTGCCCGCCTCCTTCGTCCGGGACGGCGGCCGCCTCGACTACACCCTGTCCGCCACCCCGAACCGCACCTGGGGTGCGGGCAGCCCGCCGCCGTCCTTCCGGGAGGGTGAGCAGCCGTACCAGACAGGAGTCGGACCGACCGCCGCCACGCTCGCGCCCGGTGACAGCACGAGGATCGGCCTCCGCGCGCTGTCACTGAACGGCGGCACCGGCCCCGAGGTGCGCTTCCGGGTGGAGACCCCGGCCGGCATCACGGCCACGCCCGTCGAGGGCACGGTGGCCGACGGCGCCCAGGAGATCACGCTCACGGCCGCGAAGGACGCCGCCCAGGGCTTCGCCGATGTCAAGGTCACGGTCACCTCGGGCGACACCTCGTACCAGCAGCCGGTCTCGCTGACCGTGGCCGCCCCGGGCACCCTCCTCGCCGCCTACAACAGCACCGGCGTCTCCGACGACGACGGCGACCACGACGAGGCCGACTACGACGGCGGCGGCTGGAGCTACTCCCGTCAGGCCCTCACCGCGGCCGGCCTGACCCCGGGTGGGCAGGGCACGGTCGGCGATCTCGCCTTCACCTGGCCGAACTCGCCCACCGGCCGCCCGGACAACGCCACGGGAAACGGCCGGACGATCGAACTGACCACCCCCGCGGCCACGCTGTCCTTCATCGGCAGCGCGGTCAACGGCAACCAGCAGACCAAGGCGACCGTCACCTACACCGACGGCACGGCCGGCACCGTCGACCTGTCCTTCACCGACTGGACCGTCGGCGGCGGAGGCGGCACCGTCCAGTACGGCAACGAGGTCGTGGCCAGGACGGCGTACCGCAACGTCGCCGGCGCGGACAAGGACCCGGTGGCGACGTACGTCTTCGCCACCAAGCCCTTCACGGCACCCGCCGGCAGGAGGATCAGGAGCGTCCGGCTCCCGGAGAACGCGGACCTGCACGTGTTCACGCTGGCCACCGGCTGAGCACTGCACGAGAAAGGGGGGCGGGCCCGGCCGGGCCCGCCCCCCTTCCCCTTCCCCGGGTCAGGCCAGCAGCTCCACCTCCGCCAGCGTCGACTCGCCGTCCAGGACCAGGCGGTACTTCGTGTAGGTCCCTGGGGTGGCGATGGTGAAGGCCCGCGTCTGTCGGTCCCATGTGAACGCTTCGCCGGAGCGGTGATCCAGGGTCCGCCAGGTCCTGCCGTCCACGGAGCCCTGCAGGGTCCAGCCGGCCGGCGCCCTCGTGCGGTCCGCCGCCGAGGTCAGCGTGTACTGCACCGGCTGCACGGCGCCGTCGGCCGGCAGGTCCACCGAGCTGACCGTCGCACTCGTCGCCGACGTGTCGTCGAACAGGGCGCCGTCACCCTTGAGGACGTCCGCGCGCGGCGTCGGCACCTTGTCGTCCCGCGTGATGGAGACCGGGGCCGCGTCCTTGCCCGTGCCCCAGGTGGAGGGCTCGGCCCCCATGGAGAACTGCAGCACACCGCCCTTGGACAGCAGCGAGTGGGGGAGCGAAGTGGACTTCCACGGACGGCCGTTGAACATCACACCCTGGACGTAGACGTTCTTCGCGCTGTTCCCCGGTGCCTTGACCACCAGATCCCGGCCGTTCTCCAGATGCACGGTGACCTGCTTGAACAGCGGGGAACCGATGGCGTACTCGCCGCTGCCCATGACCAGCGGGTAGAAGCCGAGCGCGGAGAAGAGGTACCAGCCCGACTGTTCGCCGTTGTCCTCGTCGCCGTGGTAGCCCTGCCCGATCTCGCTGCCGGTGTAGAGGCGGGCGAGCGCCTCGCGGACGTACGCCTGCGCCTTCCAGGGCTCGCCCGCCGCGTCGTACATGTAGATCACGTGGTGCGCGACCTGGTTGGAGTGGCCGTACATGCCCATCCGGACGTCGCGCGCCTCGGTCATCTCGTGGATGACACCGCCATAGGAGCCGACGTAGTCCGGGGAGGCCGTCTCCGGCGTGGCGAAGTACTCGTCGAGCTTGTCCGCGAGGGCCTGCCGGCCGCCGTACAGGTTGGCCAGGCCCCGGCTGTCCTGCGGGGCGGTGAAGGCGTAGCCCCAGCCGTTGGTCTCCGTGTAGTCGTAGCCCCACACGCGCGGGTCGTACGCCGAGGAGTTCACCCGCCAGTCGCCCTTGGTGTCCCGGCCCTGGAAGAAGCCGGCCCTGGAGTCGAACAGCCTCACATAATCCTGCGCCCGGTTGAGGAAGTACCGCGCCTCCTCCTGGTAGCGCCTCTCACCCGTCTTCTCGTACAGCGCCTGACCCATCCGGGCGATGCCGTAGTCGTTGACGTAACCCTCCATCGCCCACGACAGGCCCTCGTGGGTGTCGGTGCCGGTGTAGCCGAGGAAGGGCGAGGTGGCCATGCCCTTGCGGCCCACGCCCGACGAGGGCGGGACGACGGTCGCGTTCTTCAGGGCCGCGTCGTAGGCCGCCTTCGCGTCGAACCGGACGCCCTTGACGTACGCGTCGGCGAACGCCACGTCCGAGGAGGTGCCGGTCATCAGGTCGGCGTAGCCGGGGGAGGACCAGCGGGAGGTCCAGCCGCCGTCCTTGTACTGCTGCACGAACCCGTCGACCATCTCACCCGCCTGGGAGGGAGTCAGGAGCGAGTACGCGGGCCAGGTGGTTCGGTAGGTGTCCCAGAAGCCGTTGTTGACGTACACCTTGCCGTCGACGATCTTGGCGCCGGTGTGCGTCGGGGTGTCCGGGCCCGGCATGGCGGAGAAGGGGGAGGCGTACCGGTCCTTGCCACCGGCCTGCTCGAAACCGGAGTTGGGGTACAGGTAGAGCCGGTACAGACCGGAGTACAGCGTGGTCAGCTGGTCCGGGGTCGCGCCCGCCACCTCGACCTTGCCGAGCTGCTTGTCCCAGACGCGCTGGGCGTGTGCCTCGACCTTGTCGAAGGAGGTGCCGTCCGGGACCTCCTGGCGCAGGTTGTCCTTCGCCTGGCCGATGCCGATGAGCGAGGTCGCGAGCCGCAGGGTGACGGTGTGGTCGGCGCCCGCGTCGAAGCGCAGGAAGCCCTTCACCCCGCTCGATCCGCCGTCCGTCACCGGCTTGTCGAACTCGCCGTACAGGAACAGCCGGGTGGCACCCGTGGACAGGCCCGACTTCACGTCCGAGTAGCCGGTGACGACCCCGTGCTCCTTGTCGAGCGTCAGGCCCGCCTGCTCGGTGACGTTGTCGAACACCACGCTGGCGTCGTCACCGGGGTAGGTGAAGCGCAGCACCGCCGCGTGGTCGGTCGGTGTCATCTCCGCCTTGAGGCCGTTCTCGAACCGGACGCCGTAGTAGTACGGCCGCGCGGTCTCGTTCTCGTGCCGGAAGGCCAGCTCCCGCGCCTCCCGGCCGGTGTCCGGGGTGCCGGACGCGGCCGACGGCATCAGCTGGAAGGTCTGCCGGTCCCCCATCCAGGGGCTCGGCTCGTGGCTCGCGCTGAACGCCTGGATCGTGGGCAGGTTGTCGTCGTTGTTCGCACGTGCGTACTCGTACAGCCAACTCAGTGAGGACGCGTTGGTCACCGGTGTCCAGAAGTTGAAGCCGTGGGGGAGCGCCGTCGCCGGGAAGTCGTTGCCACGCGAGAAGCTGCCGCTGGAGTTGGTGCCGCGGGTGGTCAGCGCGTAGTCCGACAGGTGGGCCTTCGGCTTCTCGGGCGCCACCGGCCGCAGCGCCACGTCGTCTATCCAGCCGCGGAACTTCGCCGGACCGTCGGGGGAGTCGTACGCCACCAGGATCCGGTCGACCGTCCTGCCGGCCGCCACCGAACCGATGCGTGAGACCACGTTGTTCCACTGGTTGACGTACAACGACTTTGACGCGCCCTGACCGCGGGGTGACAGTGGGAAGCCGTGCTCGTCCAGCGCCCCCAGGCCGCTGAGGTAGGTGCCGTCGGTGAAGGCGAGGTCGACGGAGACGTTCGTGGCGTCGTAGTCGCGGTCGCCGTCGGCCATCGACGGGAAGACGCGGTACGACAGCTGGGTGTGGCGGCCGACCTTCACGTTCACGTCGAAGACCTTGTTGTACGAGTAGGCCCGGCCGCCCGCCCTGTGCCGGCCGGCGTAGCGCAGGGCACGCTTTCCGGTGAAGCCGGCCCGCGCCCTGGCGGTCGGGGAGCCGCTCGGCCCCTTGTCGATGAGCGTCAGCATGTCCTGCGGCACCGGGCCGCCCCCGCCCCCGGTGGAGAACTGGACGTCGGAGAGCTGCAAAATGTCCGTGGCGCCGTTGTTCCGGCTCACCTCCAGCCGGAAGTGCTGGTACTCGGCCGGCCGGGCGAGGTCGTACGACTTCGTCTGGAACCGCTCGGAGAAGTTCTCGCCCGAGCGGGTGTCGAGGGTCTTCCAGTCCTTGCCGTCCCCGGAGCCCAGCAGGGTCCAGTCCCTCGGATCGCGCGCGTCGTAGTCGTTGGCCGAGGTGAGCGCGTACGTCACCAGTTTGACGGGCTTGTCCAGGTCGAACTCCACCCAGCCGGTGGGCTGGAAGGTCAGCCATTTGGTGCCGGGCTCACCGTCGGCGAGGTTCTCCTTCACCTCACCGGCGACCGTGTTCTCGCCGCTCGCCCGTACCTCGGTGACATGGTCGGTCACATTGCCCGGAATGCCGGTGCTGTAGCCGCCGTCGACGCCCGAGGCGCGCTTGCCGCCGTCCGCCGCGGTGTCGACGGTGTTCAGCCAGTCCGGCGCCGGATCGCCCGTCTCGAACGAGGATGCGAACTCCTGGTCGGCGGACGGCGCCTTGGCCGGCAGGGCGACCGCCGCGCCCGGCCCGCCGACGGCCATGACAAAGGCGGCCGTGAGGACGACCGCCGGACCCCCTCTGTGCCTGGTTCTCCGCTGCATCTGGGGATTCCCCTCCTGCGACCGCGTGGACAACGTTGTCAGAATCGGTGCGCAGGAACCAGTAGGGCGTCAAGTGTCCCGTGATGTCAAGGGTGTTGAATGCGGCATTCAGGCGCTTGTGTCGCGAGTTTTTCCGGCGAAGCGCGCACCGGCCGCTCATATTTCCGAGAGGTCTCAACTCGGAAAAGACCCACCGCCAACCTTGCATTCGATCTTGCTCCCCTGGCGGGAAGTGGACTATACCTGTCGGCGTTTCCCGCACGACCCTGCACTACCCGACCGCGGTGCCGGGGAGGATCCGGTTCACCGCCTGAGTCCTGGAGAAGGCGAGGACTTGAGCATGGGATCCACTGCGCACCACGGTGGCGAAGGCGTCGGCCGTCGCGATCTGATCAAGCGGTCCGCCGCGCTCGGCCTGGTCGCGGCCCCGGGCGTGGGCCTGCTGTCCTCCTGCGCGAGCAGCGGCGGCGACGGACAGGAGAAGGCCAAGGCGAGCAAGAAGACCGCCAAGAACCCGCTCGGCGTCAACGGGACCGCCGGCATGGAATTCGTCCTCTTCGACGGCGGCTTCGGCAAGGAGTACGCCGAGGACGCGGTGAAGGTCTACGAGAAGGACTTCCCCAAGGCCGAGGTGAAGTTCGCCGCCACCCAGAAGATCCAGTCCACCCTCCAGCCCCGCTTCAACCAGGGCAACCCGCCGGACCTCATCGACAACTCCGGCGCCGAGCAGATGGACATGGGTGTGCTCGTCGGCAAGAACCAGCTGGCGGACCTCACCCCGCTGCTGGACGCGCCGTCGTACGACGACCCGAGCAAGAAGGTCCGCGACACGTTGCGCCCCGGCATCGTGGAGATGGGTCAGTTCGACGGCAAGCCGGTCTGGATCCTGTACTACGCCTACACGGTCTACGGCGTCTGGTACTCGCAGAAGGCCCTGGACTCGCTCGACGAGAAGTACCCGGAGACCTGGGACGAGATGCTCAAGGTCTGCGAGAAGGCCAAGAAGAAGGGCATGGCGGGCTGGACGTACGCGGGCAAGTACCCGTACTACCTCCCCTTCTCGCTGTACCCGATGATCGGCAAGGTCGGCGGCCGCGAGGTCCTCGACGCCATCGACAACCTGGAGCCGAACGCCTGGAAGCACCCCGCGGTCAAGGCGTGTTTCGAGGCCTACTACGAGCTGTACAAGAAGGGCTACATCCTCAAGGGCACCCCGGGCCTGGACCACATCCAGTCGCAGACGGCCTGGGCCAAGGGCAAGGCGCTGTTCATCCCGAACGGCTCCTGGGTGGAGAACGAGTCGGCCAACGTCATCCCGTCCGACTTCGACCTCGCGGTCTCCGCGCCCACCGGCCTCGACAGCTCCGACAAGCTGCCGTTCGGCACCATCTGGGCCTCCGGCGGCGAGCCCTTCATCGTGCCGCAGAAGGCGAAGAACACCGAGGGCGGCATGGAGCAACTGCGCATCATGCTCTCCGAGGCGTCCTCGAAGAACTTCACCGCCAAGGTGAAGTCGCTGACCGCGTACAACGGCGGCACCACCGGCATCACCCTTACCCCGGGTCTGAAGTCGGGCGTGGCGGCGCTGGACAAGGCCGGGTCCAACGTGGTGAATCCGCGGATCCAGGACTGGTATGTGCAGCTGCAGAAGGAGAAGATCGGTGTGGCCGGTCTCGGCGAGATGATGGCCGGCCGGCTCGCCCCGGCCGAGGCCATCAGGAAGATCCAGGCCTTCGCCGACGAGGCGGCCAAGGACACCTCGATCAAGCACTACAAGCACCAGTAAACCAGCACCCTGACAACACCGGAGTGGCGATGCAGCACGGCAAGTACCGGTTCATTGTGGGGTTTCTGGCACTGCCCCTGGGACTGTACGCGCTCTTCGTGGTGTGGCCGTTCATCCAGTCCATCTACTACTCGTTCACGGACTGGACCGGCCTCAGCCCCGAATTCAAGATGGTCGGCTTCGACAACTACAAGAGGATGTTCGACGACGACATCTTCTGGAAGTCGTTGCAGCACAGTCTGCTGTTCGCTCTGGTGCTGCCGGTGGTGACGATCGGTCTGGCGCTGTTCTTCGCCTTCATGATCAATGTGGGCGGACGACGGAGAAGGGGTGGCCCCGTGATCTCGGGGGTCCGGGGCTCGTCCTTCTATAAAATCGTGTACTTCTTCCCGCAGGTGCTCTCGATCGCGATCGTCTCGCTGTTGTTCGCCTTCGCGTACAACCCGGACAGCGGCGCGATCAACTCGCTCCTGCGCGGCATCGGCCTCGACAGCGTCCAGCCGTTGTGGCTGGGGGACCCGAGCCTCGCGCTGTGGTGCGTGATGGCGGTGCTCGTGTGGTCCACGGTCGGCTTCTTCGTGGTGCTGTTCTCCGCGGGCATGGCCTCGATCCCGGCCGAGATGTACGAGGCGGCCCTGCTGGACGGCGCCGGCCGCTCCACCACCTTCTTCCGCATCACCCTGCCGCTGCTGTGGGACACCGTGCAGTCCGGCTGGGTCTACATGGGCATCCTCGCGCTCGGCGCCGAGTCGTTCGCGGTCGTACAGATCATGACGACCGGACCGGGCGGGCCCGACTACTCGACCACCGTGATGGTCCTGTACGTGTACCAGAAGGCGTTCCGGGACGGTCAGGCCGCCTACGCCACCACCATCGGCGTCGCCCTGCTGGTCGTCACGCTCGCGTTCGCGGCGGTCGTGATGCGGCTGGGCCGTCGCGAGCGGCTGGAGTTCTGAACCGATGAAGACGACCGAGTCCCCCGCCCCGCTGCCGGCCGAGTCCGGCGCGACCGTCTCCAAGGTGGACGCACCGCCCGCCGCACGGCCCTCCGGGCAGAAGCGGGAAGGCACCGCCCTCAACGTCTTCTCCCACGGCATCCTGGTCCTCTGGGCGATCATGGTGGTCATGCCGCTGGTGTGGGCGGTGATGACCTCCTTCAAGGACGACGGCTCCATCTTCGGCTCGCCCTGGTCCCTACCCGACACACTGCACTTCGACAACTGGGCCCGGGCGTGGACCGACGCCAACATGGGCGACTACTTTCTGAACACCGTCCTGGTGGTCGGCGGCTCACTCATCGGCACCCTGGTGCTCGGCTCCATGGCGGCGTATGTGCTGGCCCGCTTCGACTTCCCGGGCAACCGCTTCATCTACTACCTGTTCATCGGCGGCATGAGCTTCCCGATCATGCTCGCGCTGGTCCCGCTGTTCTACGTCGTGAACAACATGGGCCTGCTGAACACGATCCACGGCCTGATCCTGGTCTACATCGCGTACTCGCTGCCGTTCACGGTGTTCTTCCTCACGGCGTTCTTCCGCACCCTGCCCACCTCGGTGGCGGAGGCGGCCTTCGTGGACGGCGCATCGCACACGCGTACGTTCTTCCAGATCATGCTGCCCATGGCGAAGCCGGGCCTGATCAGCGTGGGCATCTTCAACTTCCTGGGCCAGTGGAACCAGTACATGCTGCCCACGGTCCTCAACACCGACCCCGACAAACGCGTCCTCACCCAGGGCCTGGTCCAGCTGGCGGTCAGCCAGGGTTACAAGGGCGACTGGTCCGGGCTGTTCGCGGGCCTGGTCATGGCGATGCTGCCGGTACTCGCGGCGTACATCGTCTTCCAGCGCCAGGTGGTGCAGGGGCTGACCGCCGGGGCTCTGAAGTAAGGGCGACGGCCCGGCGGGGTGACGCCCCGCGAGCCTGCGCACGCACACCGTTCCGCCGGCCGGGACGGTGTGCCTCGCCATGCCCGGGTTACCCGGAAACGGTTCAACCTCTTGACGTATGTCCCCCCGAACGGCTCAGCTTAGAGTTCACTAGTTGGACATACACGGGGGGCCTCACCGAAGCGGCCCCGCGCTCAGGAGGTCGTCGTGGAGACTCCAGGGTCGCAGTCATCACTGCACCGAGCCAACCTGGAGCGGGTGGTACGGGCCGTGCGCCTGGCCGGGTCCCTCACGCAGGCGGAGATCGCGCGGACGACCGGTCTGTCCGCCGCGACCGTCTCCAATATCGTGCGGGAGCTGAAGGACGGCGGAACCGTCGAGGTCACGCCCACCTCCGCGGGCGGGAGGCGGGCCCGCAGCGTCAGCCTGAGCGGCGACGCCGGCATCGTGATCGGCGTCGACTTCGGGCACACCCATCTGCGCGTCGCGATCGGGAACCTCGCCCATCAGGTGCTGGCCGAGGAGGCCGAGCCGCTGGACGTCGACGCCTCCTCGGCGCAGGGCTTCGACCGGGCCGAGGAGCTGGTCAGTCGCCTGATCGCAGCAACGGGGGTGGACCGGTCCAAGGTGGCCGGCGTGGGGCTCGGCGTGCCGGGCCCGATCGATGTGGAGTCGGGGACGCTGGGGTCCACCGCGATCCTGCCCGGCTGGGGCGGCACCAAGCCCGCCGAGGAGCTGCGCGAACGGCTCGGCGTGCCCGTGCACGTGGACAACGACGCCAACCTCGGCGCCCTCGGCGAGCTGGTCTGGGGCAGTGGCAAGGGCGTACGCGACCTCGCTTACATCAAGGTCGCGAGCGGTGTCGGCGCCGGTCTGGTGATCGACGGGAAGATCTATCGCGGTCCCGGCGGCACTGCGGGAGAAATCGGGCATATTACACTCGATGAATCCGGCCCGGTCTGCCGTTGCGGAAACCGCGGCTGCCTGGAGACCTTCGCGGCCGCACGCTATGTGCTGCCGCTGCTCCAGCCCAGTCACGGCCCCGATCTGACGATGGAAGGCGTCGTACGGCTGGCCAGGGACGGTGACCCGGGCTGCCGTCGGGTGATCGCCGACGTCGGCCGCCATATCGGCAGTGGAGTGGCCAATCTCTGCAATCTGCTGAACCCGAGCCGGGTGGTCCTCGGCGGTGATCTCGCGGAGGCCGGTGAGCTGGTGCTCGGGCCGATCAGGGAGTCCGTCGGCCGCTACGCCATTCCCAGCGCGGCGCGCCAGTTGTCCGTTCTCCCGGGGGCACTTGGGGGCCGTGCGGAGGTGCTCGGAGCGCTCGCCCTCGCCCTCAGCGAGATGGGCGATTCGACCCTTTTGGATGGAACGCTGCCGGTGGCGGCCCCTGCCTTCACTTAGAGAACGGATGGCACCGTTGCCATCTCGTTAAGGATTTACTTCTTGACGTCGCACGTGTGGCCGAGTTGACTTCCAGCCACCTCGGCCGCAACGACGCGGCCTCGTCAGGGAGGTTTCAAAGTGAACGCACGTATGCGTCGTGCCGCCGTTGCCGTAGCCGCGGGTGCCATGGCCGTTTCGCTGGCCGCGTGTGGCAGCGCCAAGGAGTCGAAGGGCAACGACAGCTCTTCCTCCTCGTCGGCCAAGAAGGGTGACGACATCAAGGTCGGTCTGCTCCTGCCGGAGAACAAGACCGCCCGCTACGAGAAGTTCGACAAGCCGCTGATCGAGAAGAAGATCAAGGAGCTGACGAACGGCAAGGCGGAGGTTCAGTACAACAACGCCCGTCAGGACGCGAACCTGCAGGCCCAGCAGGTCGACACCATGATCACCAACCACGTGGACGTCCTGATCCTGGACGCGGTGGACGCCAAGGCCATCCAGAACTCCGTCAAGAAGGCCGTGGACGCGGGCATCAAGGTCGTCGCCTACGACCGTCTCGCCGAGGGCCCGATCAGCGCCTACACCTCGTTCGACAACGAGGAGGTCGGCAGGACCCAGGGTGAGGCCCTGCTGAAGGCGATGGGCGGCAAGGCCACCAAGTCCTCCAAGATCGTCATGATCAACGGCTCGGTCACCGACCCGAACGCCGCCCAGTTCAAGAAGGGCGCGCACTCCGTCCTCGACGGCAAGGTCACCATCGCCAAGGAGTACGACACCAAGGAGTGGTCGCCGGACAACGCCAACTCCGAGATGGAGGCGGCGATCTCCTCGGTCGGCAAGGGCAAGATCGCGGGCGTGTACTCCGCCAACGACGGCATGGCCGGCGGTATCATCACCGCCCTCAACGCCGCGGGCGTCAAGGTCCCGGTCACCGGCCAGGACGCCGAGCTGGCCGGTGTGCAGCGCATCGTCTCCGGTGAGCAGTACATGAGCGTCTACAAGCCGTACGCTCCCGAGGCCGACGCCGCCGCCGAGATGGCCGTCGCACTCGCCCAGGGCAAGTCGCTGGACTCCGTCGCCAAGGACAAGGTCTCCAGCAACTCCCAGAAGGACGTCCCCTCGGTGCTCGTCCCGGTCACCTCGCTGACCAAGGACAACATCAAGGACACCGTCATCAAGGACGGCGTCTACACCGCGGCCGACATCTGCACCGGCAAGTACAAGGCGGCCTGCGACAAGATCGGCCTCAACAAGTAAGCAGTCGCTCTTCCCACGAGCGGGGCACTCGTTCCCGACTGCCCGCGAGGGAACACGACCGACTGCCCAAGACTCCTCCGGTGCCCCGCGCACAGACAGCCCCGCAAGCTCGACGCGGGGCGCCGGACGGAACTTCCCCCAATCTTTCTGCACAACCTCCCGCCGGGTCAGGCGGCGAAGGAGATGGTTCACGTGTCCGCTACGCCCGTGCTGGCGTTGCGCGGGGTCTCCAAGCGGTTCGGTGCCGTTCAGGCGCTCACCGACGTAGAGCTTGAGGTCCACGCCGGTGAAGTGGTCGCCCTGGTGGGCGACAACGGCGCCGGAAAGTCCACGCTGGTCAAGACGATCGCCGGCGTGCACCCCATCGACGAGGGCGCCATCGAATGGAATGGCGAGCCGGTGTCGATCAGCAGGCCGCACGACGCCCAGGCCCTGGGCATCGCGACGGTGTACCAGGACCTCGCGCTGTGCGACAACATCGACGTCGTCGGCAACCTGTTCCTCGGCCGTGAGCTGAGGAAGTGGGGCGTCCTGGACGAGGTCGAGATGGAGCGCCGCGCCCGCGAGCTGCTCACCACGCTGTCGATCCGCATCCCGAGCGTCCGCATCCCGATCGCCTCGCTCTCCGGCGGTCAGCGCCAGACCGTGGCCATCGCCCGCTCCATGCTCGGCGACCCGAAGCTGGTCATCCTCGACGAGCCCACCGCCGCCCTCGGCGTCGAGCAGACCGCCCAGGTCCTCGACCTGGTGGAGCGCCTGCGCGAGCGCGGTCACGCCGTCATCCTCATCAGCCACAACATGGCGGATGTGAAGGCGGTGGCCGACAAGGTCGCCGTCCTGCGCCTCGGCCGCAACAACGGCGTCTTCGAGGTCAAGACGACCTCTCAGGAGGAGATCATCTCCGCCATCACGGGCGCCACCGACAACGCCGTGACCCGCCGTGCGGCGCGCACGAACGGGGAGGTTTCCAAGTGAGCATCGACAAGACCTCCGCGACTCCGCAGGACGAGCACGTCGTCGAGAACCCCGAGGCGGCGGCCGCGGCCGTCACCGCGGTCGACCCGCGTCTCCTCGTGCGCGAGCAGGGCCTGCTGGGCTACTGGAGCGAGTTCAAGCGCAAGATGAAGGCCGGCGAGCTGGGTTCCCTCCCGGTCGTCCTGGGCCTCGCGATCATCTGCATCATCTTCCAGGTCCTGAACTCCGAGTTCCTCTCGGCGCAGAACATCAGCAACATCACGGTCACGATGGTCGGCACGGGCATGATCTCCGTCGGCATCGTCTTCGTGCTGCTGCTCGGCGAGATCGACCTGTCGGTCGGTTCGGTCAGCGGCGCGGCCAGCGCCCTCGCGGCCGTCCTCACGGTCAACCAGGGCTGGCCCGAGTGGGTGGCCGTGCTCGTCGCCGTCGCCGCCGGTGCCGCCATCGGCGCGCTGCACGGCTTCTTCTTCGCGGTGCTCGGCGCCCCCGCCTTCGCCGTCACCCTGGCCGGTCTGCTGTTCTGGCTGGGCTTCATGCTGAAGGTGCTGGGCGAGGACGGCACGATCAACCTCGACAGCGACGGTCTGATCGGCAAGCTGACCACGTACACCTTCACGGACGTGGCCGCCGCCTACGGCCTGGCCGTCGTCGTGGTCGCCCTGTTCTTCGTCAGTTCCTTCCTCGGCAACCGGCGCCGGGAGGCCGCGGGCGTCCCGTCCCGGCCGCTCAGCGACACCGTCCTGCGCACGGTTCTGCTGGCCGTGGTCTCCTTCGCCGCGGCGTACATGTACAACCAGTACAAGGGCCTGCCGCTGGCCACGGTGATCTTCGTCGCCTTCCTGGTCGGCACGGACTTCGTGCTGCGGCGCACCTCCTACGGCCGCAAGATCTTCGCGCTCGGCGGCAGCGTGGAGGCGTCCCGGCGTGCGGGTATCAACGTGACGGCGGTGCGGATCTCCGTCTTCGCCATCTCCGGTGGGTTCGCGGCGATCGGCGGTCTGTTCCTGGCCTCGAAGATCGCGTCGGCCAACCAGAGCGCCGGCACGGGTGACCTGCTGATGAACGCGATCGCCGCGGCCGTCATCGGTGGCACGTCGCTGTTCGGTGGCCGGGGCCGTACCTGGAACGCCCTGCTGGGTGTGCTGGTGATCGTGTCCATCCAGTACGGTCTCCAGCTGGAGTCCATCGCGGAGCCGGTGAAGTACATGATCACCGCGGCTGTGCTGTTGACCACGGTCGTCATCGACTCCATCACGCGCAAGACGCAGAAGACGGCCGGGCGTGCGTAGCGCCTAGCCGCCGTGGGGTGCGGGGTAACCGCAGGTGACGGATCGTTTGTGACTGGTCGCGCGGTCCCCGCCCCCTTCGGAGAGGACCAGATGCCCGGTGCCTTCAAGGTGCCGGGCACTGTCGTGTCGTGCAAAGCATGAACATTAGACTCGGGCGAGCCCGGCAACAGCTCGATCAGCTCTACTGCAAGGAGGCACGGGTGCCGCTGCTGACCCGCATCAGGGGACCGCGCGATCTGGACCGGCTCAGCCTGGAGGAGCTGGACCAGCTGGCAGAGGAGATCCGGACCTTCCTCGTCGACGCCGTCTCCAAGACCGGCGGCCACCTGGGCCCCAATCTGGGCGTGGTCGAGCTCACCATCGCCCTGCACCGCGTCTTCGAGTCCCCGAAGGACAAGGTCCTGTGGGACACCGGCCACCAGTCCTACGTGCACAAGCTGCTCACCGGCCGGCAGGACTTCTCCAAGCTGAAGATGAAGGGCGGCCTGTCGGGCTACCCCTCGCAGGCCGAGTCCGAGCACGACGTCATCGAGAACAGCCACGCCTCCACGGTGCTCGGCTGGGCCGACGGCATCGCCAAGGCCAACCAGCTGCTCAAACGGGACAGCCACGTCGCCGCCGTCATCGGTGACGGCGCGCTGACCGGCGGTATGGCCTGGGAGGCGCTGAACAACATCGCCGAGGCAAAGGACCGTCCGCTCGTCATCGTCGTCAACGACAACGAGCGCTCCTACGCGCCGACCATCGGTGGCCTCGCCAACCACCTGGCGACCCTGCGCACGACCGACGGCTACGAGCGCTTCCTCGCCCGGACGAAGGACATCCTCGACCGCACCCCGGTGGTCGGCAGGCCGCTGTACGAGACCCTGCACGGCGCCAAGAAGGGGCTGAAGGACTTCATCGCCCCGCAGGGCATGTTCGAGGACCTGGGCCTGAAGTACGTCGGCCCGATCGACGGGCACGACATCGAGGCGCTGGAGTCGGCGCTGGCCCGGGCCAAGCGGTTCGGCGGACCGGTCATCGTGCACTGCCTGACCGAGAAGGGCCGCGGCTACCAGCCCGCCCTGCAGGACGAGGCCGACCGGTTCCACGCCGTCGGTAAGATCCACCCGGACACGGGCCTGCCGATCGCGTCCTCCGGCGCCGACTGGACCTCCGTGTTCGGCGAGGAGATGGTCAAGCTCGGCGAGGAGCGCGAGGACATCGTCGCCATCACGGCGGCCATGCTGCAGCCGGTCGGCCTGGACAGGTTCGCCAAGCGGTTCCCCGAACGTGTGTACGACGTCGGGATCGCCGAGCAGCACGGTGCCGTCTCGGCGGCGGGCCTCGCGCACGCCGGTGTGCACCCCGTCTTCGCCGTGTACGCCACCTTCCTCAACCGTGCCTTCGACCAGGTCCTCATGGACGTGGCCCTGCACAAGTGCGGGGTGACCTTCGTGCTCGACCGGGCCGGTGTCACCGGTACCGACGGTGCCTCCCACAACGGGATGTGGGACATGTCGATCCTTCAGGTCGTGCCGGGGCTGCGGCTCGCCGCACCGCGCGACGCCGACCAGGTGCGGGCGCAGCTGCGCGAGGCCGTCGCCGTCGAGGACGCGCCGACCGTGGTGCGCTTCTCCAAGGGTGCCGTCGGGCCCGCCGTACCGGCCGTGGGCCGCGTCGGCGGCATGGACGTGCTGCGCGAGCCCGGCACCGACACACCGGACGTGCTGCTGGTGTCCGTGGGCGCCCTCGCCCCGATGTGCCTCGAGGTCGCCGGCCTGCTCGACCGGCAGGGCATCTCCACCACCGTGGTCGACCCGCGCTGGGTCAAGCCCGTCGACGAGGCCATGGCCCCGCTGGCGGAGCGCCACCGGGTCGTCGTCACCGTCGAGGACAACAGCCGCGCCGGCGGTGTCGGCTCCGCCGTCGCCCAGGCCCTCCGGGACGCGGGCGTGGACGTGCCGCTGCGCGACTTCGGCATCCCGCCGCGCTTCCTGGACCACGCCTCCCGCTCGGAGGTGCTCGCCGAGATCGGGCTGACCGCGCCCGACATCGCCCGCCAGGTCACCGGGCTGGTCGCCAAACTCGACGGCCGGTTCGACCGTACGGCGGACGCGGTGGATTCCGTAGAGCCCGCGCGCGACTAGGGAGAGCGATCCTCCGGGCCGGTTCCGCCACTTCTCCAGGTGGCGGAACCGGCCCGTCTGCGTGAACCTGCCTGTGCCGGGGCATACGCATCCCGACCCGCTCGATCATGTTGAGCCATATCGGGGCCTCACAAGCGTGGGAGGCAGGAACGTGAGCAGCCCGCTCTTCAGAACGAAGAACGTCGAGCAGTCCATCCAGGACACCGAGGAACCGGAGCATTCGCTCAAGAAGTCCCTCTCCGCGCTGGATCTGACCGTTTTCGGTGTCGGCGTCATCATCGGCACCGGCATCTTCGTCCTCACCGGACAGGTCGCCAAGAACAACGCCGGTCCGGCGGTGTCCCTGGCCTTCGTGGCGGCCGGCGTGGTCTGCGCGCTCGCCGCTCTCTGCTACGCCGAGTTCGCGTCGACGGTCCCCGTGGCGGGGTCGGCGTACACGTTCAGTTACGCCTCGCTGGGCGAGCTGCCCGCCTGGATCATCGGCTGGGACCTGGTCCTGGAGTTCGCCCTCGGTACGGCGGTGGTGGCCGTAGGCTGGTCCGGCTACATCCGCTCCCTGCTCGACAACGCCGGCTGGCACCTGCCGGAGTATCTGGCCGGCCGGGACAACGCCTCCGGCTTCGGCTTCGACATCCTCGCCGCCGCCCTGGTCCTCGTCCTCACCGGCATCCTCGTCCTCGGCATGAAGCTGTCGGCACGGATCACCTCGCTCGTCGTCGCCATCAAGGTGGTCGTCGTCCTCATCGTGATCATCGCCGGCGCGTTCTTCGTCAAGGGCAGCAACTACCAGCCGTTCATCCCCAAGGCCCAGTCGGTCGAGGCGGCCGGGAACCTCAAGGCACCGCTCATCCAGCTGATGTTCGGCTGGGCACCGTCCAACTTCGGTGTGATGGGCATCTTCACGGCCGCCTCGGTGGTGTTCTTCGCGTTCATCGGCTTCGACATCGTCGCCACGGCCGCCGAGGAGACCCGCCACCCGCAGCGGGACATGCCCCGCGGCATCCTCGGCTCGCTGCTCATCTGCACCGTGCTCTACGTCGCCGTCTCCGTCGTCGTCACCGGCATGCAGAAGTACACCAAGCTCTCGGTGCAGGCCCCGCTCGCCGACGCCTTCAAGTCCATCGGGCACCCCTGGTACGCGGGCGTGATCAGCTTCGGCGCCGCCGTCGGTCTGACCACCGTGTGCATGATCCTGCTGCTCGGCCAGACCAGGGTGTTCTTCGCGATGAGCCGCGACGGGCTGCTGCCGCGGTTCTTCTCCCGCGTGCACCCGCGCTTCAGGACCCCGCACCGGCCGACCATCCTGCTCGGCGTGGTGATCGCGATCGTCGCCGGTTTCACCAGCCTGAGCGAGCTGGCGGAACTGGTGAACATCGGCACACTGTTCGCCTTCGTCGTCGTCGCGATCAGCGTGATCATCCTCCGCCGCACCCGCCCGGACCTGCCCCGCGCCTTCCGCACCCCGTTGGTGCCGGTCCTCCCGATCCTGTCGGTGTGCGCCTCACTGTGGCTGATGCTCAACCTGCCGGCCGAGACCTGGCTGCGGTTCGCCATCTGGATGGTGATCGGCTTCCTCGTCTACTTCCTCTACGGCCGCAGGCACAGCCAGCTGGCCCTGAGCGAGCGGACGCCGAGCGAGGCTCCGCGGCCGCCCGCCGGAAACGCTCCGTAATCGTACGCTTCGCCGCTCCGGCCCCGTATGTCCTGCTTCGGTGGAGACGTCGGGGCCGGATAGCGTGCTGCCCATGCTCGCCGCGCCCCTCGCCCCCGTATGGACCGCGCCCACCCGGACGGCGTACTGGACGCGGCTGCTGCCCCTCCTGGCCATCCTGACCTGTGTCACCCGGATCCCGTCCTTCGTCCGGCCGCTCTGGAACCCGGACGAGGGCTACCTCGCCGTCCAGGCACGGCTGCTCGCCCAGGGCGGGCACCTGTACGAGACCGTCGTGGACCGCAAGCCGCCGCTGCTGCCCTGGCTGTACGAGGCCGCCTTCGCGGTGTGCGGCTCCGGCTCCCTCATCCCGCTCCGGCTACTCGCGGTCCTCGCCCAGCTGCTCACCGCCGTCCTGCTCGCCTCCCTGGCCCGGCGCCGCTGGGGCGACGGCGCGGGACGCACCACCGGGGTGCTGTATCTGCTGGTCTCGATCGGGCTCAACCCCGAGGACGCCCAGGCGGCCACCTTCGAGGTGTTCATACTGCCCGGCACGGCCGCCGCCATGTGGTGCGCCGACCGCGGGCGCTGGGGCGCGGCCGGCACCGCCGTCGCCGCCGCGTTCCTCACCAAGCAGACCGGCGGCGCGGTGCTGCTGCCGGTGGCGTGGCTGCTGTACCGTCAGGGCACCCCGTGCACGGGCGCACCGCGGCTCGCCGCCGGGTTCGCCGTGCCGGTGCTCGGCGCGGCCCTGGTGACCGACCCGGCCGGATTCCTGTTCTGGACGGTGACCGGCTCGGCCGCCTACGCCTCCTTCACCGGCTCCGAACTCCACATCCTCGTCCGGGCGTTGACCAACACCGCGCTCCTGGCCGGGGCCTCGGCGGGCCTGCTCCCGCCGGTCGTACGGACCCTGCGCATCGCCCGTACCGGAGCGGTGGATGTGTGGCTGTGGCTGGCCTCCTCGGCCGTGGCCGTGGCCCTCGGCTGCCACTTCTTCGGCCACTACTACCTGCAACTCACCGCTCCCCTCGCCCTGCTGGCCACCCGAGCGCTGCAGGTGCTGCCCCCGGAACGGGGCGTGGCCACCGTGTTCACCTCGACCTGCTGCTGCGTCCTCTTCCTCGTCTGGGGCCTGCTCGCCCCCCGCCCCGAACTCGCCCACGCCCAGCGGCTCGCGACCGCCGTCGAGCGCCGCACCGCGCCGGCGGACCGCGTCCTCGTCTGGGGCATACACCCGGAGACGTACTGGCTGGCCGGCCGCCTGCCCGCCACCCGCTACCTCACCGCGGGCCTGCTCACCAACTACAGCGGCGGCCGGGACGGCCCGCAGGTCGGCGAGAAGTACGCCGTCGCGGGCGCCTGGCCGGTGTTCCGGCGGGAGCTGAGCGCGCACCGCCCCGCGCTGGTCGTCGACGACTCCCGTGGCAAGCCCTACGGCCCCGACCGTGTCCCCAGCCTGCGCCGCCTGCTCGCGGCACGCTACGAGGAGGTGGGCACGGTGGACGGGGCGGTGCTGTACGCGCGGGTGCCGGAGGGGTAGCGGGAACGGCTCAGCCCAGGACCGTGCGCGGGCCGGCCACCTCGGCGCCGAGTTCGGTCACCCTGCGCCGCAGTTCGCGGTCGGCGGTGATCACCAGACGGTCCCGGCCGGCGTGCTCGGCGGCCAGCTCCACGATCCGGTCGTCGCCGCTGCCGGGCGCCGACTCCACCCGAATCCCCGGTACGGAGGCCACGTCCCGGGCCGCGCCCTCGACCACGAGCACGATCTCCACCGGGTCCGCAAGGCCGGGCAGCCCCGTCTCGGCCAGCCGGTCCCGTAGCCGCTCGGCGGCTCCCTTGCGATCCCGCCACCAGCCGTCGGGCCGCGATCCGACGACGTTCGCGCCGTCCACGATCACCACCATCGAGTCCTGCGGGAGCGGGGCGTCGAGGGCGTCGTCCATGCAGCCAAGGGTCGCATGCCCGGAGGCCGGGTGCGGTCGGTTCGGCCGGTGCGGACCGGCTTAGAGTGAACCGGTGAACGGCGACTGGCTCATCCGCGGCCGAGACGGCCGGCTCAGTGTCTACCAGCTGTCGGGCGACGCTGTCCTGTGCCGGGCGGAGCGCGGCCCCGCAGGCCCCTGGACCGCGCCGCGCACGGTGGGCGGCGACCAGTCGCTGCACCCCGTGCTGGCCCTAGGGCAGGGCGCCGACGGCTATGCCCATCTGGTCTCCTGGCGGCCCACCACCAAGGGCGAGTCGGGGCTGGTGCACTCCACGCACTTCCGCCCGCGTCTCGCGGCCCTGGACTGGAACCCGATCGGCCACCCGGACAAGAAGGGCGACCGCACCGGCACGCCCGCCGTCGCGGTGGACGCACAGGGCCGCGCCCATGTCTTCGTCCGCAACACCGGCGGCGGCGTGAGCCTGCTCGCGCAGAAGGAGAAGGGCGGCTGGGAGCCCTGGCGGGACCTCAAGGGCGGGGAGGTCCAGGACGGGTTCGCGGCGGCGACGGGGGAGTCCGGCCGGGTCGAGCTGTACGCGGCCGTCCCCACGGGCCTGGTGTACTGGCGTCAGGAGGAGGCAGCCGCCCCGCCCGTGCTCCGGGAGACCGTGCAGGCCCCGGTCCGCCCGGGCACCCTGTATGCCCTCGCCACGTCTCCGGACAGCACGACCGTCTTCTACACCGACACCTCCGGCGAGCTGTGCGCCTGGCGCCCGGGAGGCGAGCCGGCCTCCCTGTTGTCCTCGGCCGGCCCCGGCCCGGTCTCGGCGGTCCGCTGCGACCTCGACGGGCTCGACTGCACCCTGCTCGCCCAGCGCTCCGCGAGCGGCCGGGTCGCCTTCGCCGCCTACCCGACGGAGCTGGAGTCGGCGGGCGCCTGGTGGACCGAGTCGGGCCCGCGGCTGCCGGTGGACGCGCGGGTGTCCCTGGCGACGGACGAGGACGACCGGCTGGTGGCGGCAACGTTGTCCCCGTCGACCGGTCGACTCCTGCTGACCCGGCGGAAGGACGAGCCGGGGCTGGCGCTGGAGGCGTGGCGGGAGGTGTGACGGGGCGTCCGGCTCGTGGTCTGCCCGCCCGGCACGGGCAACGGCAACGACGGAGGGCCTCCGCCTGGATGGCGGAGGCCCTCTTCACGTCCGTACGACCGTTACGCCGGAACCGACGCCGCGCCCGGGGCCAGGAACTTCTTGCCGTTCACCCGCTCCGAGACACCCTCGCGGTCCAGGTACGGCGTGATGCCGCCCAGGTGGAAGGGCCAGCCGGCACCCGTGATCAGGCAGAGGTCGATGTCCTGGGCCTCGGCGACGACGCCCTCGTCGAGCATGAGCCCGATCTCCTGCGCCACCGCGTCGAGCACCCGCGCCCGCACCTGCTCCTCGGTCAGGACGACATCGCCCTGCTTGAGCAGCGCGGCGACCTCCGGGTCCAGCTCCGGCTTGCCGCTGTCGTAGACGTAGAAGCCGCGCTTGCCCGCCTCGACGACCGACTTGAGGTTCGGGGAGACGGTGAAGCGGTCCGGGAAGGCCCGGTTGAGGGTCTCCGAGACGTGCAGGCCGATCGCCGGGCCGACCAGCTCCAGCAGCACCAGCGGGGACATCGGCAGGCCGAGCGGCTCGATGGCCTTCTCGGCGACCTCGACCGGGGTGCCCTCGTCGATGACGTTCTGGATCTCGCCCATGAAGCGGGTCAGGATGCGGTTCACGACGAACGCCGGGGCGTCCTTCACCAGAACCGCGGTCTTCTTCAGCTTCTTGGCGACGGCGAACGCGGTCGCGAGGGAGGCGTCGTCGGTCTTCTCGCCGCGGACGATCTCCAGCAGCGGGAGGACGGCCACCGGGTTGAAGAAGTGGAAGCCCACGACCCGCTCGGGGTTCTTGAGCTTCGACGCCATCTCCGACACCGACAGGGACGAGGTGTTGGTGGCGAGGATCGCATGTGCCGGGGCGACCGCCTCGACCTCCGCGAACACCTGCTGCTTGACGCCGATCTCCTCGAAGACCGCCTCGATGATGAAGTCGGCGTCCGAGAAGCCCTCGGCCTTGTCCAGCACACCGGTGACCAGGGCCTTGAGGCGGTTGGCCTTGTCCTGGTTGATCCGGCCCTTGCCGAGCAGCTTGTCGATCTCGGCGTGGACGTAGCCCACACCCTTGTCGACGCGCTCCTGGTCGATGTCGGTCAGCACGACCGGCACCTCGAGGCGGCGCAGGAAGAGCAGGGCGAGCTGGGAGGCCATCAGACCGGCGCCGACGACGCCGACCTTGGTGACCGGGCGGGCCAGGCTCTTGTCCGGGGCGCCGGCGGGACGCTTGCCGCGCTTCTGGACGAGGTTGAACGCGTAGATCCCGGCGCGCAGTTCGCCGCCCATGATCAGGTCCGCGAGGGCCTGGTCCTCGGCGTCGTAGCCCTGCTGCAGGTCGCCGTTCTTGGCGGCCGCGATGATGTCCAGGGCGCGGTAGGCGGCCGGGGCCGCCCCGTGCACCTTGGAGTCCGCGAAGAAGCGGCCCTTGGCGACGGCCTGGTCCCAGGCCTCGCCGCGGTCGATCACCGGGCGCTCGACCTCGATGTCGCCCTTGAGTACCTGGGCGGTCCAGAGCAGCGACTGCTCCAGGAAGTCGGCGCCCTCGAAGAGGGCGTCGGCGATGCCCAGCTCGAAGACCTGCTTGCCCTTGAGCTGCTTGTTCTGGTTCAGCGAGTTCTCGATGATGACCGAGACGGCCTTGTCGGCTCCGATCAGGTTCGGCAGCAGGGTGCAACCGCCCCAGCCGGGAACGAGACCGAGGAAGACCTCGGGCAGCGAGAACGCCGGGATCGCCTTGGAGACGGTCCGGTAGGTGCAGTGCAGGCCGACCTCGACGCCGCCGCCCATGGCCGCGCCGTTGTAGTAGGCGAAGGTCGGGACGGCCAGCTTCGACAGGCGCTTGAAGACCTCGTGGCCGCCCTTGCCGATGGCGAGCGCGTCCTCGTGCTGCTTCAGCAGCTCGACACCCTTGAGGTCGGCGCCGACCGCGAAGATGAACGGCTTGCCGGTGACACCGGCACCGACGATCGTGCCCTCGGCCGCCTCCTTCTCGACCTGGTCGATGGCGGTGTCGAGGTTCGCCAGCGACTGCGGGCCGAAGGTGGTCGGCTTGGTGTGGTCCAGGCCGTTGTCCAGCGTGATCAGCGCGAAGCGGCCGGCCCCGAAGGGCAGGTCGAAGTGGCGTACGTGCGCCTGCGTGACGACCTCGTCCGGGAACAGCTCGGCCGCGCCCTTCAGGAGTTCAGCGGTGGTGCTCACTTGTCGCCTCCGTCGAAGTGCGGGTTCTCCCAGATGACCGTCGCGCCCATGCCGAAGCCGACGCACATGGTGGTCAGGCCGTAGCGGACCTGCGGCTGCTCCTCGAACTGGCGGGCCAGCTGCGTCATCAGACGGACGCCGGAGGAGGCGAGCGGGTGACCGAAGGCGATCGCGCCGCCGTACTGGTTGACGCGCTCGTCGTCGTCCGCGATGCCGTAGTGGTCGAGGAAGGCCAGCACCTGGACGGCGAAGGCCTCGTTGATCTCGAACAGGCCGATGTCGGAGATGGACAGGCCCGCCTGGGCGAGGGCCTTCTCCGTGGCCGGGATCGGGCCGTAGCCCATGACCTCCGGCTCCACGCCCGCGAAGGCGTAGGAGACCAGGCGCATCTTGACCGGCAGGTCGTTCTCGCGGGCGAAGTCCTCGCTCGCGATGATCGACGCGGTGGCACCGTCGTTCAGACCGGCCGCGTTGCCCGCGGTGACCCGGCCGTGCACGCGGAACGGCGTCTTGAGACCCGAGAGGTTCTCCAGCGTGGTGCCCGGGCGCATCGGCTCGTCGGCGGTGACCAGGCCCCAGCCGGTCTCACCGCTGTCCGGGTTGGTGCGGCGCACCGAGATCGGCACCAGGTCCTGCTGGATCTTGCCGTTGGCGTAGGCCTTGGCGGCCTTCTCCTGCGAGCGGACCGCGTACTCGTCGGCGCGCTGCTTGGTGATCTGCGGGTAGCGGTCGTGCAGGTTCTCCGCGGTCATGCCCATGAACAGGGCGGACTCGTCGACCAGCTTCTCGGAGACGAAGCGCGGGTTCGGGTCCACGCCCTCGCCCATCGGGTGGCGGCCCATGTGCTCGACGCCACCGGCGATGACGGCGTCGTAGGCACCGAAGGCGATCGAACCGGCGGTGGCCGTCACGGCGGTCAGGGCGCCGGCGCACATGCGGTCGATGGAGTAGCCCGGGACCGACTGCGGAAGACCGGCGAGGATGCCGGCCGTGCGGCCGAGGGTCAGGCCCTGGTCACCGATCTGCGTGGTCGCGGCGATGGCGACCTCGTCGATCTTCTTCGGGTCGAGCCCGGGGTTGCGGCGCAGCAGCTCCCGGATCGCCTTCACGACGAGGTCGTCGGCGCGGGTCTCGTGGTAGATGCCCTTCGGGCCCGCCTTGCCGAACGGGGTGCGGACGCCGTCTACGAAGACGACGTCCCTGACGGTACGAGGCACGATGGCTCTCCTCCAGGGTGCGGGATGGCACTGCTGCGACGCGCCAGCACTGAGCGCGCGCTCAGGCCCATGCTACTTGTGGGTAACGTAGCTGCACAGTCCTGCCCGGGGGAGCGGCGAACGTCACACCTCTGCGGACTCCTCGACGGCCCTGTCCAGCGGGGGCCGGCGGATCGTCCATACGGCTTTCGGCCAATGCCGCGGACCGGGGGCTGTGGCGATCCGGCCACTCCTTCCCGAGACCTTGGCGTGATCTCGACGTCGCTGATCCGAAGAGCGACCAGGTGAGGCGCCTTTCGAAGAGGTGCGGGGAACCGCGCGGGTGACCGGGCACGACCCGCCGCGGCCGTACGCGACCAATCCCCGTGGCGGCTACGCGCCCTTCGCCGACAGCGCCGAAACCAGGACAGGCGTGACCAGCTCCACCTGCCACGCCCGCGCGCCGTACCCGGCGAGCGCGGCCTCCACGGCCTCCCTGCCGCCCGACGGAGGCTCCCAGCAAAGACGCCGCACGGTGTCCGGAGACACCAGATTCTCCTGAGGCAGGTTGAGCTGCTCGGCCAACGCCGACACCCCCGCCCGGGCCGCGGACAACCGAGCCGCGGCAGCGGGATCCTTGTCGGCCCACGCACGTGGCGGCGGCGGCCCGGTCACCGGCTGCCCCGGCTGGGGCAGCGCGGTGTCCGGAAGGGCCTTCGCCCGATCCACGGCCGCCTGCCACTGCTCCAGCTGGCGCCGCCCCATCCGATGCCCGAACCCGTTCAGCGCGGCGAGGGCGTGCGCGGTGGACGGCAGGGCGAGCGCCGCCTCGACGATGGCCGCATCGCTCAGCACCTTGCCCGGCGACACATCCCGCCGCTGCGCGATGCGATCCCGCGTCTGCCACAGCTCCCGTACGACGGCCAGCTGCCTCCGCCGCCGCACCTTGTGCATCCCGGAGGTCCGGCGCCAGGGATCCTTACGGGGCTCGGCGGGCGGCGCGGCCGCGATCGCGTCGAACTCCTGCAGGGCCCACTCGAGCTTGCCCTGCCGGTCCAGCTCCTTCTCCAGGGCGTCCCGCAGGTCGACGAGGAGTTCCACGTCCAGGGCCGCGTAGCGCAGCCACGGCTCGGGGAGCGGCCGGGTGGACCAGTCGACGGCGGAGTGGCCCTTCTCCAGGACATAGCCGAGGACGCCCTCGACCATGGCGCCGAGGCCCACGCGGGGGAACCCGGCGAGCCGGCCGGCCAGCTCGGTGTCGAAGAGGCGGGTCGGGATCATGCCTATCTCGCGCAGACAGGGCAGGTCCTGGGTGGCCGCGTGCAGCACCCACTCGACGCCGGACAGCGCCTCGCCGAGACCGGACAGGTCGGGGCAGGCGACGGGGTCGATCAGGGCGGTGCCGGCGCCCTCGCGGCGCAGCTGCACCAGGTAGGCGCGCTGGCCGTACCGGTAGCCGGAGGCGCGCTCGGCGTCCACGGCGACGGGGCCCGAGCCGGCGGCGAAGCCGGCGATCACTTCGGCGAGGGCGGTCTCGTCGGCGATCACCGGCGGAATGCCCTCGCGGGGTTCGAGCAGCGGAGTCGGCGCCCCCGTCACAGAAGATCCGGCGTCGTCCGGAGGCGTGCCTCCGTGAGTGCGCAGGGAGCTGTCTGCTGCGGTGTCTTGGGCGTCGGTCACCTGTCAAGGGTATCGGTGCGTGGACGGCGCCCGTCGCCGGAACGTTCCGGCGACGGGCGCCCGAGGGTCGTAAACCAGTCAGCCCGGTGAAACTTCCGGTTCACGTGGCGGAACCGGTGATGACCCCGAAGGGGGTGCGCAGGGCTCAGTGGATGATCCCGGTGCGCAGGGCCACCGCAACCATGCCCGCGCGGTCACCGGTGCCCAGCTTGCGGGCGATGCGGGCCAGGTGGCTCTTGACGGTGAGGGCGGACAGGCCCATGGAGACGCCGATCGCCTTGTTCGACTGGCCCTCCGCGACCAGCCGCAGCACCTCGACCTCGCGTCCGGACAGCTCCCGGTAGCCGCCCGGGTGGCTCGGGGCACCCGGGGGGCGGCGGTGCATCCGGGCGGCTGCACCGAGGGGAGTGGCACCGGGCCGGGCGGGGAGACCGATGTTGGTGCGGGTGCCGGTGACGACGTAGCCCTTGACCCCTCCGGCCAGGGCGTTGCGTACCGCGCCGATGTCGTCGGCTGCGGAGAGGGCCAGTCCGTTGGGCCAGCCCGCGGCGCGGGTCTCGGACAGCAGGGTCAGGCCGGAGCCGTCGGGCAGGTGGACGTCGGCGACACAGATGTCGCGAGGGTTGCCGATGCGGGGACGAGCCTCCGCGATGGACGAGGCTTCGATGACATCGCGCACGCCGAGCGCCCACAGGTGGCGGGTGACGGTGGAGCGGACGCGCGGGTCGGCCACGACCACCATGGCGGTCGGCTTGTTCGGGCGGTAGGCGACCAGGCTTGCGGGCTGCTCGAGGAGAACGGACACCAGGCCTCCTGGGTGGGGGGACGGGGCCGGCTTGTGGGGAGGTAGCCGGGACGAGAAGTGCTTTCAAGGTCACAGTCGTCTTCGGCAGCAAACTCGTCCGCCTTTAGAGAATGATCACGATCTAGTGAGTAACAATCTGTGCAATTCGGACACGCGATCGATCATCCGAAGATCGAGTCGGTTCGAGCGAGCGCCATTCCGGTACGGAAAGTGGCCGTATCGACAAAGAGATGGTCAATAGGGTGTCCGTGGGGATTAACCCGCGGAAAGCCGAGGGGTCAGGTCACCGCGACTGCGGGCCCCTGCGCTGCGGCAGGGTGACCACGGAGGGGTCGCCCGGCCCGGCCGGCGGCAGCCCCCCGACCTGGGCCAGCAGATCGCACCAGGCGGCCAGGTGCGCGGCCGTGTCCGGCACCCCGCCCAGGCCCTCGCGGGGCGTCCAGGAGGCCCGGATCTCGATCTGCGAGGCGGCCGGCCGCTCGGCCAGCCCGCCGAAGTAGTGCGAGCCGGCGCGCGTGATCGTGCCGCTCGGCTCGCCGTAGCCGAGCCCGCGCGCCTGCAGCGCTCCCGTCAGCCACGACCAGCACACCTCGGGCAGCAGCGGATCGGCCGCCATCTCCGGCTCCAGCTCCGCGCGCACCAGCGTCACCAGCCGGAACGTGCCCCGCCAGGCATCGTGCCCGGCCGGGTCGTGCAGCAGCACCAGCCGTCCGTCGGCCAGCTCCTGCTCACCGTCGACGACCACGGCCTCCAGCGCGTACGCGTACGGGGCGAGCCGCTGCGGCGCGGGTGTCGGCTCCACCTCGACCTGCGGCCGCACCCGCGCGGTCCGCAGCGCGTCGACCGCGGCCCGGAACGCGGAGGGCAGCGCACTGCCCCGCTCCCGCGCGGTGTCCTTCGCGTCGTCCATTCCGTCAGCGCCGTCCGACGGTCGTCCCTGAGCCGCAGCCATGCGGGGAAGAGTAAGGGGAACGGGGCCCGCACGCAGGGAGGGACACCCCCGAAGGGCAGCCGCACTTCTGCGCTCGCGGCCGTGCGAGACTTGCCGTCGTGAGTGCCAACGCAAGCCCCTCGGGTCAGCAGCCGACAGCAACGTACGACAGCGCCTTCCTCAAGGCGTGCAGGCGCGAAGCCGTGCCGCACACCCCCGTGTGGTTCATGCGCCAGGCCGGCCGCTCCCTGCCCGAGTACCGCAAGGTACGCGAGGGCATCCCGATGCTCGAGTCCTGCATGCGGCCCGAACTGGTCACCGAGATCACACTGCAGCCGGTGCGCCGGCACAACGTGGACGCGGCGATCTACTTCAGCGACATCGTCGTCCCGCTCAAGGCCGTCGGCATCGACCTCGACATCAAGCCCGGCGTCGGCCCGGTCGTCGGGCAGCCCATCCGCACCCGCGCCGACCTGGCCCGGCTGCGCGACCTCACGCCCGAGGACGTCTCCTACGTCACCGAGGCGATCGGCCTGCTCACCCGCGAGCTGGGTACCACCCCGCTGATCGGGTTCGCCGGCGCGCCTTTCACGCTCGCGAGCTATCTGGTCGAGGGCGGTCCCTCTCGCACGTACGAGAACGCCAAGGCGATGATGTACGGCGACCCCCAGTTGTGGGCCGACCTGCTCGACCGCCTCGCCGGCATCACGGCCGCCTTCCTGAAGGTGCAGATCGAGGCCGGCGCGAGCGCGGTCCAGCTGTTCGACTCCTGGGCGGGCGCCCTGGCCCCGGCCGACTACCGGAAGTCCGTCATGCCCGCCTCGGTGAAGGTCTTCGAGGCCGTCGCCGGGTACGGCGTCCCGCGCATCCACTTCGGTGTCGGTACCGGTGAGCTGCTGGGCCTCATGGGCGAGGCCGGTGCGGACGTCGTCGGCGTCGACTGGCGCGTCCCGCTCGACGAGGCCGCGCGCCGTGTCGGTCCCGGCAAGGCGCTCCAGGGCAACCTCGACCCGACGGTGCTGTTCACCGACAAGGACACCGTCGAGGCCAAGGCCGGCGAGGTGCTGGACGCGGCCGCCGGTCTGGAGGGCCACATCTTCAACCTCGGCCATGGCGTCATGCCGAACACCGACCCGGACGCGCTGACCCGGCTCGTGGAGTACGTCCACACCGCCACCGCGCGCTGACTCACCATGTGTAGTGGGGCCGTGCCCGCCTGCCGAACAGCAGGCCGGGCGGCTCCGGCGGGGGAGGCGTGCCGGGCTTGAGCGGCCAGGCCAGCAGCATGCCCGCCACGAAACCGACCACATGGGCCGCGTACGCCACGGTTCCGGCGCCGGAGACGCCGTGCCCGGAGGAGTACACCGCCTGGAGCCCGAACCAGAAGCCCAGCACCAGCCAGGCGGGCAGCCTCAGCGGCAGGAAGACCAGGAACGGGACGAGGACCCAGACCCTCGCCCTCGGGTACAGCACCAGATAGGCGCCGAGGACCCCGGCGACGGCGCCGGACGCGCCGATCAGCGGTTCGCCGGAGGTGTCGTTGAGCAGTGCGAAGCCGTAGCCGGCCGCGTAGCCGCAGACGACGTAGAAGAGGACGTAGCGGATGTGGCCCATCCGGTCCTCGACGTTGTTGCCGAAGATCAGCAGAAAGAGCATGTTCCCCAGCAGGTGCAGCCAGCTGCCGTGCAGGAACATCGCCGTGAGGACCGACAGCGCCGGTGACTTGTCGTAGCCGGCCGGGCCCACGACACAGCCCGGACCGTGCGGGCCCACGCCCACGTCGCCCGTGGGGACCGCCGGGGGCAGCTGATGGTGGATCAGTTCCCTGGGGACCGCCGCGTAGTGGTCCATGAAGGCGTGCAGATGACACAGCTGCGCCAGGTCGCTCGCGCCCGCCACGGAACCGGCTATGCCGGGCGTGGTGATGAACACGAGGACGTTGACGGCGATGAGCGCGTACGTCACCCAGGGGGTGCGGCGCACCGGGTTCACGTCATGGACGGGGATGACCACACAGAAGTAGTGCCCGCGATGAGGCGCGTGAACCGGTGAACGCCGCCGGGCGGGCGTGCGTATCTGTGGTCAAACGACGTGAGGATCAGGCGATGACGAACGCTCCGCAGGTTTCGGCGATGCACGCTCTGCCCGACGGTGAGGCCGAGCTGTCACTGGTGGTACGGCTTCCCTGGGAGGATGTCGCGCGGCTCGGTCAGGAGGCGGGGCGGCTCGCCTCGCAGATGAAGCGGCCCGTGACGCTGGACGAAGCCGTGAGTTATCGGCTGCGGTCCGCTCGGCCGTCCGCCTCTCACGCCAAGCCCTCCGGCGAGCAGCCTGCGGCTGTCTCCTCCGGGGCGGGAGTGACCTCTTTGCCGCGGATCAGCGGGACGGCTTAGGCGCGTCGCGGGGGGCGGGTGCGCGGGGGCTGGTCGCGTCCACGCGGCGGAGCCGCCTATCGATACAGCCCCGCGCGGCCGGGGGAGTCTCCCTCGCCTCTCACGAGGCGCCCTCGCGTACCCTCGCCGTCGCCTTTCTCGCCGCCACCAGTACCGGGTCCCATACCGGGGAGAAGGGCGGGGCGTAGCCCAGGTCCAGGGACGTCATCTGCTCCACCGTCATCTGCGCGGTCAGTGCCACCGCCGCGATGTCGACCCGCTTGCCCGCGCCCTCCCTGCCGACGATCTGGACGCCGAGCAGTCGGCCGGTGCGGCGTTCGGCGAGCATCTTGACCGTCATGGCGGAGGCGCCGGGGTAGTAGCCGGCCCGGCTGGTCGACTCGATGGTGACCGTCTCGAACCGGAGCCCCACCCGGTGGGCGTCCTTCTCACGCAGGCCGGTGCGGGCGATCTCCAGGTCGCAGACCTTGCTGACGGCCGTGCCGACGACGCCCGGGAAGGTGGCGTAGCCGCCGCCGGCGTTGGTGCCGATGACCTGGCCGTGCTTGTTGGCGTGGGTGCCGAGGGGGACGTACTGCTCCTGACCGGAGACCAGGTTCAGCACCTCTACGCAGTCGCCGCCCGCCCAGATGTTCTCGTGGCCGCGTACCCGCATCGCGAGGTCGGTGAGGAGGCCGCCGTGGGCGCCGACGGGAAGGCCGGCCGACCGGGCGAGTGCGGTTTCGGGGCGCACGCCGATGCCGAGGATCACCAGGTCCGCGGGGTACTCGGCGTCCTCCGTGGCCACCGCGCGGACCCGGCCGTCCTCTCCGGTGAGGAGCTTGGTGACCTCGGCGTCGTTCACCATGGTGATGCCGAGGCCCTCCATGGCCCGGTGCACCAGACGGCCCATGTCCGGGTCGAGCGTCGACATGGGTTCCTTGCCGCGGTTGACGACCGTCACCTCGAAACCGCGGTTGATCAGCGCTTCCGCCATCTCCACGCCGATGTAGCCGGCGCCCACGACCACCGCCTTGCGGCCACGCGTGCGTGCCAGGGTGTCGAGCAGGGCCTGGCCGTCATCGAGGGTCTGCACGCCGTGCACGCCGGGGGCGTCCGCGCCGGGCAGGTCCGGGCGGACCGGGCGGGCTCCGGTGGCGATGACGAGCTTGTCGTACGACGTCCAGGACTCGGCACCGGAGTCGACGTCACGCGCGCGTATCCGCTGCCCGGCCACGTCGATCCCGGTGACCTCGGTGCGCAGCCGCAGGTCGATACCGCGTTCCCGGTGCTCCTCGGGCGTACGGGCGATCAGCTGGTCGCGCTCGGGGACCTCGCCGCCCACCCAGTACGGGATGCCGCACGCCGAGAAGGAGGTGAAGTGGCCGCGTTCGAAGGCCACGATCTCCAGCTCCCCGGGTCCCTTCAGCCGGCGCGCCTGTGATGCCGCGGACATGCCCGCGGCGTCACCACCGATCACGACGAGCCGTTCCGTCCCGCGCCGCCCACCGCTCATGCTCATGCGAACACGCTACGGGACGCGGGCATTTCAGTCCCGGGCCGCCTCCTCGGCGGACTCCGGCGCCGGGCGGGCCGACGGCAGCGGACCCGGCGCGGTCATCGCCGGCGCGGACTCCTGGCGGCGGGGCAGCCGGGGGCGTACGACCCGCAGCCACAGCAGCGCCAGCAGGGCGGCGGAGGCCGCGAACGGCAGGGCGGCGCCCAGCGCCAGGACGATCCAGCGCAGCATCGTCACGAACACGTGCCAGCCGCCCGCCAGCGCGTCCACGATGCCCGGCGTGTCGTCACCGGCCGCCTTCTCCGAGGGTGTCTCGGACAGCGACAGGGTGATGGTGGCCAGGCTGGTGCGGTCCTTCAGGGACGCCTGCCGGGCCAGCAGGGCCTCCAGGTCCGCCTGGCGGCTGCTCAACTCGCCCTCCAGCGAGACGACATCGCTCAGCTTGGTCGCCCGGTCCATCAGCGCGCGGATGCGGTTCACGCTGGCGCGCTGCGACGTGATCCGGCTGTCGACGTCCACGACCTGGTCGGTGACGTCCACCGCCCTGGCCGTGCGGTCGATCAGCCTGCCCGTGCCCTGAAGGCCGGTGAGGACCTCGTCGTACTTCTCGGTGGGCACGCGCAGCACGACCCGGGTGTTCTCGTGACCGTCGGCGTCCCGGCTCGTGCTCTCCCTGCCGACGTAGCCGCCCGCGTCCTCGGCGGTCGTCCGGGCCTCGGCCAAGGTCTTGGGCACGTCCTCGACCTCCACGGTGAGGGACGCGGTGCGGATGATCGCGCTCGGAGTGAGATCGGGGGTCTTCGGCGCGGACTTCCCCTTGTCCGCCGCGGCGGACGACGCCTCGGCCCGCTGGGCCTCGGCGCCCGCGGCGGACTTCGAGTCGCCGCCACCGGAGTCGTCCGCGCCGCTGCACCCGGCGAGCGCGAGGGACGCGGCGAGCAGCACCCCCGCCAGGACCCGGACGGACGGTGCGGATCGTGCGGTTCGTGCGGAACGTGCTGTGCGCATGGGCGGTACCCCCGATGGCTGAGACCGATGACGCTCCTACGACGGAGGAGGCCGCCGGGACGTTGGCGGTGCGGGATTCCGAAGCGGTCACGGTCCGGACTCGGTGCGGACACCCGGCCCGTGGGACGGGACCTCCGGCCCTGGCGGGACCGGCAGCGGGGTCTGAGAGAGTGGGGACATGAGCGCAACGGGTACGAGCACGGGGCATGTCGTCGTCATCGGAGCCGGTATCGCCGGGCTGGCCGCCGCCCACCGGCTGCTGGGCCGCGGCGCGCGCGTGACCGTGCTGGAGGCCTCCGAGCGGGTCGGCGGCAAGCTGCTGCCCGGTGAGATCGCGGGTGTACGGGTCGACCTGGGCGCCGAGTCGATGCTCGCCCGCCGCCCCGAGGCCGTGACCCTCGCGCGCGAGGCGGGTCTCGCCGACCGGCTCCAGCCCCCGGCCACCGCGACCGCCTCGATCTGGACCCGTGGTGCCCTGCGGCCCATGCCCAAGGGCCATGTGATGGGCGTGCCCGGCACCGCCGCCGCGCTCTCCGGCGTCCTGTCCGACGAGGGCCTGGCCCGGATCGAGCGCGACGCGGCCCTGCCCCGCACCGAGGTCGGCGACGACGTGGCCGTCGGGGAGTACGTGGCGGCCAGGCTCGGCCGCGAGGTCGTCGACCGCCTGGTCGAGCCCCTGCTCGGCGGGGTGTACGCGGGCGACGCGTACCGCATCTCGATGCGCTCCGCCGTCCCGCAGCTGTTCCGGGCGGCGCACACGCACGACTCCCTGACCGAGGCGGTCCGCGAGATCCAGGCGAAGGCGGCGGCGGCCCGGCAGACCGGCCCGGTCTTCATGGGCATCGACGGCGGCGTGGGCACGCTCCCGCTCGCGGTCGCCGAGTCGGTGCGGGCACGCGGAGGTGAGATCCTGACGGGGACGCCGGTGCGGGAACTGCGCCGGGGCGGCACGGCGGAACGGGGCGCCGTGAGCGAGTCGCGGGCCCCCGGGGCGGCAGGCGGCGCGGATGCACGGCACGGCGCCGGTGCGGCGCAGCCGGACGCCGCGTGGCGCGTCGTGGCCGGTGACCGGGTGCTGCACGCGGACGCCGTCGTCCTCGCCGTCCCCGCCCGCGCGGCCGCCGACCTGCTGCGCGCCGAGTCCCCGGGGGCCGCCGCCGACCTGGCCGCCGTCGAGTACGCCTCCATGGCCCTGGTCACCCTCGCCTACCGGCGGGCCGACCTGCGTCTCCCCGAGGGCAGTGGCTTCCTGGTGCCCCCCGTCGACGGCCGCACCATCAAGGCGTCCACGTTCGCCTCCCAGAAGTGGGGCTGGATCGCCGACCAGGACCCCGGCGTGGTCGTGCTGCGCACCTCCGTGGGCCGCTACGGCGAGACGGCGATCCTCCAGCGGGACGACGCCGACCTCGTCGAGGTCTCCCGGCACGACCTGCGCGAGGCCACCGGCCTGGACGCCGCGCCCCTGCGGACCCGCGTCACCCGCTGGACCGACGGCCTGCCGCAGTACCCGGTCGGCCACCACGCGCGCGTGGCCCGCATCCGCGAGCACGTCGCCAAGCTGCCGGGGCTCGCGGTGTGCGGCGCGCAGTACGACGGCGTCGGCGTCCCGGCGTGCATCGCGAGCGCCTACGCGGCGGTGGACCGTCTGGCCGGCGACGCGACGGGCGTCGAGGAGCTGACCGCCAACCCGGTGCAGAGCCTGCACGGCGGAGCGGGAGAATAGGGACCATGAGTGACGACGCCCCCACCACCGAGTCCGGCAGGATCCCGAACAAGGGCAAGCTGGCCAAGGACCTCAACGAGGTCATCCGCTACACCCTCTGGTCGGTCTTCAGGCTGAAGGACGTGCTGCCCGAGGACCGCGCGGGATACGCCGACGAGGTCCAGGAGCTGTTCGACCAGCTCGCGGCCAAGGACGTGACGATCCGCGGCACCTACGACGTCTCCGGCCTGCGTGCCGACGCCGACCTCATGATCTGGTGGCACGCCGAGACCAGCGACCAGCTGCAGGAGGCGTACAACCTCTTCCGCCGCACCAAGCTGGGCCGCGCCCTGGAGCCGGTGTGGTCGAACATGGCGCTGCACCGCCCCGCCGAGTTCAACCGCTCGCACATCCCGGCGTTCCTCGCCGACGAGACGCCCCGCGACTACGTGAGCGTCTACCCCTTCGTGCGCTCCTACGACTGGTACCTGCTGCCCGACGAGGACCGCCGGCGGATGCTCGCCGACCACGGCAAGATGGCCCGCGGTTACCCGGACGTGCGCGCCAACACGGTCGCCTCGTTCTCCCTCGGCGACTACGAGTGGATTCTGGCCTTCGAGGCCGACGAGCTGTACCGCATCGTCGACCTCATGCGCCACCTGCGCGGCTCCGAGGCCCGCCGGCACGTCCGCGAGGAGGTGCCGTTCTGCACGGGGCGCCGCAAGGACATCGCCGAGCTGATCGCCGGCCTCGCCTGATCGCTCAGCGCCGGGCGGCCTTGCCCTTCAGGGCGTCCCGCGGGGACTGCCCGGCGGCACGGCCGTTCGGGGTGTCCGGCTTCGGCTCCCGGCGCGGCGCGCAGGACGCGCGCCGCGCCGGGAGGCGGCCCTCCAGCAGATAGGCGTCGACGTACGCGTTGACGCACCTGTTGGGGCCGCCGCCGACGCCGTGCGTGCCCGCGTCCCGCTCGGTCACCAGCGCCGAGCCGGCCAGCCGCCGGTTCATCTCCACCGAACCCGTGTACGGCGTGGCCGCGTCCCGCTCGGCCGCCAGGATCAGCACCGGCGGCAGCTCGCCCGGCCCGGTCCGCACGTCCAGCGGCTGCTGCCGGGGTGCCGGCCAGTAGGCACACGGCAGGTTCATCCACGCGTTGTCCCAGGTCTCGAAGGGCGCCACCCGGGCGAGCCGCGTGTTGTCGCGGTCCCAGACCTTCCAGTCCGTCGGCCAGGGAGCGTCGTTGCACTCGACGGCCGTGTACACCGCGCTGCCGTTCTCCGCCTCGGCGGCGGCCGTCCCGGTGCTCGGGGCCGCCAGCCGGATCAGCGGCTCGGCGTCGCCGTGCAGATAGGCCGACAGGGCCTCGGCCCGGCTCGGCCAGAAGTCGTCGTAGTACCCGGCCGTCAGGAACGCGTTCTGCAGCTGGCCCGGACCGACCTTCCCGCCCGCCGCCTTCCTGGCCAGCCGCTCCCGGGCGGTGTCGTAGCTGCGCTGCACCTTCTCCGGCGTTGCGCCGAGCCGGTAGACGTCGTCGTGGCGGGCGATCCAGTCACGGAAGTCCGCCCAGCGCTCCTCGAACGCGGCCGACTGGTCGAGGTTGTTGCGGTACCAGACCTTCTCCGGGGCCGGGTTCACGGCGGAGTCCAGCACCATGCGCCGCACGTGCGAGGGGAACATCGTCGCGTACAGCGCGCCGAAGTAGGTGCCGTACGACGCCCCCATGAACGTCAGCCGGTCCTCGCCCAGCGCGGCCCGCAGGACGTCCAGGTCACGGGCGTTGTTGAGCGAGGTGTAGTGGCGCAGCCCGCTGCCCGAGCGCTGGGCGCAGCCACGCGCGTACGCCTTCGCCTGGGCGATGCGCTGCCGCTTGTACGCCTGCGAGGGGTGTGTCGGTGACGCCGTGGGCGCCTTGAAGAACCGCTTGGGGTCCTCGCAGGACAACGGCGCCGAACGGCCCACCCCGCGCGGGGCGTAGCCGACCAGGTCGTAGGCGGCGGCGATCCGCTTCCACTCCGGGACCACGCCGATCAGCGGGAAGTACATGCTGGAGGCGCCGGGACCGCCCGGGTTGTAGACGAGGGCGCCCTGCCGGGGGACCTTCCGCTTGCTGTTGTGCGGGTCCTTCTGCGTGGCCCGGGTCCGGCTCACGGTCAGTTCGATCTGCTTGCCGTTCGGGTGGGCGTAGTCCAGCGGGACGGTCACCGTGCCGCACCGCAGACCGCTCGGCGTCCTCGGGACGTCCGCGGCGGAGCACGCGCCGAAGTCGATACCGGCCGCCCGGGCGCGGGCCACGGCCACCGCGGTGCCGCGCAGCTCGGCTGCGCCCGGCACACCGGGTGCTCCCGGACCGGCGGGCGTGCCGCCCGCCGGGGCCGCGGCCAGCGTGGTCAGGAGCAAGGACCCGGCGGCCGAGTACAGGGCGGCAGCTCTCATGGCGTATCCCTTCGGTGCGCGGCGGCGATGGCACGGCTGCCATGGCCCGGCGACAACAGAAGGGATATTTCGGTCGGTCGTCGGCGAAGGCAAGCACCGCCCGGCCGGTGTCGGCGCCAATGCCCCCTATGCGCCCCCTGGAGGTGCCCTCACTCCCGCCACGGCTGGTCGCGGTGGGCGAAGGCCGCACGCAGCTCCGGCTCGCCGATCGCGCGGACGCCGCGTACGGCGACGGAGGTGAGGAACGACCGCTCGTCGCCGGCCGGGCCGTGGACGAGCGTGCCCAGCAGCCGCTGCCCCGCCGGGGAGGCCCAGCGCGCGTACGGGTGCACCTCGAACCGGGCGAGGGCGAGGCAGCTCAGGGACAGCGTGAGGGGCAGGGCGAACCAGAGCCCGACCAGGAGTCGGGGCGTCCCGGTCTGGACGGGCAGCAGCAGCGCGGTCATGCCCAGCGCCACCACGGCCAGCGCGGCGGCACGCACCTGGCGCACGGCGGCCCCCACGGTCGTTCCCGCGCCGTCGGGCACCGCGAGGCCCGCGCGCACCAGCCCGTCGGCCAGCCGGCACACCGCCTCCGCACCGGCCACCCGCGCCCGCACCGGAGCGATCCGGGACTGGCCCTCCGGCCCGATCGCCCCTATGACCGACCGCTCCATCTCGTCACGCCCCCGCGGGTCCACCACCGTGGCCCAGCCGGTGTGCGCGAGCAGCAGCCGCCGCTGCCGGGCCATGGACACCAGGGTCACATCGGCGACCCGGGCCGGGCCGCCGGACAGGAAGGCCGCCTCGTACAGCGTCAGATCGCGCTCCCGATCCGCCGTCGGGACATCGGTGGTCTCCGCGACGTCCGTGTCCACGGTCGCCGCGCGGACGGCCGTCAGGCACAGCCGGGTGCACGCGGTGCCGGCGAAAGCCCAGGCCAGGAGCAGGAGTAGGACCCAGAACATGACGTGTTTCTATGCCAGTCGCGTCGGAAGACGCCATGCCCTGTTCACGATCCGGACGGAGCGTTGCCGGTATGTGGCGTTCCGTTTCCCTATGGATCAGGGCTGGTCAGCTGCTCGGCTGCGGCGGGCCGGTGGTGGTCGCGGGCGGCAGGGGGTACGTCTCGCCCGGCGAGGGCGCCACCGGGACCACGGCGCTCGGGTCGACCGCCGGCGGGGCCGGCACGGGCGTGGCCGAGGAGGCCAGCTCCCGGGACAGCGCGGCGAAGTCGACGTATCCCGTTGCCTCCAGGACCTTGATGTGGTCCAGGACGGTCGTGTTGGCGTCGTCGGCGAGGTCACGGACCAGGGAGTTCTGGGTGCCGGCCCGGACCTCGGCGACCAGGGAGAACACCCGGCCGTGCGCCAGCCGAAGAATGCCGGCGAACCGGCGGTCGAAGTCCTGGCCCTGCGCCGACCTCAGGGTGGCCAGCCACTGCTTCTGCTGCTCGTTGGGTTCGTTGGGCAGCGGGACGCCGAGCTGGGTGGCGACGGTCCGTACGTGCGCGTCGAGGGAGGTGTGCCCGTCGACGAGGTGCTGTCCCGCGGTGCGGACCGCGGGCGTGGTCCCCTTCCGCTCCGTCAGCTGCCCGGCGGGCAGTTCCCACAGCCCCGCCAGCCGGACCTTGGTGATGAAGTCCCGGTCCTGCGCGGACAGCGGGCCGTACGGCGTGGTGACGGTGTGCGCGCTCAGCACGTTCGCGCTGGTCCCGTCCTGCCGCTCGGCGTACGACCAGAGCGGGAAGAGCAGCGCCGCGGTCGTCGCTGCCAGGCCGGTGATGACGAGCCCGGTGCCGCTGAATATGCCTCGCCCCTTGATCGGGGGTCGCGGTCGCATGGCGCCTCCTGTACGGCACCGCACACCAAGGGTGCTTGAGGGTGGGTGGGTGCGGCTTGGCATATTACTGCGACCGCGGAGGGGGCCGGCACGGCTCCGTCCGACTGCGGGCCGCCCGCCGGCCCCGGGTGGGTGGCGGCTGGTCGCGCAGGTCCCCGCGCCCCCGGGAGGGCAGTGCCGTCGGCTGTGTGGTTCCGGCGCCGCCGCGGCCAGCCGTGCCGCTCGGAGCGGCTCCCGCCCCAAGAAGAGCGGCACCCGGCCGGCGCCGGTGAGCGATCCCGACTCCGGCCGGTCCCCCGCCCGGGGCCCCTCAAGGCCTCCGCAGCAGTACCCTCCGCGCCACCCGAGCCAGCCGCGCCGCCGGCTTGCGCGACCTCGGCGCCGGGCCCGCACGATCCAGCCACCACTCACGGAGGTCCCGGCGAGCCACCGCGTCCTGCGGCAGCCCAGCACCCAGCAGGTGCCCGGCGAAGTCCAGCGCGTCCCGCCGGTACCCCCCGCTCATCGGCCGTTCCCGCGCGTACTCCAGGAACGCCGACCGGTACCCCGTCCCCAGGATCACCGGCAGCTCGGGCGCCACCTTCGCCACCACAGTCGCCCGCTTCACCGCGAGCGCCCGCGCCTGCACCCCCATCCGCACCCGGTCGAACCCCTCCGGCACGGGCGTCCCTGCCACCAGCGCCGACAGCACCGCGGCCTGGGCGACCCCGAGCCGCTCCCGAGGCGTTTCCCGGGTACGGACGCCGGTCACCGGCCGAGCCAGGACCGCGACGCCCCCGACACCCGCGCCGGTTGCCGTGCCCCGGCCCCCGCCCGCAGTCGCCGTCCCCCCGGCTCCCGTGCCGCCCGCGGCAACAGCCGTCCTCCCGGCCGCCCGGGTGCGTCCCCGCCGCACCGCGTCCCGGATCGCCGTCAACTCCCCCTCCAGCTCCTCCGGTTCCGGGAAGTTCTCGTCCCGTTCCAGCAGGACGCCGGGCGGGTTCGTCCGGGAGGCCAGCTCGGTCAGGAGGGCGAGGACCGGGGGCGGGACGGGGTGCGCGTGGCTGTCGTGCCAGACGCCGTCCCGCTCGAAGCCGCCCGCGACATGGACGTAGGCGATCGCCTCCAGCGGCAGCGCGGCCAGCGCCTGTGCCGGGTCCTCGCCCCGGTTGACGTGGTTGGTGTGCAGGTTGGCCACATCGATGAGCAGTCGTACACCGGTCCGCTCGACCAGCTCGGCCAGGAACTCCCCCTCGGTCAGTTCCTCACCCGGCCAGGAGAACAGCGCGGCGATGTTCTCCAGTGCCAGCGGCACCGGCAGCGCGTCCTGGGCGATGCGGACGTTCTCGCACAGCACGTCCAGCGCGTCCCGGGTCCGTGGCACGGGCAACAGGTGCCCGGCCTCCAGCAGCGGGGAGGCGGTGAGCGAGCCGCCCGCCCGCACGAACGCGATGTGCTCGGTGACCAGCGGAGCGCCGAGCGCCTCCACCCTTTCGGCGAGCGCCGCCAGCCGGCCCTCGTCGGGGCGGTCCGCGCCGCCGAGGCCGAGGGAGACGCCATGCGGGATCACCGTCACGCCGCGCTCACGCAGCCGGAGCAGCGATTCGGGGAGGTGGCCCGGGCAGACGTTCTCCGCCACGACCTCCACCCAGTCGATGCCCGGCATGCGCTCCACGGCGTCCGCGATCTCCGGCCGCCAGCCGATCCCCGTGCCCAGTCGCCGCATGGCGCTTCCCCCTCCTCCTCGGCCCGGTGCTCGTGCGTCGAGTGACGGGGGTATGGCCCCGGCGGGCGGCCCCGAATCCCCCCGGCGTCGCGTTCAGAGCAACATTTGAGGTTCCGGCCCGGCGGGTTCCGGCCCGGATCGCCGGCTCGCACTGCTCTTTCGTGGGCGTGGGCGCGGGTGCGCGGGCCGTCAGCGCGGTACGGGCCACCGCTCCGGTGCGCGGCCCAGCAGGCGCAGCGTCTCCTCCAGGGGACCGGACCCGGCGGGCACCTGCCGTGCGGGGGCGAAGGCGAATCCCGGGCCGCGGCGGGCGGGGTCGTCAGGTACCTGCCGGGCCACCGCGAGCGCGGCGCCGAGAACGTGCTCCGGCAGTTCCACACCGACACCGAGGGCGGCGGCGACGTCCCAGGCGTGCACCACGTAGTCGATGAAGTGGAAGCCGATCGCCCGGCCGCCGGGGAAGCCGCCGCCCAGATCCGGCAGTGCGAACCGCCGTTCCGGCACACCGGCTTCGGCGAAGGCGGCGAGCACGGCGGTGGCGGCCGACCGGTGCGCCCGGGCGGGGTCGGCCATGTGCTCCGGCTCCCGCCAGTACGCCGCATCCTGCCCCGCGCCGCGCGCCGCCGCGGCGAACCCGAGATGCTGTGCCGTCATATGGGCGACGAGCCGGTGCAGGTCCCACCCCGCACAGGGAGTGTCCCGCTCCCAGTCCGCCTCCTCGGCCAGCTCCACCACCCGCAGGGCCTCGTACACGGCGATCCGGTCGAGCTCGATGATGTCCACTCCGGTCAGAGTCATGGGCCCGAGCATAAAACTGAGCGAACGATCGTGCTAATTGTTATGGCGGTCAGTGCCTCTCAAGAGCACCTCGGCGTCAGGTGAGTTGAGGTGACTGCGCGCCGTCCGCCGCCGCGCTCCGCAGCCGCGCCGCGATTCCCGCCCGCGCCCTGCGGTACGCCGTCTCCTCCTCGTGCAGGACGGACAGGGCGTTCGCCGTCTCCAGCAACGCCAGCAGTTCGAAGGCGAGTTGCGGGACATCCGTGTCGGCGCGCAGCTCACCCGCCGTACGGGCCTCGTCGATCGTGCGCTCGACATGTGCCGACCAGTCGAGCTGCGCGCGGACCACGGCGTCGTGCACGGGTCCCGTCCGCGCGTCGAACTCCGCCATCACCCCGTAGAAGAAGCAGCCGCCCGGGAAGACCCGGCCCCGCGAGTACTCCAACCACAACTCGCACAGCCGCCACACCCGGCCGACCCCGGCCGGAGTCTCGGTGGCGGGCCGGATCACCCGCTCGGCGAAGACGCGTGCCGCCTCCCGCACGGTGGCCAGCTGCAGCTCCTGCTTGGAGCCGAAGAGCGCGAACACCCCGCTCTTGCTCAGCTCCAGCTCGGCGGCGAGCCGGCCCACGGTGAGCGCCTCCAGGCCCTCGACCGAGGCGATGTCCACCGCGCGGCGCAGCACCAGCCGGCGCGTGCGGTTGCCCCGTTCGACCCGGCCGTCGACCCGCGTCATGCCGTCCTCCTAGCGCAGCGCCGGGTGATCGGCGACGACCGTGCAGGAACCCGGCGCGATCTCCGTGAATCCGGCGTCCCGTACCAGCGGCAGCCCGCTGCCGGTCAGCCGGCTCCAGTCGGCGGGGCCGGCGGGGCGGACGGAGAGCGGGAAGCCGGCGTCGCGCCAGGCGGTGCGCTCGGCCTCGGGCAGCGCCCAATAGGCCAGCTGGGCGCCGTGCCCGGCCTGGGCCATCGCCTTGCCGGCCGACATCTCCAGCTCCGGGTTCAGCCACAGCACGGGTTCGGCGGTGCCGGCCGCGGCGGGCGGCTCCGGGTCGTCCAGCTCGGTGCCCGACACCTGGAGTTTCGCCAGTTCCCTGGGCCAGCCGTCCAGCGGGACCGGTGGGAAGACCCGGACCTCCGCGGACTTGCCGGTCACCGTGATCCCGGGCAGCGCCTCGGCGCGCCGCCACTCGGTGCCCCGGGCCCGGCGGACGACCTTCCGGATGCGCGCGTCCTCCCAGTTCCGCACGGACTCGGCCCACTCGCCGTCCCCGTGCGCCCGTTCGTCGCCGAGCAGGCGAAGCACGGCCCGGGCGGCCGTCTCCAGCGCGTCGGTACGGGCGGGCGGCGCGCTCCGCTCGATCCGTACGACAAGGGGCAGCACGAACTGCGGGGCCTCGTCGCGGGGAGTGCGCTCGGCCTGGAAGGGACTGTCAACGGAGGCGGGAACATGGCTCACGACAGCCCACCCTACGAAGCCGGAGACGCGGCGATCAACGCGCGTGCCCCGCACAAAAGATTTCCGGCGACCGCGATGAACCGGCCGGCTGCCTGATCCCTCTTGATCGACTGAAGACCGAAGGGACGATCCCGCCCCGTCCGGAGGCTTCGGTGAAGTCGTGGGCGGGGCGGCCGAGCTGAGCCGGGCCGTGGCCCGCCGGGGAAGGGCGAGGCATGCCCCGCCGGAGAAAACGGAGTCCGGCTCCGTTGAACGAGAATGGCCCCCATGCACCGTGACCTGCGTCTGACCGCCGTAGGCCGTCGCTACGGCATCCGCGGCCCCTGGGTGTTACGAGGCGTCGACCTCGCCCTCGCCCCCGGCACCCTCACCCGGGTCGAAGGAGCGAACGGCACCGGTAAGTCCACCCTGCTCCGGCTCCTGGCCCGCCTCGACGCCCCCACCGAGGGCCGCATCACCGGTCGGCCCCGCACGGCGTACGTGCCCGAGCGGTTCCCCTCCGCGCTGCCGTTCACGGCCGCCGGCTATCTGACCCACCTCGGCACCGTCCACGGCCTGTCCCGCGCGTCCGCCGCCCGGGCCGCGGACACCTGGCTGGAGCGGTTCGGCGCGGGCGCGTACGGCGGCACGCCGATGGCGCGGCTGTCCAAGGGAAGCAGCCAGAAGGTCGCCGTCGCCCAGGCCCTGCTCGCGGACCCGGAGCTGCTGGTCCTGGACGAGGCCTGGAGCGGCCTCGACACGGCCGCGCGGGCCGAGCTGGAGCGCGCCGTGGCCGAGCGGACCGCCGCCGGGGGAGCCGTGGTGTTCGTGGACCACGACCCACGCCGCCTCGCCGGAGCGCCGGACGCGACGTACACCGTGCTCGACGGCGGTCTGAAGCGCCGCAGCGACAGCGGGAGCACACCGGTCGGCCCGCTCGCTCTCGTCACCGTGCAGGGGCCGCACGGCGGGCAGTTGCCACCCGACGCGGCGCGGACCGTCGCCTCCGTCGAGGAGACCACCCCCGGTACCTACCGGCTCGCCGTCCCCGCCTCGCACTCCGACGTCCTCCTGCGCACCCTGCTCACCGCCCGGCCGCCCTGGCACGTGGTGAGCGTGGCCCCGCCCCCCGACCCCGGGAACCGCCCATGACCGCGCTCCTGCGCTACCAGGCCGCCCTCCTCCTGCGCTCCCAGCGCTGGCTGCCACCGGTGATCCTGTACGCCGTGTTCCTGGGGGTCGGCGTGCAGGGCGGCCAGCCGGTCCTCGACTCGCTCGGCTACACGGCCGCCGCCCTGCTGCCGGTGGCCGCCTGGCTGGTGCGGATCTGTGTCACGGCCGAGCCGCCCGCGGCCCGCGCCTGCGTCGCCGCGGCGCGCGGCCCCGCCCGGGCGCACCTCGCGTGTCTGCTGACGGCGCTGCTCGCCTCGGCGCTGCTCGGCATGGCCGCGACCCTGGTGGTGACACTGATCAGCGATCCGGCGAGCAACGGCCACCGGATCCACGTGCCGCCGCTCCGGGCCGCCGCGGCCGGGCTGCCGGCCGTCCTTGCGTGTGCGCTGCTCGGTACGGCCGTCGGCGCGCTCACCAATGGGCCGCTGCTGCGCTCCACCGGCCGCGCGGTCCCCGCGATGCTGCTGGGCGCGCTGCTGGCGGTGGTGCTCGCGGGCTCCCCGGCGCAGGCCGCGATCAGCGGCCTGGTCACCGGTTCGCAGACCGGCCGGGTGCCGGTGCCGCTGCTGCCGCTGGCCGGGGCGGCCCTGTTCACGGCCGGAGCCTTCACCGTGGCCGGCTGGCTCACCGCCCGCCGGTCACCCTGAACAGGCGGTGCGCTGCGACTCATGCCACTCGCACACCGGGCACAAGGTGATCCCCTTGTACGACTCCGGGTACTCCGTCGGCTCCCGGCACAGCACGCACTCCGCGTACGGCGGCCCGTCGGCCTTCGGGGGCTTTGCGGCGTCGATGATCGTGCAGTAATCCTCGTCGCTCATGACCCCAGAGTAGGACGCTCAGCGGTGTCCGCCGGTCCCGCCGATCAGCTGGGACACCTTCACGAACCGGTACCCGCGTTCGCGCAGCTCCGGTACGACCGTGCGGACGACCCGCTCGGTCGTCGGGGCGGCGCTGCGGGTGCAGTGCATGACGACCACCGAGCCGGGCTTCACCCCGTCCAGCACCTGCCGGGCCACCGCGTCGGCGTCCGTGGCGAACGCGTCACCACTGACCACGTCCCACTGCACGGCGGTCACCCCGAGCCCGCTGAGCGCGCGCAGCGCCTGCTGGTCGTAACAGCCGCCGGGGAAACGGAAGTACGGCAGCGGTTCGGGCACGCCCGCCCTGCGGAGGGAGGCGTACGCCCGCTCGACGTCCGCCCGCATCCGGTCCGCCCCGACGGCCGGCAGCCCGTAGCAGTCGTCGGTGAACGCGTAGTGGCTCCAGGAGTGGTTGGCGACCTCGAACTGCGGGTCGTGGCCGAGGCTGCGGGCCTCGGCCGGGTACTGATCGGCCCAGCGGCCGGTCATGAAGATGGTCGCCGGGACCTTGAGGGTGCGCAGAGTGCCGATGAGGTCAGGGTTGTCGAAGTGCTCGCCGGAGTCTGCTCGGGGCCCCTGATCGGCGGTCATGTCGGCGTCGAAGGTCAGTGCGACGGTCTTGCCCAGAGTGCGCGGGCCGTGTTCGAAGACCGGGGTCAGCCCGCCCGGCCCCGGAGCGAGCACGGGCGGGCGCGTGGCGGACGGGGAGGCGGAGGCGGGGGACTCGGCCGGGCGTGAGGGGTCCGTGGGGCCCGCGGTCCCGCAGGCGGCGAGGGCCGCGCCCAAGGCGCAGACGGCGGTGACGGCGGTGACGGCGGAGATACGGCGCGCTAGTGGGATCACCATACGAACGTAGGACTGAATGTCCGTTTGTATGGCGATATGGTCCGTGGCGTGTTCCCACGGTCACCCGCGCGGCGGGCGCCCTTCCCCGGTCAGCCGAGGTCGCGCCGCTCCAGCGGCTTGACCGCCGGGCCCTGGAGCACCTTGCCGTCGACGTCGAAGCGCGAGCCGTGGCAGGGGCATTCCCAGGCGCGTTCGGCCCGGTTGAACGAGACGAGGCAGCCGAGGTGGGTGCAGCGCGCCGACACGGCGTGCAGGGCGCCCGCGTCGTCGCGGTGCGCGGCGAGCCGCTCGCCGCCCGCCCGGACCACCGCGCCGTCACCGGGCGCCAGATCGTCCACCGAGGCCGGCGGCTTCAGCCGGTCGCCGACGAAGTGCCCGGCCACCTCCGCCTGCGTCTTCAGCAGCGACGGCGTCTCGCGCACCACCGACTTCAGCCGGCGCGGGTCGTACAGCTCGCGCCACGCGCAGTCGCGGCCGGTGATCAGGGCGGTCAGCAGCAGCCCGGCCATGATGCCGCCGCTCAGGCCCCAGCCGCCGAAGCCCGCGACCACGTAGGTGTGCCGGGCGCCCGGGTGGAAGGGGCCGACCAGCGGGACCGTGTCCGTGGACTCGTTGTCCTGGGTGGCCCAGGCGTGGTCCAGGGCGACCCCGGGAAAGTGCTCCTCGGCCCAGGCGGCGAGCCGGTCGAAGCCGGCCCCCGGATCACCGGTGCCGGGCGTGAAGTGCTCCCCGGTGACGACCAGCAGCCGCTGCCCGTCCTCGCCGTACGGCGCGGTGCGCACCGAGCGGGTGTTCTCCTCGGGCGTGATGTACATGCCCTCCGGGTCCGGGCCGTCGTGCAGCGCTCCCGCGACGACCAGTTCCCGGCGCGGGGAGAGCCGGGCGAACAGCAGGGCACGGTCGAACACCGGATAGTGGGTGGCGACCACGACGTCCCGGGCGGTCACCGTGGCACCCGCCTCGGTCGTCAGCCGGCACGGTTCGCCCTCCGTCAGGCCGACGACCCGCGTCTCCTCGTACACCCGGCCGCCACGCGCGATCAGGTCGGCGGTGAGCGCCCGCAGGTACTTGACCGGGTGGAACTGCGCCTGCCCGGTCACCCGGACCGCGCCCGCCACAGGGAACGGCAGCCCCGTCTCCGTCGTGAACGCGGCCGGCAGCCCCGCCTCCTTCGCGGCCTTCGCCTCCGCCCGCACCTCGTCGGCGCGCTCGGGGTCCCGGACGTAGGTGTACGCGTCCCGCGTCTCCCACTCGCAGTCGATGTCCAGTTCGGCCACGAGCGCCGCCGCGTGCTCGATCGCCTCCGACTGCGAGCGGGCGTACAGCCGGGCCCCTTCGAGCCCGCGGGTACGCCGGAGCCGGTCGTAGACGAGAGTGTGCTGCGCGGTCAGTTTGGCGGTGGTGTAGCCGGTGACCCCGGCCGCCACCCGCCCGGCCTCCAGCACCGCCACCCGCAGCCCGGCCCGGGCCAGCTCGTGGGCGGTGCTGAGCCCGGCCATGCCCGCGCCGACGACCGCCACGTCGACGTCGAGTTCCCCCGCCAGGGCGGGGTGGGACGGCCCGGGGGCGGTCCGCAGCCAGTACGACTCGGTGACCTTTCGCTGCTCGCGCATGCCCGACGGGTACCCCGCCCGGCCCGGCTCACGTCTGCTTCAACAGTCGCTCCCGGCACTCGGCCACGTCGAAGTCACCCTTCGGGTACTGCGGGTCGAGGGCCTTCAGATGTTCCAGCAGCAGCCGGCTGATCGCCCAGTTCCGGTACCACTTGCGGTCCGCCGGGACCAGGTACCAGGGTGCGTGCGGGGTGGCGCAGTGCTCCAGCGCCAGCTCGTACGCCTCCTGGTAGGCGGGCCACAGGGCGCGCTCGTCGATGTCGCCGGGGGCGAACTTCCAGTGCTTGTCGGGGCGGTCGAGACGGCGCAGCAGACGGCGCTTCTGCTCCTCGTAGGAGATGTGCAGGAAACACTTGACGAGGGTCACCCCGTCCTCGGCCAGCTCCCGCTCGAAGTCGTTGATCAGGCCGTAGCGACTGCCGATCTCGGCGGGCCGGGCGAGATGCCTGACGCGGGCGATGAGGACGTCCTCGTAGTGCGAGCGGTCGAAGATGCCGATCTCGCCGGGCCCGGGCAGCGCACGCCGCACCCGCCAGAGGAAGTCGTGCGCCCGCTCCTCCTCGGTGGGCTCCTTGAAGGCCTTGATACGGCAGCCGGAGGGGTTGAACTGGCCGATGACGTGCTTGACCGTGCCGCCCTTGCCGCTGGTGTCCATGCCCTGCAGCACCAGCAGCACCCGGCGCCGGTCGCCCGCGGTGCCCGCAGCCCACAACCGCTCCTGCAGCCCGGCCAGGCGCCGGCCCATCCGGGCGGTGTCCGCGAGACCGGCCTTCTTGCCGCCCGAGGCACCGGGTGTGGCCCGGGCGTCGTACGCGGCCAGAGCGATCCGCTCACCGAGCGGGAGGCGCAGCCCCTCCCGGAGGTCCTTGCTCTTCTTCGCCACGGGCGCCCCTTTTCGTCCGGCCGTCCCTCGATGGTGCGCCGCGGGCCCGTGCCCGCGCCAGCCGGCGGCCGAGCGGTGCGAGGAGCTCTTGTGCCGGCGGCACGCTAGCCGGAGGGTGCTCCTCCGTCGCCGGTCGGCGGGGGCTGCTCGGCACGCGTTTCCGTGAGCGCGGCCGTTCTCCGCTGCCCACCGTCACCGTCCGGCACGTGCGGCTGCGGGCCCTTTTCCAGGAAGTGCAGCAGCTCCACCGGGATGGGCAGGACCAGCGTGGAGTTCTTCTCGGCCGCCACCGCCATCACCGTCTGCAGCAGCCGCAGTTGGAGCGCGGCCGGGGTGTCGGACATCTGCTGGGCGGCCTCGGCGAGCTTCCTGGACGCCTGTAGTTCGGCGTCGGCGTTGATGATCCGGGCCCGGCGCTCACGATCGGCCTCGGCCTGGCGGGCCATCGACCGCTTCATCGTGTCCGGCAGGGACACGTCCTTGATCTCCACCCGGTCGACCTGGATGCCCCAGCCGACGGCTGGGCTGTCGATCATCAGCTCCAGGCCCTGGTTGAGCTTCTCACGGCTGGAGAGCAGGTCGTCCAGGTCGCTCTTGCCGATGATCGACCGCAGGGACGTCTGCGCCATCTGTGAGACCGCGAACCGGTAGTCCTCGACCTTCACCAGGGCGCTCGCCGCGTCGACCACCCGGAAGTAGACGACCGCGTCGACGCGGACGGTGACGTTGTCGCGGGTGATGCCCTCCTGGGCGGGGATCGGCAGCGTCACGATCTGCATGTTGACCTTGTGCAGGCGGTCCACGAACGGGATCACCAGGGTCAGACCCGGGGTGCGTACGTCACCCGCGAGCCGGCCGAGCCGGAAAAGGACGCCGCGCTCGTACTGCTTGACCACCCGGGCCGCCATCGCCAGGTACACGACACCGACGGAGCCCGCCGCGGCAAGGGCCCCCAGCAGGTCCTGAAGCATGATGACCTCCTCGCGCAGAGGTCGGTTCTGTCCGTGCTGTAACGATATGCCCGGGGTGGGCGGAAGTCATGGGCCGGCCGACGGCAGTCGTCGTACAGGGGCTCCGCCTCCCGGACCCCGGCCTACGTCCACGCACCACCCGACTCGTCCGGCTGACCCGGCCAAGCGAACGCCGGGCCCGGCGTCCCCTCCGTCGGTCCGGAGGGGGACGCCGGGCCCGGGTCACGCTGCCTTCGCCCTCGCCGACTCGGGGCTTCTTCTGGCCGGTACCGTGAGCTGCACCGGCTCGGTGCCGGCCGCGCTGTGGCGTTCGGCCCAGTTCTCCAGGGCCGTGCGGCAGGCGTGGTCGAGGTGGTGGAGGCCCGAGAGGTCGAGGCGGACCGGGCGGTCCTGGGGGAGGGGCTCCAGGCTGTCCAGGATCTTCGGCAGCCGCAGGAAGGTCGCGTTGCCCGAGAGGAACGCCTCGACCGGGCCCGAGCCCTTGTCGACGACCTCCAGGCGGACGTGCGAGGCCTCCCAGGCCGCTTTGACCACCGCCAGCGCCAGACCGATCAGCACACCCTCGAACATGCTGACCGCCACGATGGAGGCCGCGGTGACGGAGAGGATCAGCGCCTCGCCCCGGTTCTCGCGCCACAGCACGGCCAGGGCCCGGACCGGCACGAGTTTGGCGCCCGAATAGATCAGGATGCCGGCGAGCGCCGGAATCGGGATGTAGGCGAGCACGCCGGGCAGCAGCGCGGCGAACAGCAGCAGCCACACGCCGTGCAGTACGCGGGAGGCCTTCGTCCGGGCGCCCGCCTGGACGTTGGCCGCGCTGCGCACGATCACCGCGGTCATCGGCAGCGCCCCCAGCAGCCCGCACACCGTGTTGCCGGTGCCCTGGGCGACGAGTTCCCGGTCGTACTCGGTGCGCGGCCCGGAGTGCAGCCGGTCCACGGCCGCCGCGCTGAACAGCGACTCGGCTGACGCGATGAGCGTGAAGGCGACGACCGTGCCGAGGAAGCCGACGCCGGCCAGTTCGCCGAAGGCACTCAGCGGCGGCGGCTGGATCGAGCCCAGCAGGCCCTGCACCTCGACGGTGGTCACCGGCAGGCTCAGCGCGAACGCGGCCAGTGTGGCGAGACCGACCGCGGCCAGCGGACCGGGCACCGCACGCAGCTTCGCCGGGGCGCGCTTCCAGAGGAGCAGCACCGCGATCGTACCCGCGCAGACCGCCAGCGAGGCCAGCGCCTTTTCGGTGCCGAGGGCGTCCAGGAAGGCGCCGGGCAGCCCGGCGATCTTGCGGAGGCCGGAGTCGGGGGCCTTCGCCGCCAGCGCCGGGTAGAGCTGGCCGGCGATCAGGACCAGACCGATCCCGGCCAGCATGCCCTCCACGACGGAGACCGAGATGGCGCGAAAGTAACGGCCCAGCCTCAGCACGCCCATGGCCACCTGGAGCAGGCCGGTGGCGAGCACGATCGCGCCGAGCGCCGGCAGTCCGAACTCCTTGACCGCATCGAAGACGAGCACGGTCATACCGGCCGCCGGCCCGGACACCTGCAGGCTGCTGCCGCGCATCAGCCCGGTGACCAGACCGCCCACGATGCCGGTGACCAGGCCGAGTTCGGCCGGGACCCCGGAGGCGACGGCCACGCCCACGCACAGCGGGAGCGCGACCAGGAAGACGACGAGGGAGGCGGCGAAGTCCCGCTTGAGATGAGGGAAACGGGATATGCGGGTGCGGTTGCTGGTCATCGGCGCGCTCACAGGGACTCGAAGGTGTCGGTCTGCGGGCGGTGCGTCCGGACGGCGCCGGTGTGCACCTCGTAGTACCAGGCGTGCAGGCCCAGCCGGCCCTCCGCCAGCTTCCGCTCGACGCACGGGTACGAGCGCAGCCGCAGCAGCTGGGTCAAAACGTGGCTCTGGACGCCCTCGGCGACCTCCGGATCCTCAGCCGCGCCGGCCGGGCGCGGGGTGGCGTGCGCCAGCCAGTCGCGCACGGCGGGGACGGCGGTCAGGTCGTCGCCGCGCACCAGCGCGCCGACGGCACCGCAGTGCGAGTGGCCGCAGACGACGATGTCGCGGACGCCGAGCACCTCCACGGCGTACTCGATGGTGGCGGCCTCGCTGGTGGGGGGCTGCGAGGCGTAGGGCGGGACGATGTTGCCCGCGGTGCGCAGCTCGAACAGCTCCCCGGGGCGGGCGCCCGTGATCAGGGCCGGGACGACCCGGGAGTCGGAGCAGGTGATGAAGAGAACCTGAGGGGACTGGCCTTGGGCGAGCTTGGCGAACTCCTCAGGGCGCTGTCCGAAGGTACGGGCGTTGTCGATGAGGGGCTGCATCTGTGTGGGGTCCTCCTGGCGCGCCGCACCGGCGCGTCGGGCTTGAACGACGTGTTGTGTGTGGGGAGAGGGGTGGCTCGGAACTCAGCAGCGGAAGACCTGGAGCGCTGCCGGGGTGTGGGCTCTGGCGGCTCTCGAGGAACGGTCCCGCGGGGTGCCGGAGGTGTCCGGTGAGCCCGCCTCGGCCGCCCGGCCGGTTATGGGCGGGTGTTCCTGCGCCCAGCCGGACGCCGAGCCGCGCTGCCGGGCGCGGACGTGCGCAATGCCCACGGGCTCACCCGAGCGGCCCGGGTCGCGGACCGTGTCCGTTCTCTCGCGCTCCGGCATCGCGGAGGAGATGATTCCGGTCTCGGCCTTGGCCAACGAGTGACCGAGTGTATGCGCGGGTGCGAAGGTTCCCGTGGGGGTGCAGAGCTGGAGCGCGAGCAGTGCCACGGCGAGCAGGGCGAGCAGAGCGCGGGTCGTTGTACCTCGCAACATGCGCCCCCCTTCACCGCGTTCACATCTCTAGTGCGCACCAAGCGTTAGTCAATGGACGGTCAAGAAACACGTTAACCCTGCAAAGTCCTTTGCAGGGTTAACTGGGCGCTACGCGCGCAAGAGAGCGTGAAAACTGCGGGTGGCGTGGCGTGAACTCGCCCTTGACCCGCAGGGGATTGATCGACTATTGGGCGGCGGTCAGGAGCCGACGAGTCCCTTCGCGTCGCGGGCCAGCGCGGTGAGCCGGGATATCGCGCGGAAGTACTTCTTGCGGTAGCCGCCGTTCAGCATCTCCTCGCTGAACAGCTTGTCGAACGGCAGCCCCGAGGCCAGTACGGGGACCTCACGGTCGTAGAGCCGGTCGGCGAGCACCACCAGCCGGAGCGCCGTCGACTGGTCCGGCACCGGCCGCACGCCGGTGAGGCACACCGCCGTCAGCCCGTCGGTCAGCGCGCCGTACCGGCTCGGGTGCACCTTGGCCAAGTGCTCCAGCAGGTGCGGGAAGTCGTCCAGCGAGGCGCCCTCGGTGGCGTACGCCGCCTTGGTCACCTCTTCGTCGGTGAACGGGGCCGGTGCCTCGGGCAGACCGCGGTGGCGGTAGTCCTCGCCGTCGATGCGCAGGGCGCGGAAGTGGGCCGACAGGCCCTGGATCTCGCGCAGGAAGTCGGCGGCGGCGAACCGGCCCTCGCCCAGCTTGCCGGGCAGCGTGTTGGAGGTGGCGGCGAGCGCCACGCCCGCCTCGACCAGCTTGCCGAGCAGCGTGGACACCAGGACCGTGTCGCCCGGGTCGTCCAGCTCGAACTCGTCGATGCACAGCAGGCGGTGACCGCTGAGCGTCTGCACGGTCTGCTGGAAGCCGAGGGCGCCGACCAGGTTGGTCAGCTCCACGAAGGTGCCGAACGCCTTGAGCGTGGGTTCGGCCGGGGTGGCGTGCCAGAGGGAGGCGAGCAGGTGGGTCTTGCCGACGCCGTAGCCGCCGTCCAGGTACACCCCGCGCGGGCCGGCCGGGGTCTTCGGCGCCTTGCCCCTGCCGAACCCGAAGAAGCCGCGCCTGCCCGCGCCGGAGGCGTGCGCCCCGCCGAGCCCGGCCGCGAAGCCCTCCAGCACCCGCACGGCCTCGGTCTGGCTGGGCTGGTTCGGGTCCGGGATGTAGGTGGAGAAGCGGACCGAGTCGAAGCGCGGCGGCGGCACCATCTCGGCGACCAGCCGGTCGGCGGGGACGTGCGGCTCGCGGACGCACAGGGAGAGGGGGCCCGCGTCGGTCAGAGGGCTGGATCCGGGGGCGGAGGTGGAGGACGACACGGTTACCCATGCTAAGCGCCGTGTCACACTGCACGGCATGCGACGCCTGTTCCCTGTGACCGAAGAGACAGCAGCCCAGGCCTCCGGCGGGGGCGTGGAGGCCCCCGGTGGGGGTGCGGGGGGCGAGGGAGGGAGCGGGGCCGGCCCGGATGCAGGGGCAGGTGGGGCGGCCGGGGCCGGCGCGGCCCGTGAGTGGAGCCTCGCCGAGCTGGCCGCCGCCTATGCCTACCCCGAGCCCGTGCCGGGCGCCCCCCGGCCGTGGCTGCGGGCCAACATGGTCTCCTCCCTCGATGGCGCCGCCCAGCACGAGGGACACTCCCAGCCCATCTCCAGCGCCGCCGACATGCGCATCTTCGGCACGCTGCGCGCGCTCGCGGACGTCATCGTGGTGGGCGCGGAAACGGTACGGCAGGAGGGGTACCGCCCCGCGAAGGCGCGAGGCGAGTTCGCCGGCGACCGGAAGGCCGCGGGCCAGGGCCCGGCCCCCGCGATCGCCGTCGTCACCGCGAGCCTGGAGCTGGACTTCTCCCTGCCCCTGTTCACCTCGCCCTTGGTCCCCACCCTCATCCTCACGGGTGCGGCCGCGGCCCCCGACCGCGTCGCCGCCGCCGAAAGGGCCGGTGCCCGCGTGGTGGTCGCCGGTGAGGGGATGGGGGTCGAGCCCGTGCGCGCGGTGCGCGCCCTCGCCGACCTCGGCCACACCCGGCTGCTCACCGAGGGCGGGCCCCGGCTGCTCGGCCAGCTGATCGCCGCCGAGGTGCTGGACGAGCTGTGCCTGACGGTCTCGCCGACGCTCACCGCGGGGGACGCGCAGCGCATCGCCGGGGGTCCGTCGGTCGCCGTTCCACGCCGGTTCGACCTCGTGTCCCTCCTTGAGGAGGACGGATTTCTTTTCGGTCGTTACCGTCGGTCCTGACATCAGCGGAATCTGCCGTTCCGGTTGACTTGCGGCGGGCTGACCCAGTCCGGCACTACCCGTGCGATCACGGGGAAGGATGGTTTCCGCAGGGCCTGGCCGGGCCCCGGAGGACAGAGGGCCCAGCGGCCCTCGAAGGAGAAGAGGCGCCTGGTGTTCACAAGCGTTCTGATGATCGAGAAGGCCCTGACGTCCGCCGACGTGGAGTTCGTCACCACTCTGCACGGGGACGAGCCGGTCTCCTTCCACGTGCTGCTCCAGCCGCGCGGCGACCAGGCGGACCGTCTGCTGCGGGCCATCGACGACATCGCGCTCGGCGAACTCGACGAGGCCGTGCGGGAAGGGGGGACGCCTGAGGGTGAGGAGGCCCGGAGCGTGGGGCAGCAGGCCCTCGATGTGTCGTTGCAGGCGCTGCGCTCCTCGGGGAGCCGGGCGGAGGGGCGGCTGGTCGAGGATCATCCGTTGGACGCACTGAAGGGGATCGTCGCCGAGGTGGACGCCGATGAGGTGATCGTGCTGACCGATCCGCACTATGTGGAGGAGTTCTTCCACCGGGACTGGGCTTCACGGGCTCGGCACAAGGTGGGGGTGCCGGTGCTGAAGCTGTTCTCGCACAGCAAGGTGTAGGCACTCCGCCGGGCCGGCGGGTGAGCGCCCCTCGGCGTGTGGTGCGTGCGTGCGTTTGTGGGTGTGGGTGCGCTGTGACTTGTCGCGCGGTTCCCCGCCCCGAGTCGGCTGCCGCCGCGCCCCTTGCGAGGTGGCGCGTGGTTCAGCGCATAGGCTAGGCCTGCTCTAGCTCGTACCGTCTCTGGGGAGAAACGCATGGCACCCGGCCTTCCTACCGCCATGGACCGACCGCACTTCATCGGCATCGGCGGCGCCGGGATGTCGGGCATCGCCAAGATCCTCGCGCAGCGTGGGGCCGCGGTGGCCGGGAGCGACGCCAAGGACTCGGCGACCGCTCAGGCGCTGCGGGCGCTCGGCGTCACCGTGCACATCGGGCATGCCACCGAGCACCTCGCCGGCGACGCGAGCTGTGTCGTCGTGTCGTCGGCCATCCGCGAGGACAACCCGGAGCTGGCACGCGCCGCCGAGCTGGGCATCCCGGTGGTGCACCGCTCCGACGCGCTCGCCGCGCTGATGCAGGGGCTGCGCCCGATCGCCGTGGCCGGTACCCACGGCAAGACCACCACCACCTCCATGCTGGCGGTCTCGCTCAGCGAGCTGGGCCTGGAGCCGTCGTACGCGATCGGCGGCGACCTGGACGCCCCGGGCTCCAACGCGCTCCACGGCGAGGGCGACATCTTCGTCGCCGAGGCCGACGAATCGGACCGCAGCTTCCACAAGTACGCGCCCGAGGTCGCCATCGTCCTCAACGTCGAGCTGGACCACCACGCGAACTACGCCTCGATGGACGAGATCTACGAGTCCTTCGAGACGTTCGTCGACCGCGTCACCGACGGCGGCACGCTGGTCGTCTCCGCGGACCAGGACGGCGCGCGCGAACTCACCCGGCGCGTCTCGGCCCGCGAGGTGCGGGTGGTGACGTACGGGGAGGCGCCGGACGCCGACGTACGGGTCCTCTCCGTAGTGGCCCAGGGCCTCAAGAGCGAGGTGACGGTCGTTGTGGACGGACGGGAACTCACCTTCACGGTCTCCGTCCCCGGCCGCCACTACGCCCTGAACGCCGTCGCCGCGCTCGCCGCCGGCGCCGCCCTGGGCATCCCGGCCGCCGAGCTGGCCCCGGCCCTGGCCGCGTACACGGGCGTGAAGCGCCGGCTGCAGCTGAAGGGCGAGGCGGCCGGCGTCCAGGTGATCGACTCCTACGCCCACCACCCGACCGAGATGACCGCCGACCTGGAGGCCATGCGCGCCGCCGCCGGTGACTCCCGCATCCTCGTCGTCTTCCAGCCGCATCTCTTCTCCCGCACCCAGGAGCTGGGCAAGGAGATGGGCCGGTCGCTGGCCCTCGCGGACGCCTCGGTCGTGCTCGACATCTACCCGGCCCGCGAGGACCCGATCCCCGGTGTGACCAGCGAGCTGATCATCGAGGCCGCTCGCGCGGCCGGTGCCGACGTGACCGCCGTGCACGACAAGGCGGAGATCCCCGCGGCGATCGCGGGAATGGCGAAGCCCGGGGATCTCGTTCTCACCATGGGCGCGGGTGACGTGACCGACCTGGGCCCGCGGATCCTGGACCGCCTGTCGCAGCAGTGAAGGGGCTGAGGCTATGTCGTACGACGTCGAGAAGCCGGACGAGCAGTGGCGCGCGGAGCTGACTCCGGCCGAGTACGCCGTGCTGCGCCAGGCCGCCACCGAGCCGGCCTTCACCGGTGAGTACACGGACACCAAGACCAGGGGCGTCTACTCCTGTCGTGCCTGCGGTGCCGAGCTGTTCACCTCCGACGCCAAGTTCGAGTCGCACTGCGGCTGGCCGTCCTTCTACGACCCGAAGGACACCGACGCGGTGGAGCTGATCGAGGACCGTTCCCACGGCATGGTCCGCACCGAGGTGCGGTGTGCCCGCTGCGGCTCCCATCTCGGGCATGTGTTCGAGGGTGAGGGGTACCCGACCCCGACCGACCAGCGCTACTGCATCAACTCGGTCTCGCTGCGGCTCGCCCCAGCCGAGGGCTGACCGGTCCTGGGCGACCGCCCGCGACCGGTGGGACAGGTGTGGCCGGCGCGGCTGATGCCCCGCTTCCTCCGGTTTGAGACTCTGTGAGGGTGCGGGGTGTGCGCTGGATCCGGTCCCGTCGCAGGCCCGTACCCCTCGTCGATGACCGCCGTGCGGGCTGCGGCACCGGGCGGGCGGCGGCGGAGCCGGCAGCGCGGCTGAGCGTGCTGCGGGCGGGCCTGGCCGGGATCGGTACCACCCTGGACGAGGCACCACCTGCGCCGAGCCGACCCGGGCCGCCGTAGGGCCGGCGCGGCGGTGCCTGACCCGGGACCGTTGGTCACCTGCGCACCCCTTGACGGTCGCCGTGCCACGCACTCTGCGTGCCATCGGCGTACCGAGCCGGCGGAGGCACGTCGAGCGGTTCAGGGCGGCGGGGTGAGCGGCTCGCACCCGGCCCGGCTTCGTGCCTCTCCCGCCAAAGTGCTGAAACGCCCGCAGTCTAGACTCTCCCCGCAACGGCCTGCGCAACGACGACCGCGCCCGAGAGTGGGCGGAAATCTGCCAGACCCGAAGGGTGTTCGGCGTTTTGATACGGATAGATTCAGTCACGAAGCGGTATCCGGACGGCACGGTCGCGGTCGACCGGCTGTCACTGGAGATACCGGACCGCGCGATCACCGTCCTCGTCGGGCCCTCGGGGTGCGGCAAGACGACGACCCTGCGGATGATCAACCGGATGGTGGAGCCCAGCGAGGGCAGCATCCTCCTGGACGGCCGGGACATCCGGCAGCAGCCGGTCAACACCCTGCGTCGGTCGATGGGTTACGTCATCCAGAACGCCGGTCTCTTCCAGCACCGCACCATCCTCGACAACATCGCCACCGTCCCCCGCCTGCTCGGCTGGGGCAAGCAGAAGGCGAGGGCCCGGGCCGCCGAGCTGATGGAGCGGGTGGGGCTCGACACCTCGCTGGCCAAGCGGTACCCGTACCAGCTCTCCGGCGGCCAGCAGCAGCGCGTCGGCGTGGCCCGCGCCCTCGCCGCCGACCCGCCGGTGCTGCTGATGGACGAGCCGTTCTCCGCCGTCGACCCTGTGGTCCGCAAGGGGCTGCAGGACGAACTCCTGCGCATCCAGGATGAGTTGGGCAAGACCATCGTCTTCGTCACGCACGACATCGATGAGGCGATCAAGCTCGGCACGATGGTCGCCGTACTGCGCACCGGCGGCCGGCTCGCCCAGTTCGCCCCGCCCGCCGAACTGCTCAGCGCCCCCGTCGACTCCTTCGTGGAGGACTTCCTCGGTGCCGACCGGGGCATCCGCCGGCTGTCCTTCTTCTCCGCAGAGGGACTGGAGTTGCAGACCGCGCCCCTCGTGGGGATCGACGCGGACGCGGAGAAGCTCGCCTCCCGGGCCGCGGCCCCCTATCTCCTCGTCACCGACCTCGACGGCAGGCCGCTCGGCTGGAGCGAGCCGCACCGGCTCACCGCCGGCGCGATCGAGCGGGACCAACTCATCGATTGCGGCCGGCCGTTCGTGTCCGGCACCGATTCGCTGCGCACCGCGCTCGACGGGGCCGTGCTCTCGCCGACCGGATGGGCCGTCGCGGTGGACGGCGAGGGGCGCGCCGTCGGCGTCGTCTCCCAGCAGGTCATCGGCGAGGCGATCCGCGCCGCCCACAGCCGGGTGGCGCATGACTCCGGGGTGAAGGCCGCGCGATGAACGGCTTCTTCGACCTCCCGAGCGACCTCCAGCACAGCTACCTCGGACTCGTCGGCCTGCACCTGTGCGAAGGACTGCTGCCGGTGCTGGCCGGCCTGCTCGTCGCCCTGCCCGTGGCGCAGCTCTGCGTACGCTTCCGCTGGGTCTACCCGCCCGTCCTCGGTATCACCACCGTGCTCTACTCCATCCCCTCGCTGGCCTTCTTCGTCGTCCTCATCGACTACTTCGGCCAGAGCGAGACCACCGTCATGATCCCGCTCGCGATCTACAGCCTGGTCGTGCTCGTCCCGGCGATCGTGGACGGCGTCCGCTCGGTCCCGCGGGAAACCCTGGCCGCCGCGCAGGCCATGGGCTTCGGGCCCGTACGCCGGTACCTCCAGATCCAGTTGCCGATCGCCGTTCCCGCGATCATCGCGGGCCTGCGGGTGGCGACCGTGTCCAGCCTCTCCCTGGTCAGCGTCGGCATGCTCATCGGCAACCAGGGCGCCCTCGGCAACATGCTCTACGCCGCCACCACTTATCACCGGCCCGCCCTGGCCGTGAACTCGGTCCTCACGACCGCGGTGCTCGGCATCCTCGCCGATGCCCTGCTGGTCCTCGTCCGCCTCCTCCTCACCCCCTGGATGCCGCGGAAGGGTGCCACCCGGTGAACGTACTGAACTTCGCGCACACCTTCTTCAGCGACACCTCCCACTGGCACGGCTACGACGGCATCCCCACCCGCCTGGTCGAGCACATCAAGTACTCGGTGGAGGCGCTCGTCCTCGCCGCCGTGATCGGCCTGCCCGTCGGCCTGGTCACCGGCCACTACGGGCGCGGCGGCAACGCCCTCGCGCTGATCGCCACCGCCGGACGGGCCCTGCCCAGCTTCGGTCTGCTGGTGCTCATGTTCATCTGGATCGGGTTCGGCCTCATGCCGGTGATGATCCCGCTGGTCGTGCTCGCCGTGCCGCCGATCCTGGTCACCACCTACGAGGCGGTCCGCTCCGTCGACCCGTCACCGGTGGACGCGGCGCGCGGCATGGGGATGCCCGAGGCGCGCGTGCTGCTCCAGGTGGAGCTGCCGGTCGCGCTCCCGCTGATCCTGAGCGGCTTGCGCACGGCGGCCATCCAGATCGTCTCCACCGCCACCATCGCCGCCTACGTCAGCCTCGGCGGCCTCGGCCGGTACATCATCGACGGCCTCTACCAGCGCAACTACGAGAAGGTCGTCGGCGGCGCCACCCTGGTCGCCGGACTCGCCCTCGCCACCCTCGTGGTGTTCTGGGCCGCGTCCCGGCTCACGGTCTCACCCGGGGTGCGCCGGAGCGGCTGACGGGCGCCGCGGCCGGGACGGCCGGCGCAGTATCCCGGCCCGGGTACGGGTGCGGTAGCTCACCTCGCCGACCTACCGCCCGGTGCGGGCCGGCCCGGTTCAGCACGACGAGCAGCGCGTCCCGCACCGAGCCGCGTTCGCGTGCGCCGAACACCACGACCGGCACCCGTCGAGACGTCCAGTGCTCGACGTGCACAACTGGCCGCAGATCGAGGCCAATCGGTGATCTGAGACCCTTGACTGACCGAGAACCGGCTGGATTGGATCAGTGGGTGACTTCCACGACCCATATCAGCAGGTCCATCCGGAGGAACCGAGGCGCGGCGGTGGTCGCCCTCACGGCGGCGGCTCTGCTGGCGGGCTGTTCCTCCAACGACGGCAAGGCCGACAACCCCCTGTCGGACGACGGCAAGGCGAGCGGCGACAGTGTTGTCGTCGGATCCAACAACTTCCCCGAGAGCACCCTGCTCGCCGACATCTACGGCGAGGCGCTCAAGGCCAAGGGAATCAAGGTCACGTACAAGCCGAACATCGGCAGCCGCGAGACCACCTACGGCTTGCTCAAGAACGGCTCCATCTCGGTCCTGCCCGAGTACAACGGCGCGCTGCTGGCCTACCTCGACCCGAAGGCCACGCCGAAGACGGCGGAAGCCACCACGGCGGCCATCGAGGCCAAGCTGGACTCCAAGCTGACCCTGCTGAAGCCCTCGTCGGCGCAGACCAAGGACTCGGTGACGGTCAACGCGGCCACCGCGAAGAAGTACGGCCTCACCGGGAAGTCGTCCATCGCCGACCTCAAGGACATCGCGAAGGACCTGGTCATCGGCGCCTCGCCGGAGTTCCAGACCCGGCAGCAGGGCCTGGTCGGCCTCAAGTCCGTCTACGGACTGGAGTTCAGGTCCTTCAAGGCGCTGGACGCCGGCGGCCCGCTCACCCAGGCGGCGCTGAAGAAGAACGCCGTACAGGCCGCGGACCTCTTCACCACGGACCCGACCATCTCCAAGGAGCGGTTCGTCGTCCTGCAGGACCCGAAGAACCTCTTCGGGTTCGAGAACGTCCAGCCGCTCGTCCACAAGAGTGCGCTGAACCAGAAGGGCGTCGACGCGCTCGACGCGGTCTCGGCCAAGCTGGACACGGCGACCCTGCTGGACCTGGACACCCAGGTGCAGACGCAGAGCAAGGACCCGCTGGACGTCGCCAAGGCCTGGCTGAAGTCCGCCGGTCTCGCCTGACCTGCCGTCTGGAATGACCGCGGGCGGGACGACGTGGGTGTCCCCGGAGGCCGGGGACACCCACGTCGTGCGCAGGGGTGCGGACCTCTCCCTGTCCGTGCTGATCCGGCCGGCAGACGGCGCGGCCGGACCCGTCGTCGACCCCGGCGCGCCGGACCCGGGCCGCCCTGACCGCCGGACGGCCGCCCTGCCCGCCGCGGCGGGCCGCCGCCACGGCCGCTGCACCGACGTCGGCGCGCAGCGCCCGGTCCCCGCCGCGGACCCCTCCGACGAGACCGCCCACGGCCTGCGCCTCCTGCGCAGCGGCGCTGGACGCCGTCCGGCTGCCCGGTGTCCCGGCACGGGTAGCGAAGAAGTCCCCGAGCCACCTGTTCCGGGGATGCGCGGGACCGTGAGCGCACGGGTCCGGCGTGCCGGATCGGCCGCGGCCGGCCGGGCCGTTTCCTCAAGCCGTCCCCTCCACCCCGTCCGCCATGGCCGCACGCGTCGCTGCCCGCTCGGCCCTCGCCTGCTTCCGGCGTTCGCGGCGGCTGACGCGGGGCTCCTGGTCCGGGAGCCAGCCGAAGGTGAGGCAGCTTCCGGTGGCGCCGAGGAGGAGACCGAGGAAGAAGCCGCCCAGGTTGGAGGTGAGCCAGGTGCCCAGGGAAAGCAGGATGCCGGTGACGGAGTAGAAGAGTCGCTGCGAGGGGTTGAAGAGGATGAGCAGGCCCAGCAGGAGCATCAGCGTCGGCAGCAGATAGCCGGCCAGGCCCTGCATGCCGATGTGCATCACGACTTTCAGTGAGGCCTTCTCGGTGAGCAGGATCTCGCCGCCGCCCAGGGCGAGCAGCAGCCCGCCCCAGAACGGCCGGCGCGCCCGCCACCTGCGGAAGGCGAGCCTCGGCCCCCGACGTGGACGGTCCGGCACGGCGATCAGCAGCCCGAGCCGCTGAAGCGCAGCTTGAGACCCGGCAGCTTGAACACGCCGGCGGTGGTGGCGTAGTTGGTCTGCCGTAGATCGGCGATGCGCACGGTGTCGGCCTGCTGGCTGAAGACCCCGATCGGACCCTTCACACCCGCCTTGGTCAGCGTGCTCGCGTCGTTGCCGATCTCGATGTTGTCGAACGCCGCGTCACCTGACAGCTCGGTGGAGTCGGTGGTCAGGTCGGTCGCGGTGACCTTGTTCGCACCGCTGCCCGCGGTGATCAGCAGGTTGGTGCCGCCGAGGTCGACGCTCTGGCACAGCTTGGTGAGTGTGGCGTTCTTGATCGCGGAGGTGACCACGAGTACCTGGCCGCCGGAGTCCCCGGCGTTCGGGCTGCCGTCCGCCATGTTGTCGAGCGCGCCGAACTGCTCGAATCCGGTGCCCTTCAGTTCGGTCGCGGTGACGGTGAACGGCATGCCGGAGATCGCGAACTGCACACCCAGCGCCCCCTGCGCGGTGAGGATCGCGAGGCCGGCGGCGACGAGGGCGGCGGGCACCGCCATCACGGCGGCCCGGCGCGCCCGGACCCGCCCGCGTCTCTCGCCGCCGGTGCTGGTCCCGGCGGTGCTCGGTGTTCCGGACGGTGAACCCTTGCCCGGGTTCTCGGGGGTGTTGCCGACGGACGGGACGTCCGGGGACGAGGCCATGTCTGCTCCCATGTGCATGGATCAATGCGGGTTGGGCTTCAGTGGCGCGGTGTCCTGGCGCGGACAGTGGCTGTCGCGTACGCCTCCTCGCACTCCCGGCGGGTGCAAGGGCTTTCTCGTTATGCGACGGTAGCCTTCGAGGAAGTTACCGCCGGTTACATTGAAGGGTCAAGGGAGATGTGAAAAGAGGGTGTCGGATGTGCGCGACCCGCGACCGCTGTCCGCAACTCTCCTACTGGCGCTTGACGTTGACGGTTATTCAGGTCTACAAATTTCCCTGTTTCACGGATCCGTGGCGCCGGGTCCGCCGAGCGGCACCGGCCGCGTCCCCGGCCCTTCACGGCAGCCGCTCACCTCGGCTCATCGCAACCGCTCACACCGGCTCATGGCAACCGCTCACGTTCGGCAGAGGGTGACCGCTCACGTCGGCACGCGGCAGTCACGCGAGCCGGTTCGCGGCAACGGCTCACGTCGTTCCGCGGCTCCGGCGCAATCCCTTCCCTCGGCCGGTCTCCGGCGCCGCCGTGCTGCCCGGCCTGGTCGAAGGTCCGCCCCCGAGGCCTTCGGCCGGTGCCCGGCCTGCCGCCGACGCGGGCCCGTCGCGTACGGAGAAGGCGCGACGGCCCCGCGTCGGCGGCACCCCAGCAAGCCCGAGACCCCCCACCTCACCTCACCGGAACCCCCACTCAGGAAAGAGGCACCCGCATGCGTACGCGATCCCTCCTCGCCCTCGCCGGCACCGCCGCCGCGCTCGTGCTCACGGCGGCCGGACCCGCCTCCGCCGACGGCAGCGCCGTCCTCACCACCGGCAGCGCCGGCGGCACCGCGGCCGCGGTCGGCGACACCCTGACCGCGCCCCTGGCCTCCGGCACGTCCGCGACGTTCTACTCCAGCGCGACCGGCACCAGCGGCGTCAAGTGCACGTCCTCCCAGTTCACCGCCAAGGTGACCGGTAACCCGACCGCCCCCGGCACGGCCACCGAGTCCGTCACCGCGCACACCTTCGACAGCAGCACCTGCACCAGCAACGTCACCGGTGTCCTCGGCGTCAACGGCATCACCATCGACAACCTGCCCTACTCGGCGACGGTCACCTCCGACGGCACGCTCACCGTCCAGCCCGCCAGCGGCTCCGTCGTGCAGGCCACGGTCAAGCTGCGCACCCTGCTGGGCACCGTCACCTGCGTCTACCAGGCGGCCGGCCTGACCGGGAAGGCCGACAACGCCGACAGCAGCATCACCTTCACCAACCAGCAGTTCGCCAAGAGCTCCGGCTCGTCGCTGTGTTTCGCCAACGGCTACTTCACGGCCAAGTACGCGCCGGTCACCGACGGCGGTGCCCGGGTCTACGTCAACTGATCACTCCTGCGATGATTTCAGCGCCGTCGTAGCCGCAGCGCGAAGGCGGCGCTCCCGGTGAGCACCAGCACCGCGGCGGCGCCGCCCGCCAGCAGCGGAGCCGAGGGGCCCGAACCGCCGCGCGTCGCCTCCGCCACCGGAGTGCTGTCCCCGGCGGCGTCCCTGGGCCGCGAAGGCACCTTTTCCGGGGCCGCAGTCGACTGCTCCGCTGGAGCACCCCCCGCTGGCGGGGTCTGCGTCCGCGGCGATCGGCCGCCCGGCGGAGTCGCCGTCGCGGTCGCGGTCCTCGTGGCCTGCGCCGCTCCGGCGGCCGTCCCGCGCCCGGGGAAGATCACGTCGGAGCACGAATAGTACGTGTCCGGCGTGCTGCTGTTCTGCCAGATCGTGTACAGCATCTGACGCCCCGCGCGGTCTTTCGGCAGGGTCGCGCGGATGTGGTACGCCCCGTTCCTCAACGGCGGGTCCGTGACCTGGGCGAAGGGCCGCTCCGGCAGGTCGGACCACTTCAGCGGCTTCGCCGGGTCGTAACCGGGCTTGGTCAGGTACAGCTTGAACGTCCCCGTGTGGTTGATCGTCGAGGCGTACGTCATCGTCAGCCGGCCACCGGGTGTCAGCCGCGTCGCCGGCCAGTCCCGCCGAGGCAGGTCGAGGCCCCGGTACGCCGGAAGGTTGCCGCTGCACAGTCTGCCGTCCGGTATCACCTGCCGGTCACGACCCGCCACCCCGGCCACGCGCAGGTTGTCCCACGCGGTGAACGGAGCGCCGTTCGCGGTGATCGCCGCCCTGCAGGCCGCCGAGCGGTCCGCACTGCCGCCCTCGGGGGAGCAGGCGTAGACCCGGCTGACCGGGTCCGTGGGGGCTCCGTGCGCCTGGGCAGACCCCGCCGCCCATGACAGGAGCAGGAGCGGGGCCGCCACAGCGGTCGCCGTGACGCTCAGGCGGGCGGTCATCCGAGTCATCCGGGACGTCTCCTCGGCGTGCGCGGGGAACAGGATCTGCGGCGTCCAGTACGGCGCGCACGTCCGCCGCGTTCAGCCGGTCCGGCATGCCGGTGCCCAGGGGGCGCGAAAGCACCGACCGGTTCGGCTGTTTCGCGCCTGCTCCGAGACCTCGTTGAGGAGCCGGCCGCCTGCCTCGTATCGTGGTGATCACGGGTGCAACGGCCGTCCCGTGGCCGCCGGAAGCAGTCGGGGAACGCGGGTGGAGCGGTCCTGTGCCGTCCGTTCGCGGCCCACGAGGCCCCGCGTGTGGGGCGCGCCGCCGGCAGGGCGCTGGTCGAGCCGTGGGCCCGTGCGCCGGACTCCCGCTGCCACCCGGTGAGTTATCGTGGGCGACGGGCCAAAAACAAACCGCATGTCCCGTTCGTTCAAGGTGCAAGGAAGGGTCACACGATGGCGAGGCAGTTACGCGCTGAGCAGACCCGGGCAACGATCATCACGGCCGCCGCCGATCTGTTCGACCAACACGGCTACGAATCCACCAGCCTGAGCGACATCGTGGCGTACGCGAAGGTCACCAAGGGTGCGCTGTACTTCCACTTCGCCGCCAAGGAGGACCTGGCCCACGCCATCCTGGAACTCCAGGCCAAGGCCGCGCAGCAGCTCGTGGCCGAGGTCGAGAGCCGCGGGTACTCCTCGCTGGAGTCCCTGATGCGCACCACCTTCGGGATCGCCCGGCTCGCCGTGGAGGACCCGGTGCCGCGCGCCGGACTGCGCCTGGCCTCCGCGGACCTCGCCGTACGGCCGCCGCTGAGGCATCCGTTCACCGAGTGGCTGGAGTTCGCCACCCGGAAGTTCGGCGGAGCCGTCAGGGAGGCCGATGTGCACGGCGACCTCGACGTCGGTGCCGTCGCGCACGGCCTTGTCTGCTTCTTCGTCGGCACCCGGGTCGCCGGCCGCTCGATCGAACCGGTCGGACGGCTTCCGCGCAGGGTCGCCGAGATGTGGCACCTGATGATCCGGGGCCTGGTCCCGGTGCACCGCCGCCCCCGCTACGTCTCCCTCGCCACGCAGCTGGAACGGGAGATCAGAACAGTCTGACGCGCGCTACGGTGACCGACATGCCCGACACCCCCTGCGCACCCGTGATCACCGGCAACGAACCCGGCTCGTTCCCGCACAGCGTGCTGGCCCAGCGGCATCCCGCGATCATCAGGCAGGTGCGGGACGCCTTCCCGTACGGCCCCGGGCAGCACCGGGCGCTGGACGAGCTGCTGAAGAGCTGCGCCGAAGGGGCGATCGAGCCGCTTCCCGCCGACGCCCCGGACCGCGACCGCTGGCACGACTGGGGGCTGGCCGACCACGCCGGGCGGTCCTGGTTCGACGTGCCGTGGCTGAGCTACTTCTACCGCCGGCTGCTCGACGCCGTCGGGTACTTCGGCTCCGGTGCCTGGCAGGGCATCGACCCCTTCCGCCCGTTCAAACGCGCCGAACTCGAAGCGCCGGAGACCGACGAGGAACTGGCCGCCCTGGACGCGCTGAGGGACCTGCCGGAGGAGGAACGGGCGCGCGCCCTGCTGCACGGGTCGCTGTGGGGCAATCGCGCCGACCTCGGTTTCCGGTTCTCCGCCGCGGGCGCCGAGGCCCGGGAGCCGGCCCCCGCGCTGGTCGCCGACGACAGCGAAACCCTGTGGTCGCTGCTGCCGCGCGGCGGGACGGGCACGCTCGTGCTGGTCGCCGACAACGCCGGCCGCGAACTCGTCCCCGATCTGCTGCTGATCGCCCATCTCCTCGCCGAGGGGCGGGCCGCGCGGGCGGTGCTGCACGTCAAGCCGTACCCGTACTACGTCTCCGACGCCACCACCACCGACGTGGTCGACGCCCTGCACCGGTTGCGGGCGGCGCCGGGCGCGGCCGCCGAGTACGGGCGCGTGCTCTGGGCGGCCATGTCCGGCGGCCGGCTCGACGTGCGCGCCCACCCCTTCTCCTGCGCCCCGCTGCCGTACGCGCGGATGCCGGACGATCTGCGCGCGCAGTTCGCCGCGGCCACGCTGACCGTCGTCAAGGGCGACCTCAACTACCGCCGCCTGGTGGGCGACCGGCTGTGGCCGCCGACCACGCCGTTCCAGCAGGTGACAGCCGGATTCCCCGGTCCGGTCGCCGCGCTGCGCACCCTCAAGTCCGAGGTGGTCACCGGTCTGCCGGCAGCGGCCGAGGCCGCGCTGGTGGCGGCGGAGGACCAGCGCTGGCGCACGAGCGGTACCCACGCCCTGATCCAGGTCGCCTCGTCAGGCGACCCGCACCGGCAGTGACTTGACGCCGTTGATGAAGTTGGACACCAGGCGCCCGGCGGGCCGGGCGAGGTGCGGCAGAGGCAGGACGCGCAGCACCTCCTCGTAGAGCACGCGCAGTTGCAGTCGCGCGAAATGGGCGCCCAGGCACACGTGTGGACCGCCCCCGAAGGAGACGTGCGGGTTGGGGGAGCGGGCGAGATCGAGCCGGTCCGCTCCGGTGAAGACCCGCTCGTCCCGGTTGGCCGAGGCGTGGAACACCACGACCTTGTCACCTGCCCGGATCCGCCGCCCCGCCAGCTCGGTGTCCCGCACCGCCGTGCGGCGGAACGTCAGTACCGGTGGGTGCCAGCGCAGCAACTCGTCGACCGCCGACCGTAGTTCCACCTTGCCGGCGCGCAGCAGCCCGTACGCCTCCGGATGTTCGGCCAGAGCCAGCAGCCCGCCGGGAGCGGCGCTGCGCACCGTGTCGTTGCCCGCCACCGTGAGCAGGAAGAAGAACATCTCGAGTTCCTCGGCTTCCAGTTCGGCGTCGTGGGCGAGTGCCGTCAGGATGTCGTCGGCGGGGTACCGCCGTTTGTACACGGCCGACTGCCGGGCGTAGGCGAACATGTCCCGCAGCATCGCCGGTGAGCGCGGATTCACCGGCCTGCCCGTCCCGTCCAGCACCGGGGGACCCGCCTCGTCCGGGTCCTGATAGCCGATGACCCGCTGTGTCCAGTGCAGCAGCAGCCCCCGGTCGCTCTCCGCGACGCCCAGCAGATCCGCCAGATTGAGCAGCGCGTACTCGTTGGTGACGGCGGCCACCAGATCGACCGTGCCGTGCCCCTCGCGGGCCGCCGCCAACGCCCCGGCGAGCAGCGTGCGCGCCCGCTGCCGGGCGGCCGTGGCGAACCGGTCGATGCGGCCGGGCGTGAACGCCCGGCTCACCAGCCGACGCAACCGCCCGTGCCGCGGCGGATCCTGATTGAGCATCATCCGGCGGATGAACGGCAGATCCTCCGGATCGGGGTCCCGGATCTGGGTCGCGCCGAGGTACGAGGAGAACGTCGCCGCGTCCTTCAGTACGCGCACGACGTCCGCGTGCCGGGTCACCGCCCAGAACCCGGGACCGGCCGGCCAGCCCAGCACCTCCGGCTCCTCCTGCCAGGCCACCGGATGGTGGTCGCGCAGGACGCGGTAGTCGTCGTAGGGCACCCCGGCGGCGTACCGGCGCGGGTCGAACACGTCGGGCACCGGCGGCACCTCGGGCACGCTCACGCCCGCTCGCCCGCGACGGCCGTGTCCCGGCCGTCCGCAGGTGCCTCGGTGTCCGCCCGCAGGAAGTCCTCGACCACCCGGACGAGTTCCAGTGGTGTCTCGTCCATCGGGTAGTGACCGGCGGACGGCAGTGAGACCAGTTCGGCGCGCGGATACCAGGACAGCCAGGTCTCCCGCAGGACCGCCGGCGACAGGGCCGGATCCAGCTCGCCGGCCACGGCCAGGGCGGGCACCTCACTGCCCTCGACATCGGTGTGGAAGTCCTCGCCCGCCCACGAGTCGAGCCAGGCCCGGAACGCCTTGGCGTCACTGCGCTCCAGCGAGCGGGCGACCATCCGGTCCAGCCAGGCGGCCGGGCGGCGGCTCCCGGTGGTGAAGTCGATGATCGCGCGCCGGTTCTCCGCCTTGTGCGCCGCGTCCGCGAACAGTGCGCCCTGGCCGTCGGGCAGCGGCATGCCCGAGGCGGGCACGGGAGAGACACCCGCGATCCGGCGCAGCCGGTGCGGGGCGACGGTCAGCAGTCGCTGCGCCACCGAGCCGCCCATGGAGTGCCCGATCACCGAGAAACGCTCCCAGCCGAGCCGGTCGGCGAGCTCCATCAGGTCCACGGCCGCCTCGGTCGTCGTGTAGGAGCCCGCCGCGTCCCGCGCCGCGCCGTAGCCGCGCAGGTCGACCAGCGCATAGGTGAAGGCGGTGCGGTCCAGATCCGGCAGGACGGCCGCGTAGGCGGACCGGTCGGCGAACCAGCCGTGGACGGCGAACACCTTGTGGGGGCCGTCGCCGTGCACCTCATGAGGCAGTACGAAGGAGGTCATGGGCCTACCGTGGCGCCCACGTGAGGGCACGGCAAGGGCGCGGACGGGGCATACCGGCGGTCTGCCGGTGTCGCCTTGTCCAACCGGCGGAAGGCGAGGGCCTGCGCATCGGAGTGGCACCGCACCGGCCTGTGGCCCCGGTCGCAGGACCAGACCGACGACATCCTCCAAGCCGCCCGCAGTGGGCGGCACGCGCGCGAGCGCGGAGAGCGTGCGCGGGAGCGTGCGCGGGGAGCCGGGACGCCTGGCGGAGGCCGGTCTGCCGTCCGTCTGGCCGGGGCTGCCGGCCTCCGCCGCAGCCCTGCCGGACGCGGTGGCCCGGGCCGCCGGAGACCCGCTGCGGTGAGCCGAACGCCCATGGAAGACGGCGGAAGTCCGGGGTTTCAGCGGCGGTTCACGCGATGGTGTGATCACGTCCCGCGCGGCGGATGTGGCTCCGGACCCGCGGGTAGGGCCCGGCCATGACGCAGCCGTTCGAACTCCCGCACTTCTACATGCCGTATCCCGCGCGGCTCAACCCCCACCTCGACGAGGCCCGTGCCCACTCGACACAGTGGGCGCGCGAGATGGGCATGCTGGAAGGCTCCGGGATCTGGGAGCAGGCCGACCTGGAGGCACACGACTACGGGCTCCTGTGCGCCTACACCCACCCCGACTGCGACGGACCCGCTCTCTCGCTCATCACCGACTGGTACGTGTGGGTGTTCTTCTTCGACGACCACTTCCTGGACATGTACAAGCGCACCCAGGACCGCGCCGCCGGAAAGGCCCACCTGGACCGGCTGCCGCTGTTCATGCCGCTCGACCCGTCGACTCCGGTACCCGAGCCGGAGAATCCCGTGGAGGCGGGGCTGCGAGACCTGTGGGGGCGTACCGTGCCGTCGATGTCCGCGGACTGGTGCCGGCGCTTCTCCGTGGCCACCGAGCATCTGCTCAACGAGTCGATGTGGGAACTGTCCAACATCAACGAGGGGCGGATCGCCAACCCCGTCGAGTACATCGAGATGCGCCGCAAGGTGGGCGGCGCCCCCTGGTCGGCGGGGCTCGTGGAGTACGCGACGGCCGAGGTGCCCGCCGCCGTCTCCGGCACCCGGCCGCTGCGCGTCCTGATGGAGACGTTCTCCGACGCCGTCCATCTGCGCAACGACCTGTTCTCCTACCAGCGCGAGGTCGAGGACGAGGGCGAGAACAGCAACGGCGTGCTCGTCCTGGAGAAGTTCTTCGGCTGCACGACCCAGGAGGCCGCCGAGACCGTCAACGACATCCTCACCTCACGCCTGCACCAGTTCGAGCACACCGCCCTCACCGAAGTCCCGGCCGTCGCCCTGGAGAACGGCCTCAGGCCGGACGAGGTCGCCGCGGTCGCCGCCTACACCAAGGGTCTCCAGGACTGGCAGTCCGGCGGCCATGAGTGGCACATGCGCTCCAGCCGCTACATGAACAAGGGTGCCCGCCCCGGCTCGCCGTGGCAGATCCCGACCGGCCCCGGCATCTCGGCCGCGGACATCGGCGCACTGCTCGCCTCGGCGGCCCGGGAACGCCTGCGCGCCTACTCCCACGTGCCCTACCAGAAGGTCGGCCCCTCCCTGCTGCCCGAGTTCCACATGCCCTTCCGGCTGGAGCTGAGCCCCCACCTCGACAGCGCCCGCCACAACCTCCTCGCCTGGACGCACCGGATCGGCATGCTCCAGGAAGGCGTCTGGGACGAGGACAAGCTCGCCGCTTCCGACCTCGCGCTGTGCTCCGCCGGCCTGGACCCGGACGCCACCCCCGAGGCCCTCGACCTCAGCGCCCAGTGGCTCGCCTTCGGCACCTACGGCGACGACTACTACCCGCTCGTCTACGGCCACCGCCGGGACCTGGCCGCCGCCCGGCTGACCACCGCCCGGCTGTCGGCCTGCATGCCCGTCGAGGGCGAGCCGACCGTCGTCCCCGGCAACGCCATGGAACGCTCGCTGATCGACCTGTGGGCGCGCACCACCGCCGGGATGACGGCCGACCAGCGGCGCACCCTCAGGGCGGCCGTGGACACCATGACCGAGAGCTGGGTGTGGGAGCTGTCCAACCAGCTGCAGAACCGCGTCCCCGACCCGGTCGACTATCTGGAGATGCGGCGCTCCACCTTCGGCTCCGACCTCACCCTGAGCCTGTGCCGGATGGGCCACGGCCCCGCGGTCCCTCCGGAGGTGTACCGCAGCGGCCCGGTGCGCTCCCTGGAGAACGCCGCCATCGACTACGCCTGCCTTCTCAACGACATCTTCTCCTACCAGAAGGAGATCGAGTACGAGGGCGAGATCCACAACGCCATCCTGGTCGTGCAGAACTTCTTCGGCGTGGACTATCCGACCGCGCTCGGCGTCGTGCACGACCTGACGACCCAGCGCATGCAGCAGTTCGAGCATGTGATCGCGCACGAACTGCCCGTGCTGTACGACGACTTCGAGCTGTCCGCCGAAGGCCGGGCGGCCATGGACGGCTATGTGCTCGACCTGCAGAACTGGCTGGCCGGCATTCTGAACTGGCACCGCCACGTGGACCGCTACAAGACCGAGTGGCTGGGCCGCCGGGCCCACGGCTTCCTGCCCGACCGCGCTCCGGCGCCGCCCGTCCGGCTCGTCAGCTGACCCCGCCCATCCGCTCCACGCCTCCGCGGCGAGTCCGTCAGCCCTGTCGAAAGGGCACGCGGCCAGTTCGGTGAGGTGCCGGTGCCGGCGGAGCCGCCGCAGGGCGTGATCGGTCATGTCACCGAAGGCAACAGCCGGCACTGGCAGTGCACCACGGCGCCGCTTTCAGGCCGACCGGCGCGCCCGCCCCGCGTGGTCGACGGCGGCCCGCGCCAGGGCCCGGATCACCGGGTGCGGCACCGAACCGTCACCGGACAGCTCCGGCTGGAACAGCGTGGCCAGGAAGAAGGGATGGCCCGGCAGTTCGGCGACCCGGACCTGGCCGTCCTCGTCGCGCCCGGAGAGCCGCAGGCCATGGGCGCGCAGGGTGTCGAGGTGGCGCGAGGGGCCGTACGCGCAGAAGTACCGTTCGACCGTGCGCGTCGAGCCGATCACGGATTCGGCCAGCGAGCCCGGCTCGATGGTCACCGCGGCCTCGTGACCCACCAGCGAGCAGGTGAGCGGTTCGATCAGCGGGTCCTCGGCGTCCGGGTCGTTCTCGGCGTGCGCGACCCCGGTCAGTCCGCACACGTTCCGCGCGTACTCCAGCAGCGCGTGCTGGAAGCCGCCGCACGTGCCGAGGAACGGAACGCCCTCCTCACGCGCGGTGCGCACGGCGGCAAGGACCCCCGCCTCGCTGCGGTAGGGGCTGCCCGGCAGCACCCACACGGCGTCGAACCCCCTTACGGCTCCCTCGGCTTCTGCGTCCTGCGAGGCGATCCAGTAAGCGTCCAGGACCAGCCGGTCGCGTTCGGCGAGGGCGTCCAGCAGAAGCGGCACGCGCGTGTGCGAGACGACGGTGGGGGAGCGGTCGCCGACGAGGGCGAGGGTGGCGGTGTTCGTCATGGCCCTCATCCTCCGCGCGCCCCATGGTTCACGTCCAACGATGATTTCCGTACCCTCCATAAGCAACGCTGATGGGGATGGGATGCTGTGCCGCATGGACCCCCATCTGCTGCGCACCTACGTCACCGTGGCGCGCCTCGCCTCGTTCTCGGAGGCCGCACGCGAGCTGGGCTACACCCAGTCCGCCGTCTCCCAGCACATCGCCGCGCTCGAACAGGACCTGGGCGCACCCCTGCTGACCCGGCGACCCGTCGCACCCACCGCCGTCGGCGAGCGGCTCCTGGAGCACGCGGGCCCGCTGCTGCTGCGCCTGGACGCGGCCCGCGCCGACATCGTCCGCATGGCCGCCACACCCGCTCCCGGCCTCACCCTCGCCACCACCCCGACCGCGATCGGCCCGGGCGTCCTCGCCGCTCTTCCGCCGTCCGGTGTCACCCTGCGCGTCCTCACCCGCGCGGAGATCCCGGCCGCCGTCGCCACCGGCGCCGCGGGCCTCGGTCTCGTCGACGGGCTCGCCGCACCCAGCGATCCACTGCGGCTGCCCGATGTGGCGCCGCTGACCACGCACGGCGTCGCGGAGGAACCCGTGAGCGTCGTGCTGCCCGCCGGGCACCCCCTCGCCGGCCGCTCCGGCCTGCGCCTCGGCGACCTCGGTGACGCCCGCTGGCTCGACGCACCCGACGCCGCCCTCCCGCTCGCGCAGCTGCGTGCCGCCGCCGGTGGCGGCGCCTTCCGCTCCGCCCTGCGCTACGAAGGCACCGACCTGCGCACCCTCATCACCCTCGCGGCCGCCGGACACGGCCTCACCCTGCTGCCCCGCTCGACCGCCACGGGCCTGCCCGGCACGGTCGCCGTCCCGCTCACCGCTCCACGGGTCGTCCACTGCACGGAACTCCTCCACGGCGGCAGCCCGGGCGGAGCGGCGGCGGAGACGATCCGCAGGCTGGTGGAGAGCCCGTGACCGAACCGGGGGTCCCCTGTCCCGCCGGGTGCCGGGGCGGCGCTCGACGACTATGACTACCCTCCGCGACCCTTCGGCCAGTCTCACTCGTTCGTGTCTCGTCACGGCCCGGTGCCCCGGGTAGAGCACCAGGCGGAGGCGAGCGAACCATGGAACAGACTGCGTTGCGTCCCAAGCCGATGCCCGGCCGGGAACGGCGGGACGGCGGCACACCCGGCCCGGCCCACCGCCCGCACGCCGCGCCCCGGAGCGGACGACGGCCACGGACCCTGCTGCTCGGGGTGTTCGCCGGCATCGCGCTGGTGCTCGCCGGGGTCGGCATCGGCACCGTCGGCGCCACGGTGATCGGTATGAGCAGGATCGCCGGGCTGCACCGCCAGGCCCCGCCGCCGTCCCCCTCGTCCAGGGCCACCCCCGCCGTCACCCCGAGCCCCGCTCCGGCCCAGCCCGGGGCGGCCCTGGGCATCGAGGCCGTCGACGCCGCGAAGTCGGGCGCGCTGGTGGTCGGCGTAGACGTGCCCGGACCGGGTTACGCGGCCGGGCTGGTCCGCGGGGACGTCCTGCTGCAGTTCGGCACGACGCGCGTCGGCACCGCCGCCGACCTCGCCCGAGCGGTCGCCCACGCCCGGCCCGGAAAGAACGTCCTTCTGACCGTCCGCCACAGCAGCGGGACCTACCAGCGGTTGACGGTGGTCCCGGGAGTGGTGACCTGAGCACGGCCTGACGCGCGCCCCCGCCCGGCGGCCGGGCGAGCGCGCGTCGCGACGGCCCACGCGCGCGACGGCTTCTGCGCAGGCGGTCCCTAAACTCGGGTGTGAGTAGGTGCGGTACAGAAAGTGCCGCTGAGATTGATCATGGCCGGCTGCACACTGGCTGCCGCTGGGTTTCGCGGAAGGCTCGCCGGACGGGCGACGGTGCCGGCTGCGGTCCGGTCGTGCCGGTGGAGTTTCTCACCGATGAGCGGGCCCCGGCGTACGGGCCGTTCACCGAGGCGCCCACGCGCCCGGAGCTGGAGTACCCGGCCGGGCGACTCGGCATCGGCGACTCCTCGTGCGTGAAGCGGTACCCGGAGCGGCGCAGGCCGCCTTCTCGCCGCCCTCGGCTTGGTCCTCGACGCGGTCGTTCTGTGGAACACCCGCTACCTGGACGCTGCCGTCGCCCAGTTCCGCGCCGAGGGCCCCGACGTCAAGGACGAGGCGGGGGGTGTCAGTCGATGGAGTCCATGAAGGCCAGCATCCGACGGTTGATCTCGTCCGCGTGGTCGATCTGGGGTCCGTGGCCGGTGTCGGAGATGATTTCGGCTCGGGCGCCGGAAATCAGGCGGGGAACGCGCTCGACTTGCCTGTGCGGGTGCACGAGGAGGCTTCGCTTGCCGAGTGCCAGGTAGAGCGGGGTGCGGATGGTGGCCAGTTCGCCCTCGGACAGAGGCAGTGGGGCGGGACGGCGTATGCGGTAAGCACGAACGCCCAGCCTGATCATGGTGCGTAGCTCTGGCACGATGAGGACCGGCTGTTCCAGCCACGCTGCCAGTCGTGGGCGTAGCGCCCTGGGTGCGAAGGTCGCGAGCAGGCTGGCGAAGATCCATACGAAGAAGCGCAAACCGACTTTCTCAAGGCCGCCGGGGTCGAGGAGTGTCAACGAGGCGAGGCGGTCGGGCCTGCGGTGCGCTTGGTTCAGAGCAAGCCATCCGCCGTAGGAGGTGCCGACCAGGTGCACGCGTTCGAGCCCGAGTTCGGCGAGTGTCTCGTCCAGCCACTGTGCGGCGCGTTCTCATACGCCGTTCTGTCCGTCACCGACCCGGTGCTCGCTGCTCAGCCCTTCATCACGAACCCGGACGCCGCTGAGAGCGCCCTCGCCGAACTCCTCCGGCAGGCAGAGGGAAGCGACCTCCTTCAGCCCAGCGTGGATGCGCGGCTGGAAGCTGTCAGCCTGCTCGCCATGTCCGCAGGACTTGGCACCAGCATTCTTGTCGGTCAGCGGAGCCCGGAGTCGGCTGCCACAATCCTGGACCACCACCTGGACCGGATCTTCCGAGCCGACCTTGCCGACGCGGGGACTCGGTCGCGGGAGCGACGTCATTCTTCGTGACGGTCGCCGAACCGCGCGGGCGCGCAATCGGCCTCACCTCGTCGCTTCCACGTCTTCGCCGCGGTCGCCGAGTTCATTCGCGAACGTGATTGTCATCGGTACCGGCGAGGGCCCGGCCGCCGCCCACGGGCGCGGCCGGGCCGGCGGGCGCCCGAGCGCCACCGAAGAAGTCATCCGTGCCGCCCGCGATCCGCTGCCCGACCCCGGCCGCTCGATCACCTCGATCGCCAGGGTGCTGGGCGTCTCCCCGCACCCTCGACCACCACATCCCGACCTTCCGTGAACCGCGCGCCGGTGCCGTACCCCGCCAGCTCGACTCCGCGAAGCAGCCCAACCCCAGCAAGCTCAATCTCAGGCACCTTCCGTACCGCGACTACTCACACCCGGAACTGGCGCGTGTGCGCGGCTGGTGCCTCCGGGCAGGTGTCCCTCGTGGTGGCCCGGGGTGCGGCGGGCGTCAGGTGGGCGGGGTTCGAATCCGGTCTTTTGTGCGACGTGCTAAGGCCTTCGGGTAAGCGGGTCCCGGAAACGGCCGCGCTCCGCCCGCCACCCCGCGAAACCCGCTGGTGACGGTCCGCCCCGCGCGCCATGATGGCCCCATGCCGAGCCCTCTCTCCGCGGACCCCGGGTCACCGGCCCCGCGATTGCTCCGCGGACGTCGGCCCCGCCGGCTCCCGCGACCGGCTCGCGCGGCACTGCCCGGGCGGGCAGGATGCTCCCCGAGACGCCATCGCCCCGTTTCCCCGCCCGCGCCCGGAGGCCCGGATGACCGGTAGTACGCCCGCGCCCTTCACCGCCGCCGACTACAGCGCCCGCATGGAGCGTGCCGCCCGTTCGGCGGCCGACGCCGGCCTCGCGGGGCTGCTCGTGGCGCCGGGACCGGACATGGTCTGGCTGACCGGGTACACGCCCACCGCCGTCACAGAACGGCTCACCGTGCTCGTCCTCGCCCCCGGCCACGACCCCGTGCTCGTCGTGCCCACACTGGAGGCCCCGGACGCCGAGAAGGCGACCGGCGCCGCCGCGCTGACCCTGCGCGACTGGACCGACGGCAAGGACCCCTACGCTCTCACCGCCGCCCTCCTCGACGCCCGCGGCCGGTTCGGCATCAGCGACAACACCTGGGCGATGCACCTGCTGGGCCTCCAGCGGGCCCTGCCCGACACGTCCTACGCCGCCCTCACCGACGCCCTGCCCATGCTGCGCGCGGTGAAGGACGCGGCGGAGCTGGAGCTTTTGGCAGCCGCGGGCGCGGCTGCCGACGCAACGTTCGAGGAGATCCGGAAGGTTCCCTTCGCCGGCCGCCGCGAGTCCGAGGTCGGCCACGACCTCGCCGGCCTGCTGCGCCGCTTCGGCCACTCCCAGGTCGACTTCACGATCGTCGGCTCCGGACCCAACGGCGCCAATCCGCACCACGAGGTCGGCGACCGCGTCATCCGGCACGGCGACATGGTCGTCCTCGACTTCGGCGGCCTGAAGGACGGCTACGGCTCCGACACCACCCGCACCGTCCACGTCGGCGAGCCCACCGAGGAGGAGCGCCGGGTCCACGACATCGTGCGCGCCGCCCAGGAGGCCGGCTTCCGGGCCGTACGGCCGGGCGCCGCCTGCCAGGAGGTCGACCGTGCCGCGCGCGCGGTGATCACCGAGGCCGGCTACGGCGAGTACTTCATCCACCGCACAGGGCACGGCATCGGCGTCACCACGCACGAGCCGCCGTACATGATCGAGGGCGAGGAGCAGCCCCTCGTGCCCGGCATGTGCTTCTCCGTGGAGCCGGGCATCTACCTGCCCGGCCGGTTCGGGGTGCGCATCGAGGACATCGTCACGGTCACCGACGACGGCGGCCGCCGTTTCAACAACACCACCCGTGAGATGGCCATAGTGGACTGAGAGGCTCAGGAGACCCACCCTCCACGACACCCGGAACGGCACACGCGCGACCCATGACCCAGGCACCGACACCCACCGCGGACACCGTCCGCAGACTGGTCCGCTCGCTGCTCAAAGAGGGCACCGACGGCACCGGCGGGTCCGACGTGCGGCCCGTGCGGGAAGGCCGCGAGCACACCTGGTGGGTCGGCACCCGCCATGTGCTGCGTCTCGCGCCCGACCAGGAGGCCTCCGTCCGCCGCCGCCGGGAACTGCGACTGCGCGACCTGGTGCGCCCCCATGTGCCCGTCGCCGTTCCCACCAGCGTCGCTCGCGGTGAGTGGGCGCCCGGCCTCGCCTACACCCTCGACGCCCTGGTGCCCGGCGGCACGGCCGAGGAGCACGACGTCTCCGCCGTCGGCGAGGCCGACCTCGCCGGGCTGCTCACCGGCATGCGCGCGGTCCCCGCACGCCAGGCCGAGACGATCGGTGTGCCGCGCACCGCCCCACGCTCCCTGGAGGCGCTGCGCCGGATGGCCGTGCACGCCGCCGAACGGCTCGCCGCCGCCGACGAGTTCGACGCCGCCCGGCTCCAGCAGCTCACCCCGCCCGGCGCGGCCCAGCTCGCCGCGCAGTCCGGCACCGCCGTCCTCACCCACCACGGGCTGACCGGCGAGCATGTGGTGGTCAGCGCCGACGGGCGCGTGCGCGGCATCCTGGACTGGACCGAGGCGGCCCTCGGCGACCCCGCCGAGGACATCGCCGGACTCGCCGTCGCCGTCGGCTCCCCGGCGGCCGTCCGTGCCGCCACCCTGGCCGGCTACGGCGCCCGTCCCTGCCTGCGCGGCCTGTGGCTCGCCCGCTGCGACACCGTCATCCGCCTCACCGGCCACCTCGAAGGCCGCGCGGGCGGCGCCGTGGGCCTGCTGCGGACCCAGCTGCGGAGGGCCTGGGAGCCGATCCTGCTGGAGCGGGTGACGGACTTCAAAGAGGACGAGACGGAGCCGTAGGCGGCTCACGGGTGGCGTCGTCGGTCTCCCGTAGGCGTAGCCAGTGGCCGGCTCACGGGCGTCCCCGCCGGCGTCCGTAGCCGTAGCCGGCCCCGCCCGGAGTCGGCAGCGGCCCCGGGGGGCAGCCCGCTGCCGCTTGCCCCGGCTCAGGGCTGTGTGAGTACCACGCACGCCTCCCCGGGGACCTGCAGCAGTCCGTCCGGGCCGGGTGCCTCGACCGGCTCCCATGCGGCGAGGACCTCCGTCCGGCCGGTGCCCAGCGGGATCGCCGCCGGCTCCTTGCCGAGGTTGACCGCCACCCGTACGTCCCCGCGCCGGAAGGCCAGCCAGCGGGCCTCCTCGTCGTATGCCACCTTCGTGTCGGCGAGATCGGGGTCGGTGAGGTCGGGCTGTTCGTGCCGCAGCGCGATCAGCCGCCGGTACCACGCCAGCACGCGCGCGTGGGGTTCGCGTTGCGGCTCCGACCAGTCCAGGCAGGACCGCTCCCGGGTCGCCGGATCCTGCGGGTCCGGTACGTCCTCCTCGGCCCACCCGTGCGCCGCGAACTCCCGCCGCCTGCCCCGCCGTACCGCCTCGGCCAGTTCGGGGTCGGTGTGATCGGTGAAGAACTGCCAGGGCGTGCCCGCGGCCCACTCCTCGCCCATGAACAGCATCGGCGTGAACGGCGCCGTCACCGTGAGCGTCGCCGCGCAGGCCAGCAGGCCGGGGGAGAGGTGGGCGGAGAGCCGGTCGCCCTGGGCACGGTTGCCGACCTGGTCGTGGGTCTGGCTGTAGCCGAGCAGCCGGTGCCCGGCCACGCGCGCGCGGTCCAGCGGACGGCCGTGGCGCCGGCCCCGGAAGCTGGAGTACGTGCCGTCATGGAAGTAGCCGCCGGTGAGCGTCTTGGCGAGCGTGGCGAAGGGGGCGCGCGCGAAGTCCGCGTAGTAGCCCTGGGACTCGCCGGTCAGCGCGGTGTGCAGGGCGTGGTGGAAGTCGTCGTTCCACTGTGCGTGCAGCCCGAAGCCGTTCTCCGCGCGCGGGGTGATGAACCGCGGGTTGTTCAGATCGGACTCGGCGATCAGGAACAGCGGCCGCCCCAGCTCCTCGGCGAGGCCGTCCACGGCCGCCGACAGCTCCTCCAGGAAGTGGTACGCGCGCGTGTCGTACAGCGCGTGCACCGCGTCCAGGCGCAGCCCGTCGATGCGGTAGTCCCGCAGCCACGCGAGCGCGCTGCCGACCAGGAAGGCGCGCACCTCGTCGGAGCCGGGCGCGTCCAGGTTCACGGCCGAGCCCCACGGCGTGTGGTGCGTGTCCGTGAAGTACGGGCCGAACAGCGGAAGGTAGTTGCCGGAGGGCCCCAAGTGGTTGTGCACGACGTCCAGGACGACGCCCAGACCGAGTGCGTGCGCCCGGTCGACGAACCGTTTCAGTGCCTCGGGACCGCCGTACGGCTCGTGCACCGCCCACAGCGACACCCCCTCGTACCCCCAGCCGTGCCGCCCGGGGAACGGGCACAGCGGCATCAACTCCACGTGTGTCACGCCCAGTTCGGCCAGGTGCTCCAGCCGGGCGGCGGCCGCGTCCAAGGTGCCCTCGCGCGTGTACGTGCCCACGTGCAGCTCGTAGAGCACCGCGCCCGGCAGCCCGCGCCCCGCCCACTGCGTCCGCCATGCGTACCGCCCGTGCTCCACGACCGCGCTCAGGCCGTCGGGGCCGTCCGGCTGGCGGCGCGAGCGCGGATCGGGCAGTACCGGACCGTCGTCCAGCGCGAACCCGTACCGGGCGCCGTCCCCCGCCTCCGCCTCGCCCGTCCACCAGCCCTCGCGCTCGGGATCGCGCGCCAACGCGTGCGTGCCGCCCTCGCACTGGAGCGTCACCTGGTCTGCCTGCGGTGCCCACACCTCGAACTGCACGGACGGTTCCCCTTCGTCTGTTCACCGTGATGTCCCGCCTCCCCATCGTGCCGCGCACGCGATCAATCCGCTCTCGAATTCGTCCTTTTCCGGCAGGTGTCGCGGAAGTGCGCGCGCACCGGCACCGACTCCGCGTTTTCTGGACACCCGGGGTTCACTGCCCGACAATCAACTGCGTGACGTCGTCCTTCGAGTTCTCCACGTGCCCCGCGCGGCTGTCCGACGACCAGCGCGACAAGGCGCTCCAGGTGCTGCGTGACGGCGCCGCCATGGGACGGCTCTCGCATGACACGTTCGTACGCCGCATGGAGCTGGCGCTCGCCGCGCGCCGCGCCGACGAGCTCGCCGCCCTCGTCGCCGACCTGCCCCGGGAGAACCGCTTCTCCCGCGCGGTCCTCGGCACCGTAGAGGCCGTCTCCGGTTTCACCGTACGGCTGCGCCGGGCCTGGCAGGCCGAGCGACTGCCCAAGCTGCTGCTGCCGCACCCGGCGCACACCCGGCCGCTGTGCATCGGCCGCGACCCCGCGAGCGGCTTGCGGCTGACCCATGAGACGGTCTCCCGGGCGCACGCCGAACTCAGCCGCCAGGGCGGCATGTGGGTGCTCAAGGACCTCGGCTCCACCAACGGCACCACCGTCAACGGCCGCCGGGTGATCGGCTCGGTCGTCGTGCGTGAGGGTGACCAGGTCGCCTTCGGCAGGATGGCGTTCCGGCTCGCCTCGAGCTGAGACCCGCGGCCGGTCGTGAGATGGAGGGCCGGTCGCGTTCGAACCGGTGCTCGGCCAGGGCGCGCGTGCCGTCCCGATCGGGTGAGCCGGACTCGGGAACACGGACCACCGTGCCGATGCAACGGGCATGACATACCTCACCAGAGCGACAGCGTTGGCCGGTGCCCTGCTGGTGGCCGCCGGTCTCCTCGCCGCGGGCCCGGCCCGGGCGGCATCCCGTGACGACCTTCAGGGCAACTGGCTCTACCTGACGGTCACCAAGGGTGACGCCCGGTCCGGTGACACGCGCGGCACCCTGCTGCTGTGCGACCCGCCGCAGGGTCACGCGCACGCTGCCAAGGCGTGCGCCCAACTCGCGAAAGCGGAGGGCGACCCCGGACGCATCGCGGTCCGGAGCGGCTTCTGCCCGATGATCTGGGCGCCGGTCACCGCCCGGGCGCGCGGGCGGTGGAACGGACGGCCGGTGCGGTTCCAGGAGACGTACGCCAGCCAGTGCGTCATGACCGCGCGGACCGGATCGGTCTTCACCTTCGACGGCTGAGCACCGCGGCTTCCGCGCCCCGGGTGGTGCGGGGCGCGTCCCACAGCCTCACACCACCTGTTCCCGGGCCTGCTGCGCCGCCACCAGCACGGTCCGGGACTGGTGCTCCACCTGGTGCTCCAACGGCACCCAGCGGGCCCGGAAACGCGCCGCGAAGGCATCGCACCAGGAGGCGACGAGCTGCTCCAGCCGTGCTGCCGCGCGGTCGTCCGCCTCCCGCAGCACCCGGAGCAGCATCGCCGCCGCCCGCAGCGGCAGCCGCCGCCCGAAGGCGTCCACACTGCCGACGTACGCCATCGTCGTACCGGCCGGAGGAGTGTGGATCCAGTCCTCGGCGAGGCCGGGAATCAGCTCCAGCGCCCATCGGGAGGCCCGCAGCAGCGGCCCGTCCACGCCGTCCAGCCGGGGCAGCGCCTCGGCGAGAATCCGCTCCACCTCCAGCGAGTCCCGCAGCAGCCGCTGGGCCAGCCGCCGCATCGCCGCCGCCGGTGCCGGGTGCGGCGCCGGATCGTCCACCAGGTCGCTCGCCCACATCGGCACCTCCACCACGGCCGTCAGGCCGCCGTAGCGGTGCGCGTGGTACCAGGTGCTGTGCCGCGCGTCGTCCGGCATGCTCGGGTAGGCGACGCCCGAGTCCGGGCCCGGCATCACATGCACCCCGGGACCGGAGGCCGGCCAGCCCGCGGCGTCCGAGGCGCCCGTCTCCACCGGGATGTGCAACTCCGCCGCCGACTTGGCGAACGGTTCGGCGAGGCCCGGCACGTCCCGTGTCAACTGCACCCAGCTGCCGCCCAGGTCGGTGCCGTGCAGTGTCACCTGGAGGTACGGGCGCACCTCGTCGATCACCCCGGTCAGGGCCCGGGTCTCGGGCGGCAGCCGGTCCGGCGGCAGCACCGACGGAGACCACTCCGGCTGCTCCGCGCCCGTCGGCCGGTAGAAGCCGAGGTGGTAGTCGAGCAGACTGCGCGGCGCCGGCGTCACATGCAGGCTCGCCCCGTCCGGGTCCGCGCACAGCAGGAAGTGCCAGGACGCGTCCGCCCTCAGCTCCCGTTCGGACAGCACTCGTTCCGCCAGCACCCGCAGGGTGGAGCCGCCCGTCGGCTCGTTGGCGTGCGCGCCCGCGACCACCAGCACCGCCCGCTCGGCGTGCCCCACCGACAGCAGGTGCAGGGGTCTTCCCGCGCGCGAGCGGCCCACCTGCCGCAGCCTGCACAGCCCGGGCTCCTGAGCGGCCAACGCCTGTGCGAAGGCGACCAGTTCGGAAACGCTGGGGTAGCGCAGCTCCGGCAGGAGACTCACCCCCGACTCGTTTCCGCCCGGCTTCGCATTCCAAGTCCCGCACGGGAAGAGTGAACTGTCAAGCGTACGGCGGTGCGGTGCCCGGGGCGCCCGGACGCAGTCGCCCGGCGGCCTTCCGGTCCCTGCGATCCATGGGCTCACTGCTGGTGCAGGCCGCGCCCCGCGAGCGTCAGGAACACCTCGCCCACCGCCTCCGACAGCGTCGGGTGCGCGTGCACGTGCCGGGCCACGTCCGCGGGCTCGGCGTCCCAGCCGACGATCAGCTGGCCTTCGGCGATCATCTCCGACACGTTCGGGCCCACCAGATGCACGCCCAGCACCTGCCCGCCGCCGGCCTCGGCGACGACCTTCACCATGCCGCCCTGGCCGTGCACCATCCCCTTCGCGACCGCGGTCAGCGGCATCGTGTTGACGTCGACCTCGTGCCCGCGCGCGCGGGCCTCCGCCTCGCCCAGCCCCACGGAGGCGGTCTGCGGCGAGGAGTACGTCACCCGGGGCACGGCCGCGTAGTCGACCGGCGCCGCCTCCAGGCCGGCCAGCGTCTCGGCCACCAGCAGGCCCTCGGCGAACGAGGCGTGCGCCAGGCCCAGCGAGGGCGGCGGCAGCAGGTCGCCGACGACATGGATCCCCGGCACGGCCGTCTCCAGCCGCGTCCAGTCCGCCGGTGCGACGAACCCCCGCTCGTCCGTCGTCAGACCGGCCGCCTCCAGGCCCAGGCCCCCGGTGACCGGAGCCCGGCCGACGGCCACCAGCAGCCGCTCCGCCTCCACCGTGCGGGTCTCACCCCGCGCGGTGCGCACGCGCGCGCGTACGCCGTCCTCCAGCACCTCCGCGTCCAGCAGCCGCGCCCCCGCCTGCACGTCGATCCCGCGCTTCTTCAGGCCCCGCGCCAGGTGCCGGCTCACATCGACGTCCTCCAGCGGCACGATCCGGTCCGCGGCCTCCACCAGGGTGACCTCCGCGCCCATGGACCGGTGGAAGGAGGCGTACTCCACGCCGATCGCGCCCCCGCCCAGCACCAGGACGGACGCCGGCAGCCCCGGCGCGAACAGCGCGTCGTCACTGGTCACCACGCGCCGTCCGTCCGGGACGAGGTCAGGGAGCGTACGCGGGCGCGAGCCGGTCGCGAGCACGATCCCACGGCGCGCGGTGAGGTCGTGCACGCCGGGCGTGAGATCACCGCGCGCGTCCGGTGTGGCGTTACCGCGCGCCCCCGGCGTGGAATCCGTACGCTCGCCCTCCACGCGCACCGTGCGCGGCCCCGTCAGCCGGGCGCTGCCCCGCACCACCCGTACGCCCGCGTGCGACAGATGCGCTTCCACCCCCTTGTGGTTGCGCGCCACGATGTCGTCCCGCGTGGCCACCAGCGCCGTCCAGTCCACCGAGTCCGGCGTGGCCTTCACACCCCAGCGCTCGCGCGCCTCGGCGATACCGTCGACGAGTTCGGCGGCGTGCAGCATCGCCTTGCTCGGAATGCAGCCCCGGTGCAGACAGGTTCCGCCGACCTTGTCGCGTTCGACGAGGACGACGCCGAGGCCGAGGGCGGCGGCGCGCAGGGCGGTGCCGTACCCACCCGTGCCACCACCGATGACGATGACATCCGATGTGTTGATGGTCATGGCATCCACCCTCCATCCACCCCTTGTCATGAGTCCAAGGCAATGTTCTTGTGGAAGTCATGCACGGTCCTTATGGGAGGGCGGGGAGTTGAGCCTGCGGCAGATGGAGTACTTCGTGACGGTCGTCCACGAGGCGTCCTTCACACGCGCGGCGGACGCCCTGCATGTCACCCAGCCCGCCCTCTCGCACCAGATCAAGGCGCTGGAGAAGTCGGTCGGCGGCGCCCTGCTGGAGCGCCTACCGCGCGGCGTGCGCCTCACCCCCATGGGACGCGCCTTCCTGCCGCACGCGGAACTCGCCGTCCGCAGCGCCGCGCAGGCCCGCCGCGCGGCCCGTGCCACCGTGGGCGCAGAGGGCGGCGAGCTGCATGTCGCGGCCCTGCACTCCATCGCGGTCGGCGCCCTGCCCGACGTCTTCGCCCGCTGGCGTACCGCTCACCCGCGGGTCCTGCTCCGACTGCACGAGTACGCCACCACCGAGGCCCTTGAGGAGGCCGTGCAGCGCGGTACCGCCGACCTCGCCGTCGGTCCCGAACCCGCCGACCGGCCCGGCACCGTCGTACCCATCGGCGAGGAGGAACTCGTCCTCGTGGTGCCGTTCGACGACCGGCTCGCGGGCCGTACGACGGTGACGCTGCCCGAACTCGCCGACCGCCCCTGGATCCGGTGCGCCATGGAACCCGTCGTCCACGGCGCGCGCTTCCTCGACTGGGCCTGCGGAAACGCCGGGTTCACACCCCGGACCGCCGTGTGGACCGAGCACACCTCGACGGCCGTGCGGATGGCCGCCGCCGGAGTCGGGGTGTGCGTCGCCCCCGCCCACGTCGTGCGCGGCGCCGTCGGCGAGGACTGTGTGGTCCTCAGTCCCGACCCGGCCTGGAAGCGGGTGCTGGCCGTCTACGCGCGCGTGCCGCCGACCGGGGCCGCCGAAGCCTTCGTGGACCTCCTGCGCGCCACCTGGCCGGCCATGGGGACCTCAGGGCCGTACGAGGACTGCGAGCTGTCCACCACACCGGCCCGCTGAGCCGCCGCGGCGCACGCACCCCAGCGGCGCACGCGGCCCAGCGGCCCACGTGACCCGCTGGCCCACGGCCCACGTCACCCCGAGAGGTCTCCCGGCCCGCCGACCCCCGTAAGCGCTCCACAGCCGTCCATGGCGCCTCCGCGGCCCTCCACAGTCCTGCTCAGCCCGCTTCAATCCTCCGCGACCCGCTCCAGCAGCACGACCGGCAGCCGGTCCAGAAGGTCGGCCACACGCGCGTGGCCGGTGAACTCCCGGCCCGGAGTGAGTACGTCCGCCCACCGCCCGGGCGGCAGCGGCAGCCGCGTCTCCCGCCAGCCGCCCGCCTCCGCGAGGCGCAGCGACAGCCGGGTGACCGCGGTGACCACCTCCCCTGAGCGCGCGAACGCCACACAGTGCTCCGCCGCCGGACCCTCGGCGAACAGCGGCGCGTACGCCGCCGTCGCGCCGAAGACCTCGGGCCGCCGGGCGCGCAGCCGCAGCGCCGCCGTCGTCAGCGCCTCCTTCTCGCCGGGCACCTCGGGCGGGAACGACACCGGCCGCCGGTTGTCCGGGTCCACCAGCGCCCGGTACTCGCCCTCCGTGCCCTGGTACACGTCCGGCACCCCCGGCATCGTCAGGTGGACCAGTGCGGTACCGAGGACGTTGGCCCGCACGTGCGGGTCCAGCGCCTTGCGGAAGGCGGCCACACGCTCGCCGGGCGGCCCGCACGGCCCGGCGGTGACGAAGGCCGCCACCGCCTCCTCGTACGGCGGCTCCTGCTCCGTCCAGCTGGTGTACATGCCCGCCTCGCGCACATGCTTCAGCAGCGCCTCCTGGACCCGCTCCTCCTCGGCCGGGCCGAGCCCGAACACCGTCTGCCAGGCAGCCCAGGCCAGCTGTCCGTCCGGTACGCCCTCCTCGGGCCGGGTCACCTCGGCGAGCAAGCGGGCCCAGTGCCCGGGACATTCGGTGAGCACGGCCAGGGCCGCGCGGACGTCGGCGCTGCGCTTGGTGTCGTGCGTGGAGACGACCGTGCCGGTGCCCGGCCAGTCGGACTGCACGCGCGCGCAGTACGCGTGGAAGTCCTCCGAGGACACCCCCGGCCGGCCCGGATCGCCGCCCACCTCGGTCGCCGAGAGCAGCGGTACGTAGCGGTAGAACGCCGTGTCCTCCACCGACTTGGCGCGCAGCGCCGACGCGGTCTGCGCGAACCGCGCGCGGAACTCCACCAGGTCGGCGCGGTGCCGGGCGGACTCCTCGGCGGCCGGCACCCCGGCGGCCGACCCGGCGGTCTCGTCGCCGGGCGTCTCGATCAGCAGCCGGCGCACGACCTCCACCGCGGCGGCCTCCTCGGGCACCACGAAGGCCAGCCGGGCCTCCGCGGCGGCCTCCTCGGTGACGACGGCGGCCACGTCTCCTGAGGCGTAGGGCCGGTACACCCGCATCCGGACCAGCAGTTCCTCCAGGGCCGTGCGCAGCGCCCACGGGGCCCGGTCGCGCAGCGAGAGGTCCGGCGAGGACGCACACAGCCGGGCGGCGAGCCGGGTGAGCCGGTCGGTCTCGGTGGCCAGCTCGTGGGTGAGCACCTTGTAGGCGGCCCGCCGCACCGTGGCCTCCCAGTTGCCGCCCCGGTCGGTCTGCGGGGCCGCGAACCGCCGGTACTCGGCCAGCAGTTCACCGGCGCCCGCCCGGTCGGTGAACAGGCCGTCGACGTGGCGCAGGGCGTCGTAGCCGGTGGTGCCCGCGACCGGCCAGGAGGCCGGGAGGTGCTCGCCGTCCGCGAGGATCTTCTCCACGACCGTCCAGCGCCCGCCGGTCGCCTCGTGCAGCCGCGCGAGATACCCGTCGGGGTCGGCGAGCCCGTCGGGATGGTCGATCCGCAGCCCGTCGATCACGCCCTCCGCCAGCAGCTGAAGGACCTTGGCGTGGGTGGCGCCGAACACCTCCGGATCCTCCACGCGCACCCCGATCAGCTCGGAGATGCTGAAGAACCGCCGGTAGTTCAGCTCGGTGCGGGCCAGCCGCCACCACACCGGGCGGTACCACTGCGCGTCCAGCAGCTTGGGCAGCGGCAGGTGCTCGGTGCCCGCCCGGAGCGGGAAGGCGTGGCCGTGGTAGCGCAGCACGTTCCCGTCGACGACGAGGTGTCCCAGTTCCGATCCGACCGGGCCGCCGAGCACCGGCAGCAGCACCCGCCCGCCGTGTGCCTCCCAGTCGATGTCGAACCAGCGCGCGTACGGCGATTCGGGCCCCTCGCGCAGCACCTCCCACAGGGCGCGGTTGTGCTGGGGCGCCATGGCCATGTGGTTCGGCACGATGTCCACCACCAGGCCGAGGCCGTGTTCCCGCGCGGTCCGCGCCAGTGCGCGCAGCCCCTCCTCGCCGCCGAGTTCCTCGCGCACGCGCGCGGGGTCCACCACGTCGTAACCGTGCGTGGAGCCGGGGACGGCCTCCAGGACGGGGGAGAGGTGCAGGTGTGAGACGCCGAGCGACGCCAGGTACGGTACGGCCGCCGCGGCGGCGGCGAACGGGAACGCGGGCTGGAGTTGCAGCCGGTAGGTGGCCGTGGGCATCCCCGGCCCGGGGCGCGCAGAAGTCATGCAGACCTACGTACCCAGACTGCCGTCTTTCGTGTCATCCACCCCGGCATGTACCCGCGCACGCGTGCCGGGCTTCGAGTGATGGGAACGAAGGGGAAGCAGAGGCGGCACCGCACCGGCAACACCTAGCGTCAGGTGATCGGCCCGACGGGGCCGCTCTCGCCGTGCGTGTCGTTCCCGGGGCGGCTGCCGACGGCCGCCATCCAGTTCGGCAGCGTGCTCCTCGCCGCCCGCACCAGCGGTTCCCCGTCCGCCGCGGGCCTGACCGGCGGTGCCCTCGCGCCCGGCCAGGTGGCCTGCGGCCCGCTGGTGGGGCGGCGCGCGGACCCGCACGGTCGGCGGAGGGCCGTGCTCGCGTCTTTGGCCGCGGCGAGCGCGGCGGCCGCCGTCACCTGCGCCATCGCCCTCCACGCGCGCGTGAGCGACCGGCCGGACGCCGCGCCTTCCGGCTGACGGACGCGGCTTCTCCCGGCCCACGTGGCCCTGGGCCGGGAGAAGCCAACAGCCACCGCCGACGAAACGCGACCTCTCCACCCGGCGAACACCCGACAGCCGGCCGATGGGCCCAGCCGCCGCAGGCGAACGCGCCCCCCGGCCGGCCGACGCGCGCCCACCCGGTGGCAGGCGGCGCCCCCCGGCCGCCCGATACGCCCAGCGCCGCCGGCGGACGCGGGCTTCCCGCAGAGGGAAGGGCAGCCGGCAGAGCGGTGCCGTCAGATCCGTCAGTCGGCGCAGGCGCAGCAGATACCGCCGTTCCTCCGCATCGCTGGTACCCGGCAGAACCCGGTCCAGGTCGGCGGCACGGGCGGGCACGATGCGGTGCCACTCGGCGTCGAGGCGGCCGCCGCCGCGCCAGACGGACACGCACCCGGCGATGTCCGCGTCCAGCAGCACCAGATCGACATCCTCCGGTTCCGCGCCCCGTGACTCCGCCGGGAAGGCCCCTCCGGGTGCTCCCGCCACGGCACGGCCACAGCGGTCCGTCGGTCACCCACCTCACCCACCTCACCCACCCGCCGCGATCGCCTCGCCTAAGCCGGCCGCTGCAGCACCGTCAGGCTGCGGTCCGGCAGGGTGAGCCGGTCGCCCGCCCCGACCTTCGCCCCGGTTCCGGGCGGGGTGCCCTCCGGGCGGGCCGTGTCGACCACGACCTGCCACTGCCGGCCGTGGTCGACCGGCACCAGGAAGTCCAGCGGTTCGGGGGAGGCGTTGAACATCAGCAGGAAGGAGTCGTCGGTGATGCGCTCCCCGCGCGGGCCAGGCTCGGAGATGGCGTTGCCGTTGAGGAACACCGTCAGCGCGGACGCCTGCGCCGAATCCCAGTCCTGTTGTGTCATCTCACTGCCCTCGGGGGTGAACCAGGCGATGTCGGACAGCTCGTCGTGGGTGCCCTCTACCGGACGGCCGTGGAAGAAGCGGCGCCGGCGGAGAACCGGGTGGTCCCGGCGCAGCCACACCATCGCGCGCGTGAACTCCAGCAGGTCCCTGTCGTCCTCGGGCCACCGCACCCAGGACAGCTCGTTGTCCTGGCAGTAGGCGTTGTTGTTGCCGCGCTGGGTGCGGGCGAACTCGTCGCCGTGGCTGATCATCGGCACGCCCTGGGAGAGCATCAGCGTGGCGATGAAGTTCCGCATCTGGCGGGCGCGCAGCCGCAGCACCTCCGGATCGTCCGTGGGGCCCTCCGCCCCGCAGTTCCAGGACCGGTTGTGGCTCTCCCCGTCCCGGTTGTCCTCGCCGTTGGCCTTGTTGTGCTTGTCGTTGTACGAGACGAGGTCGTGCAGGGTGAAGCCGTCGTGGCAGGTGACGAAGTTGATGGAGGCGAGCGGGCGGCGGCCGTCGTCCTGGTAGAGGTCCGAGGAGCCGGTCAGCCGGGAGGCGAACTCCGCGAGCGTCCGCGGCTCGCCCCGCCACAGGTCCCGGACCGTGTCCCGGTACTTGCCGTTCCACTCGGTCCACAGCGGTGGGAAGTTGCCCACCTGGTAACCGCCCTCGCCCACGTCCCACGGCTCGGCGATCAGCTTCACCTGGGAGACCACCGGATCCTGCTGCACCAGGTCGAAGAACGACGACAGCCGGTCAACCTCGTGGAACTGCCGGGCGAGCGTCGCCGCGAGGTCGAAGCGGAAGCCGTCGACGTGCATGTCGGTGACCCAGTACCGCAGCGAGTCCATGATCAGCTGGAGCACGTGCGGGGACCGCATGAGCAGTGAGTTGCCGGTGCCCGTGGTGTCCATGTAGTAGCGCGGATCGTCCGCGAGCCGGTAGTACGACGGGTTGTCGATGCCCTTGAAGGACAGCGTCGGGCCCAGGTGATTGCCCTCGGCCGTGTGGTTGTAGACGACGTCCAGGATGACCTCGATCCCGGCCTCGTGCAGCGCCCGGACCGCCGACTTGAACTCCAGGACCTGCTGGCCGCGGTCGCCCCAGGAGGCGTACGCGTTGTGCGGGGCGAAGAAGCCGATCGTGTTGTAGCCCCAGTAGTTGTTCAGGCCCATGTCGACCAGCCGGTGGTCGTTCACGAACTGGTGGACGGGCATCAGCTCCAGGGCCGTCACCCCGAGCCTGGTCAGGTGTTCGATGATCGCCGGGTGGGCGAGCGCCGCGTACGTGCCGCGGAGCTCCTCCGGGAGGCCCGGGTGCCGCATGGTCAGGCCCTTGACGTGGGCCTCGTAGATCACCGTGTGGTGGTACTCGGTGCGCGGCGGCCGGTCGTCGCCCCAGTCGAAGTACGGGTTGATCACCACCGAGGACATGGTGTGCGGCGCAGAGTCCAGGTCGTTGCGCCGTTCCGGGGCGCCGAAGTGGTAGCCGTACACCTCCTCGCCCCAGCGGACGGCTCCGCTGATCGCCTTCGCGTACGGGTCGAGCAGCAGCTTCGCCGAGTTGCAGCGGAGCCCGCGCCCGGGGTCGTACGGGCCGTGCACCCGGAACCCGTACCGCTGTCCCGGCATCACGCCCGGCAGGTACGCGTGCCGCACGAACGCGTCGCTCTCGCGCAGTTCCACCGCCGTCTCGGAGCCGTCGTCGTGCAGCAGACACAGCTCTACTCGGTCCGCGGCCTCCGTGAAGACCGCGAAGTTGGTTCCGGCGCCGTCATAGGTGGCGCCGAGCGGATATGCCTCTCCAGGCCAGACCTGCATGGATACGACTCTCCCAGGTGTGCCGCCCCCCTGGGGCCGCGTTGGCTTCCGAGTCTCCCCGAAAGTGACGGAACCTCCGGTGACTTACGTCCCTCTTACCCACCGACCAGTGCCTACGGCGTCTCTTGTACCCGCCGTGGGCCGAACCAGTGGGGCACACATACTCCCGGGGATCACGGGGAGTAGGGGGAAGACGTGCGCGAGACAGTGCACCGCCATCTGGGAAAAGTGATGGCCGGCGCGGCCGTCGCGGCGGTGGGGACCGCCGCGATGGTCGCGATCACCCTGCCGGGCACGGCGGGGGCGGACGAGTCGGGAGGAACCACAGGCGGCGGTACGCGGGCCGTGCGCCAGGCCGGTCAGGGACAGGACGCCATCCCTCCCGGTGTCGTCGAGCAGGCGCCCGCCGAGGGGAAGAAGGGCACCGGCCGGGACCCGCTGACCGGCGACGAGATCCGGCGCGTCGAGAGACTCGCCCTGGACCGGCAGCTGCTGACCACGGGCCAGGACGTCGACGGTGACCGCGGGCCGCAGCGCCTGAGCGTCGACCTCGCCGAACCCGAGGCCGACGAGGCGGACGACGCGGGCGCGCCCCGGAGGGCCGATGTGACCTTCTACGACTACCGGAACGACACCCTCGTCACCAAGACCGTCGACCTGGACACCGGGAAGGTCGAGAAGACCGGCACCCAGCACGGCGTCCAGCCGCCGCTGAGCCAGGCGGAGAACGCCGAGGCGGCCGGGCTCCTCATCGCCGATCCGCTGGGCGCGGGCCTGAAGGCGGACTACAAGGACGCCGTCGGCAAGGAGCTGACCTCCCCGGACCAGCTGCTGCTGAGCGGTGGCGTCTACCGGGCCGCTCCGGGCGCCCAGCCCGCGGTCCTCGACCAGTGCGGCGTGCACCGCTGTGTACGGCTGTTCACCAAGGTCAGGAGCGGGCCGTGGATCGACACCCGGTCCCTGGTGATCGACCTGAGCGCCCGCAAGGTCGCGGCCCTGGACCGCAGCTGACCGGGCTCCGCCCGCCCTTGACACCTGCACCTCCTGCACCTCCTGCAAGGGAGTCACCTCTTCATGCCCGAGTACAGAATCAGCCGTGCCCGCAAGGGAGCGGCCGCCGCACTGGCCCTGGCCGCGCTGGCCGCCGGCGCGACGACCGCCGCGGGACCGGCCGCCGCCCAGCCGAGGAGGGCTGCCGCGGCCGCCGCCGACTGCAGCGCCGCCTACCGGATCGAGCAGAAGCTCTCCAGCGGTACGACCTGGCGCATGTGCTGGCGCTACGACAGCAAGGCCGGACTCGTCCTGGAGAAGATCTCCTACCAGCCGAAGGGCGAGTCAAAGCCGGTCAAGGTCCTCAACAGCGCCCGACTCGGCCAGATCCACGTCCCCTATGACGACGGAAAACACGAGTTCGACGACCTGACGGGCGAGAACTTCGCCCAGGGCCTGATGAACCTGGCGCCCGGCGAATGCCCCGGCGGCACCATCAAGACCGTCAGGGTCCCCGACGCCCCCGACCCGGCGCACTCGAACGTCAAGGGCCTGTGCACCACCACCCGCTCCCGCGGCCACGCCTACCGCATGCAGGACACCTTCAACACGAACAAGCTCTACCAGGCGCAGGGCAAGGACTTCCTCGTCTACACGGTCAACCAGGTCGGCTGGTACGAGTACATCACCGAGTGGCGTTTCCAGGACGACGGCACCGTCGGCATGCACGTCGGCGCGACCGGCAGCCTCTCCTGGGACGACTACAACGCCCGCGACGGACGCGGCTGGCCCATCGGCAAGGGGGCCAAGGACTATTCCACCAGTCACAGCCACAACGTCTTCTGGCGCCTCGACTTCGGCCTCGACGGCTCGTCCAGGTCGAAGATCGAGCAGTACGACTCGGCCGTCAGCCCGCCCACCGGCCGGCAGGAGGGCCCGGCCACCAGGACCACCCGCACCAAGGTCACCAAGGAACTCGCCGGCGACTACAAGACCTACCGTTGGTGGCGGGTGGTCAGCGCGACCGGAAAGAACAAGGACGGGCACGCCCGTTCGTACGAGATCGTGCCCGGAGCCACCACCAAGTACCTCGGCCGCGGCTTCACCCAGCACGACGTGTACGTCACCGAGTACAACAAGTGCGAGTTGTTCGCCAGCAACAATCCGAGGTGCGCCCGTGGTTACCCGAAGTCCGTCGACAAGTGGGTCAACGGCCAGGCCCTCAGTCACCCGGTGGTCTGGATGAACGTCGGCTTCCACCACATCGCACGGGACGAGGACCAGCAGCCCATGCCGGTGCACTGGCAGGGCTTCGCCATCGCCCCGCGGGACGTCACGGCTATGAATCCGCTCACTCCGCGTGACCTCGCATGGCAGAACGGCCACTGGGAATGGCGTAGTTGAGGAGACCGGTTGAGAAACCGACCTGTCCATCCGGCTGCACCGCCGACCGCTCGCGGAGTACCCTTCCTTGATCGTTGAGACGGGGAAGGCCCGGGGGAGCGGAAGGCGGTGCACGGGTGGGCTCGGGAGGGCTGGAGCTGCCCCCTGGTGACGAGGATCACCAGGGGACATCCACAGACGTCCCGCCCGGCGCGGTGTCCCTGGCCCGGCCGATGGACGCGGGGTCCATCGGACCGGAGCTGGACTGGGACACCGACGCCTGGCGCGAGGTGCGCACCCGCGCCCAGCGGGCCGGCCGGGCCTACATCTGGCTGAACCTCGTCGAGCAGCGGCTGCGCGCGGTCGTGGCCGCGGTGCTGCGTCCCGTCTACGAACCCGTCCACGGCGACGAATGGGTGGTGGCCGCGGCCGGCCCGGCCGGGCAGGAGTGGGTGCAGCGCGCGGTCGCCGTCCGCGAAGTCAGCCGCCGCAAGGGCTACTTGCTCGACCCGGCCGACGACAACGTGCTCAGCTTCCTCACACTGCCCCAGCTGCGCGAGCTGATGGTGCAGCACTGGCCGTGCTTCGAGCCGTACTTCGACGAGCGCCGGGACCTCGAACTCGCCCTGGACGAGCTGGAGGTGACCCGCAACGTCGTGTCCCGCAACCGGGCCCTGTCCGAGGCGGTGCTGAGCCAGGCCGAGCGGGCCTCGGCGCGGCTGCTGGAGATGCTCGGCGCCGGTGGTGACGTGCCCTCCGCGCGGCGGCTGCCCGTGGACGCGGTCGAGGACCTGGTCGGCGACCGGTATGCCGACGTCGTCGCCGTCCACTCCGACCGGGTGCGCCTCATGCGCCAGTTCCCGGCCGAGGACATCTTCGGCGGGGCCCGCCGCCTCGACGCCATCGGGATCGGCCTCAACCTGCTGGTGCAGAACTTCTCCGGGCGCCGGCTGGTCCGGCTCGCCGAGTCCGGCTGCCGGGTGCGGCTGCTCTTCCTCAACCCGGCCTCCAGCTCGGTCAAGCGCCGCGAGCGTGAACTCGGGATGAAACGGGGTGAACTGAGCCGGTCCGTCGAGATGAACATCCTGCACATGCGCCGGGTCAGGTCCCGGCTGCGCGACCCGGGCGCCTTCGAGGTCCAGGTGTACGACGAGACGCCCCGCTTCACCGCCTACCTGGTGGACGGCGACGGCGCCGACGGCGTCGCCGTGGTGCAGTCCTATCTGCGCGGGGCCCGGGGGATGGAGTCGCCGGTGCTGGTGCTGCGCAACGGCAGTCGGCTGGTCAAGTCGGACAACGTGGGCGAAGCCGGGCTCTTCCCGACTTACCGCGAGGAATTCGAGCTGGCCTGGGCGGATTCGCGCCCGGTGTCCTGAACTGTCGGTGAGGGTAAGCGGAACACGGTCCTCGGATTGTCAGTGCCGCGTGCCATGGTGGAGGCCACTGGGGGAAAGCACCACCAAGAAGGGGGGCCACCCATGGGCTGGCACCGGGAGCTGCTGATCGGCTTCGACCTGGAGACGACCGGGACCGATCCGCGCGAGGCACGCATCGTCACGGGTGCGGTGATCGAGGTCAGGGCAGGTGAGCCCATGGGACACCGGGAATGGCTGGCCGATCCGGGCGTGGAGATCCCGGCCGACGCGGTCGCGGTGCACGGCATCAGCAACGAACGCGCGACGGCCGAGGGCCGGCCCGCCGACCAGGTCGCCGACGCCATCGCGGACGTCCTGGTCTCCTACTGGAAAGCGGGCGTCCCGGTCGTCGCCTACAACGCGGCCTTCGACCTCACCCTGCTCTCCGCGGAACTGCGGCGGTACGCCCTGCCCTCCCTCTCCGACCGACTGGGCGGCGCCCCTCCCGCCCCCGTCGTCGACCCCTACACCATCGACCGCTGGGTCGACCGCTACCGCCGCGGCAAGCGGAACCTGGAAGCGGTCTGCGCCGAGTACGGCATAGTCCTCGACGCGGCCCACAACGCCACGGCGGACGCCCTCGCCGCGGCCCGTCTGGCCGCGGCGATAGCCGACCGCCATCCGAAGATCGCGTCCCTGGGCGCCGCGGAACTCCACCACCGCCAGATCGAGTGGTACGCGGCCTGGGCGGCGGACTTCCAGGCGTTCCTGCGCCGTAAGGGGGATGCGGGCGCGGTGGTGGACGGGATGTGGCCGCTGCGGGAGTTGGCGGACGAGCGGGTCTGAGGGGCGGCACCGGCTCGGAACGGTTGTCCGAGCAGGGCGGTGCCGGCTCAGAACGGATACCAGCGCACCGTTTCGTCCCCGTCCCGCAGCGACGCGACCCGTCGCCGGAACTCGTCCAGCGCCTTGGGGTCGGACGGCGCGTGCTGGGCCACCCACGCACAGCTGGCCGTCTCCCGGGCGCCCCGCAGCACCGAACAGCCCTCCCACTCCCGCACATCCCACCCGTACGCCTCGGTGAAGGAGTCGTACGCCCCGGCCGGCAGCCCGTACCGGTCGCGGGAGAGGGCCATGACCACCAGGTCGTGCTCGCGCAGGTCGGTGGAGAAGGTCTCCAGGTCGACCAGGACCGGCCCGTCCGGCCCGATGTGCACATTGCGGGGCAGCGCGTCGCCGTGGATCGCTCCCGGCGTCAGACGCGGCGTCAGCGCGGCCGCCGCCGCCGCGAAGCCGTCCCGGCGCTCCCGGAGATAGGCCGCGTCCGCCGGGTCGATCGCCTCGCCCGCGAGCCGCAGCCAGCGCTCCACGCCGCCCAGCAGCTCGCGGTGCGGCAACGCGAAGGGAGGAGAGGGGAGCGCGTGCACGATCCGCAGCAACTGCGCCAGATCCCGCGGCTCGGCCGGCCGTACCGGGTCGGGCAGCCGGTGCCACACGGTCACCGGATGCCCCTCCACCAGCCGCGGCTTCGGCTCGGCCGCCCGCACCGCCGGCACGCCCGCCTCGGCCAGCCAGCCGGCGACGTCCAGCTCGCGCCGGGCACGCTCCAGCAGCTCGGCGTCGCGGCCCACTTTCACCACCAGGTCGCCGGCGGCGAACACCGCGTTCTCGCCGAGGGCGAGGAGCCGCGCGTCCCCGGCCGGGCCCGGCACCACCTCCGCCGCGGCCAGTACGTCCCGCGCCCGTGCCTCGTCCATCGTCGTGCCTCCGTGCCGTCTTCCCGTGCCGTCCGTGGGGCCCACCCGCGTGGGCCGGGTGCGGCCCGCTCCCGGTCAGTCTCGCATTCGCACAGGTCGGCCGGTGTGCGCGGTCCCTTGACGAGGTACCGGGCCTTCACGACCATGAACACGCCGACCCGGAGCGGGCAAAGGGGCTGATTCCGTGACAGCAGTGGCCGAAGCGCGGACACCACAGGCCCAAGCGCGGCGCCCGGCCGGCCGTCGCGGCGCCGATCGCGGCGCCTGGTTCCTGGTCCTGCCCGCTCTCATCCCGATCCTCGTGCTCAGCGTCGGCCCGCTGCTCTACGGCATCCTGCTCGCCTTCACCGACGCCCAGTCCGGCCGGACGGCCGCCACCCGGTGGATCGGCACCCTCAACTTCCGGGACCTGCTGCACGACACCCTCTTCTGGGAGTCGTTCCGCATCGGACTCGTCTGGGCGGTCGGCGTCACCGTGCCCCAGTTCCTGCTGGCGCTTGGCCTGGCCCTGCTTCTCCACCAGGGCTTACGCCTGAGGGGGCTGGCCCGCGCCCTGGCGATCGTGCCCTGGGCGATGCCCGAGGTCGTCGTCGGCATCATGTGGCGGCTCGTCTACAACCCGGACGCGGGCGTGCTCAACGAGACCCTGCGCGACCTCGGCCTCGGGGACGGCCGGGACTGGCTGAGCGGCCTGGCCACCGCGTTGCCCGCCGTGATCGTCGTCGGCGTCTGGGCGGGCCTGCCGCAGACCACGGTCGCCCTGCTCGCCGGACTGCAGAACGTCCCGCGCGAACTGAACGAGGCGGCCGCGGTGGACGGCGCGGGCGCCTGGCGCCGCTTCCGCGCGGTCACCTGGCCCGCGCTCAGACCGGTGGCCCTCGCCATCACCGCCCTCAACCTCATCTGGAACCTCAACTCCTTCGCCCTGGTCTACGTCCTCACGCACGGCGGACCCGGCGGAAAGACCCGGCTGCCGATGCTCTTCGCTTACGAAGAGGCGTTCCGGTACGGCCAGTTCGGCTACGCCGCCGCGATGGGCTGCGTGCTGGTGGCGGTGGTCTCGATCCTGCTCGCGGTGTTCCTGGCCGGCCGGCTGCGAGGGGGTGACGAGGCATGAGGACCCGCCGCGCCGCACGCGCCGGCCAGTACGCCGCCCTGCTCGGCTATCTGCTCTTCCTGGTCTTCCCGTTCCTGTGGCTGCTGTCCACCGCGCTCAAATCCCCGCGCGAGCTGGGCAGCCTGCATCCCACCTGGATCCCGCGCCACCCGACCCTGGCCAACGTCCGGCAGGCCTTCGCCGAGCAGCCGCTGGCGCACGCCACCCTCAACTCCCTGCTGGTGGCGCTCGCCACCGCCGTCGTCGCAGTCCTCGTCGCGACCCCGATGGCGTACGTCATGGCCCGCCATCGCACCCGGTCGGCCCGGGCCGCGACGGGGTGGGTGATGGTCAGCCAGGCGTTCCCCTTCGTACTCGTGATCATTCCGCTGTTCCTGGTGCTGAAGAGCCTGCGGCTGATCGACTCCCTGGCCGGACTGGTGCTGGTCTACGTGGTGTGGGCACTGCCGTTCGCGCTGTGGATGCTCGCCGGCCACGTCCGGGCGGTGCCCGCCGAACTGGAGGAGGCGGCGGCCGTCGACGGGGCGGGGCACCTGCGGACGCTCGTGTCGGTGACGGCCCCGCTGCTCGCGCCGGGGATCGCCGCGACGGCGCTGTTCGCCTTCGTCACCGCGTGGAACGAGTTCTTCTTCGCGCTGGTGCTGCTCAAGAGCCCCGGGAAGCAGACCCTCCCGGTCGTCCTCACCCACTTCATCGGTGCGGAAGGCGTGGCCGACCTCGGCCCGCTGGCCGCGGCCGCGTTCCTCGCCACGCTGCCCTCCGTGGCCGTCTTCGCGCTCGTCCAGCGGCGGATGTCGAGCGGCCTGCTCGCCGGGGCGGTGAAAAGCTGATGCGGACCCTCGGCAAGGCACTCGCGGTGCTCCTGCTGCTCCTCGCGGGCTGCTCGTCACCTGGTCACCATGGCGGCCCGACCACCCTGCGCTTCCAGTCCCTGGCCTGGCAGCAGGAGTCCGTCACCGCCAACAAGGACCTGGTGAACGAGTGGAACGCGACCCACCCGGACATCAGGGTCGAGTACGTCCAGGGCAGCTGGGACAGCGTGCACGACCAGCTGCTCACCTCCTTCGAGGGCGGCGAGGCACCGGACGTCATCCACGACGCCTCCGACGACCTCGCCGACTTCGCCTACGGCGGCTACCTCGCCGACCTGACCGACCTGCTGCCCGCCCGGCTCAGGTCCGGCATCCCGCAGAGCAGCTGGGACACGGCCACCTTCGGGACGGGCGTCTACGGCGTGCCGTTCCTCCAGGAGCCCCGGGTCCTGATCGCCGACGCCACCCGGCTGCGCGCGGCGAAGGTGCGTATACCGACGCCCGAACGCCCCTGGAGCTGGGCGGAGTTCCGACAGGCCACCAAGAAGCTCAGCGGGCCCGGCAGGTACGGAGTGGCCTGGCCGCTCAAGGAACCCGTCTCCGTCACGCTCAACCTGTCCCTGTCGGCGGGCGGCCGGCTCTTCCACCGGGACGCGGACGGCAAGGTCTCCGTGCGCTTCACCGCCGGGGACGCGGTCGTGCCCCGCACCATCCACGACCAGGTCGCCGTCGACCACAGCGCTCCCGCCTCGACGCTCGGCAGCGGCGGCTCCGACACGCTGCCCGGCTTCTTCGGCGGCCGGTACGCGATGGTCCCGCTGGGCTTCTCCTACCGCCAGCAGATCGTGCAGCAGGCCCCCGAGGGCTTCCCATGGGAGGTGCTGCCCGCCCCGGTGGGTGCCGACGGGCTCACCCAGGGCGTCAGCCCGCAGACCCTGTCCGTCTCCGCCGACTGCCCGCACAAGAAGGAGGCGGCCGCGTTCATCGACTTCCTGCTGCGGCCGAAGAACATGGTCCGCCTCGCGCTCGGCGACTGGATGCTGCCCACCGGAACCCAGGCGCTGAAGGACCCCGCACTGCACACCGCGAAGAACGGCTGGGCCACCGGCACCGCCCTCGCGGCCCGGCTCCGCCCGGCGCCCGCGCAGTCCGTCCGCGGCTACCCGGAATGGAAGGACAAGGTGGCCACCCCGGCCTACCAGGCTTACTACAGCGGCGACATCGGCCTCGCCGAGCTGCGCGGCCGCCTGGAGAGGGACGGCAACCTGGTGCTGGCCCGCTACCAGCGCTGAGCCGAGCGGTACCCACCGGTGCACCCGGCACGGAAAAGCGTTAGACGATACGTATCGTCTCGCATAGTCTCATCCTCATGACCGCACCCACGACGGCATCCACCGCCGCACCCGCCCACATCGCCATGTTCTCCATCGCCGCCCACGGCCATGTGAACCCCAGCCTGGAGGTGATCCGTGAACTCGTCGCCCGCGGGCACCGGGTCACCTATGCCATCCCGCCCGCGTTCGCCGACGAGGTGGCCGCCACGGGGGCCCGGCCGGTGCCCTACACCTCCACGCTGCCCGGTCCCGACGCCGATCCCGAGGCCTGGGGGAGCACCCTGCTCGACAACGTGGAACCGTTCCTGGACGACGCCATCCAGGCGCTCCCGCAGCTCATCGAGGCCTACGCCGGCGACGAGCCCGACCTCGTCCTGCACGACATCGCCTCCTACCCGGCCCGCGTCCTCGCCCACCGCTGGGGTGTCCCGGCGATCTCCCTGTCCCCGAACCTCGTCGCCTGGGAGGGTTACGAGGAGGAGGTCGCCGAGCCCATGTGGGCCGAGCCCAGGAAGACCGCACGCGGGCAGGCCTACTACGCCCGGTTCGAGGCATGGCTGGCGGAGAACGGGATCACCGACCACCCGGACCCGTTCGTCGGCCGCCCGGCGCGCTCGCTGGTGCTCATCCCCAGGGCCCTCCAGCCGCACGCCGACCGGGTCGACGAACGGGTCCACACCTTCGTCGGCGCCTGCCAGGGCGACCGGACCGCGCAGGGCGACTGGCAGCGGCCCGCCGGTGCCGAGAAGGTCGTCCTGGTGTCCCTCGGCTCGGCCTTCACCAAGCAGCCCGCCTTCTACCGTGAGTGCGTGCGCGCCTTCGGGGACCTGCCCGGCTGGCACCTGGTCCTCCAGGTCGGCGCGCATGTGGACCCCGCCGAGCTGGGACACATACCGGCTGGTGTCGAAGTCCACAGCTGGGTACCGCAGTTGGCGATCCTGCGACAGGCGGACCTGTTCGTCACACACGCGGGTGCCGGTGGCAGCCAGGAGGGGCTGGCGACCGCCACGCCGATGATCGCCGTCCCGCAGGCCGTCGACCAGTTCGGCAACGCCGACATGCTCCAGGCGCTCGGCGTCGCCCGGCAGCTGCCCACCGAGGAGGTGACCGCCGACCGCCTTCGTGAGGCCGCCCTCGCCCTGGTGGAGGACCCCGAGGTCGCTCGCCGCCTGAAGGACGTCCAGGCGGAGATGGCACAGGAGGGCGGCACCCGGCGGGCGGCGGACCTCATCGAGGCCCAACTGCCCGGAGACCACCGGAGCTGAAGAGCCGTCAGAGGTACGCCGTCGTGTCGAGCCGTGCCTTGTAGACGACCGCGCCTGCCCGGGCCCTGGCCACGCCGCTCTTGTCGAAGTGGACGTACTTGGTCCCGAAGGCGTTGCCGCCCGGCACCGCGCCGGTCCACATCTGCTCGCCGGAGGAGTGGTGCACATACGACTTCACCAGCTTGCGGGAGTGCAGGGTGGTTCGCTTCATGGTCGACTTGTCGACGGCGTACACGCCGTTGGTGTCGGTCACCAGCAGCCGGCCGGGGTGCTGGTGGTCCGGCTGCAGATCGTGCGGGTGGTGGAAGCCGGTGAGCCGGCGTCCGGTGTCCTCCACCAGCTTCGCCGAGTTCGCCGTCGTCACGATCCGGTACGCCGTCAGTACCGAGCCGCCCGCCGCCCACATCCGCTCCAGCCGTGGGTCCCACAGCAGCCCGTGCGCCTGGAAGAACGGGATCGGCGCACCCGCCCGGACCAGCGAGCCGCTGTGGCCGCCGGCGGGCCGGAACACGTGCAGGCTGCCGCCCTTGGCCGTACCGCCGCCCGCTCCCTTGCTGCGGCCCGCGACGACGACCACACCGGTGCCCGGGGCCCGCTCGATGGCGTGCGGGTAGTTGGGAATGTCCGCGGACCACAGCAGCTTCTTGTCCCGGCGCCGGTAGATGCTCGCCGTCCCGCTGCCCGGGGTGCCGGTGACCGCGAGCAGGATCTGCCCGTCGGCGTGGGTGTCGCGGAACCGGTGCTCCATCGGATGGCCCGAACCGGCCGGGTTCAGCTGCCACTTGATGTGGGCGTCGGTGAAGGGCTTGTTGCGGTCGAAGAGGTAGATCCTCCCGGAGCTGACGTCCCCGATGAGCACGTTGAACGGGGCGGGCGCCGCCGATCTCTGCGGTGCCGCCGTGCTCTGCGGTGCGGGTGCCGCGGTCAGCAACCCGGCCGCCGGCACGGCCAGCGCGCCCTTCAGTAGACTCCGCCTGTCCATGTGGTGCCTCCCCCGTGACGACTGACGTCCATGGTCCGCATGGTCAGAGGATGGAACAGGGCCCCTCGGTTCCCGGGAGAACCGAAGGGCCCTGTGTCGACGGGCGGAATCAGACCGTCAGCCGCTCGCCCTCCTCGCGCACGGGCCGCGCGATCGCCTCGGGCGCCTCGTCGTGGGTGAGGTCCGGCAGCCGGTGCAGCCACCTGGGCAGGTACCAGTTGCGCTCGCCGAGCAGCGCCATCACCGCAGGCAGCAGCACCCCGCGGATGACCGTCGCGTCGATGAGGACGGCCGCTGCCAGGCCCACGCCCATCTGCTTCATGGACTGCATGGACAGCGTGCCGAAGATCGCGAACACGGCGACCATGATGACCGCGGCGCTGGTGACGACCCCGGCCGTGGTGACCACGCCGTGCCGGATCGCGTCCTTGGTGTCACGGCCACGCAGCCGGGCCTCGCGGATCCGGGAGACCACGAACACGTGGTAGTCCATGGACAGTCCGAACAGGATCACGAAGAGGAACAACGGCAGCCAGGTCACGATCGCGCCGACCCCCTCCGCGCCCACCAGCGAGGCACCCCAGCCGTGCTGGAAGACGGCGACGAGGATGCCGTACGCGGCGGCCACCGACAGCAGGTTGAGCACGATCGAGGTGATCGCGATGGTCAGTGAGCGGAAAGACAGCAGCATCAGGAGGAAGGCGAAGACGACCACGAAGGCGAAGACCGGGACGACCGAACCCATCAACTGGTCGTTGAAGTCGTGGTTGCCCGCGACCTGTCCGGTGACCGGCGCCTGCACACCGTCGACCTTGCCGAGCGTGGCGGGTCGCACCTCGTCGCGCAGCTTCTCGAGACTCTCCGTCGCCTTGTCCATGTCGGAGCCGCCGACCAGCGGCACGGACACCAGGGCCACGTTCTGCGCGTCGTGCAGTCTGATGTCGACCGGACCGCGCGAGGCGCCCGAGGCGATCGCCTCCTTCTTGAAGTCGGCCAGTGCCTGGCGCACTGCGGGGGCGTTGATGTCCTTGGCCTTGACGACGACCTGGGCCGGTTCGCTGCCGCCCGGGAAGGCGTCGTTGATGCGGTTGTAGGTCTGCACGATCGGCAGCGAGTCGCCGAACTCCTGGTCCAGGGTGAGCTGCTGGGTCTTCATGCCGAGCGCGGGCGCGGCGATCGCCAGCAGTACGCCGGCCGCGACGAGGACGGAGACCAGCGGCTTGGCCAGCACGCCCCGCAGCACGGCCGTCCAGAACCGGCTCCCGCCATCGGTGCCGTGCTGCCGTCGCCGGCGCCGCAGGAACGGCAACCGGCCCTTCTCGACCCGCTCGCCGAGCAGCGACAGCAGTGCGGGCAGTACCGTCACCGACCCGACCATGGCGACCGCCACCACCATCAGGGAGGCCAGGCCCATCGCCTCGAACTCGGCGAGCCCGGTGAACAGCATGCCCGCCATCGCGACACACACGGTGACGCCGGAGACGACGATCGCCCGGCCACTGGTGGCGGCGGCGATCCTGAGCGCGGTGCTCGCGTCCCGCCCGGCGGCCCGCTCCTCCCGCTCACGGCGCAGGTAGAACAGGCAGTAGTCGACGCCGACGGCCATACCGACCAGCAGCATCACGGAGTTGGCGGTGTCGCTCATCGGCTGGAGATGGCTGACGATACCCATCAGGCCCATCGTCGCCATGATGGCGGTGATCGCGAGGGCCACCGGCAGCAGCGCCGCCACCAGCGCCCCGAAGGCGATCAGCAGGATGCCGAGGGCCACCGGCACGGCCGAGTACTCGGCCTTCTGGAAGTCGTTCCCGAAGGCGTCCTTGTACTGCTTCTGCATGCTGGCGCCGCCGATCTCCTCGATCCGCAGCGAGCCGTGCTCCTTCTGCACCGCGGCGACGGCGTCCAGCACCGGCTCGATCCGGTCGGCGGCCGTCTCCGCGTCGCCGCGCACGTCGAACTGCACCAACGCGCTGCGGCCGTCTCGGGAGATGGTGTGTGTGTCGTACGGCGAGGTCACGTCGGTGACCTTCCCGGTGCCGTCGACGGCCTTGACGACATCGGCGACGGCGGCCCGGAACTCGCCGCTCGTGGCCTTGACGGCGCCGCTCTTTGACTGGATCAGGACGGTCTCTCCGGCCGGCTCCTCGATCCCCGCGTCGTCGATGATCCGTGCCGCGGTGTGGGTCTCGCCCTTGAGCTGGTCGCTCTCCTCCACGTCGACCCGGCCCGCCGCCGAGCCCAGCCCCATCGCCAGAACGACGAACAGCACCCATATGCCGACGGCCGCCCAGCGGTGCCGGGCGCTCCAGCCGCCGGCGCGGGCGGCCAGCCCCCGCACCTCTGTGTTCCCCATGACGGGTATGCCCCCTCGTGTGCGGTGACGGCCCCCTGCCGCCACGTCTTCGCTTGCTCCGCTTCGACGCTATGGGCCCGATGACGACGTCTCGTCGTGCTGCCCGGTGAAGTACGGCGGGCCCGGGTCACCGCTGGGGAGGACGACGGCCCCTTACATCTATCGGTGGTTCTCCGGGACGCGCCTCAGGGATACCCGTGTCCGGTCCGCCGACAGAGATCCACTTTGTGACGACGAAAGCTTGTTGAACAAGTCACAGCTGCGTGTAGGAGTTGATCCGCGCCCGGCTGATCGGCCAGAGTTTCGCGCAACCCGGCGCACGCCGGGCGCGGTCGTCGTGCCCACCCCCACGGGGCACGACGACCGCTCTAGGCTGGCCGGATGACGACCTATGCGGCGCTGCTGCGCGGAATCAACGTCGGCGGCGGCAAGAAGCTCCCCATGGCCGATCTGCGCGCGCTCATCACCGGCCTCGGCCACACCGGCGTCCGTACCCATCTGCAGAGCGGTCAGGCCGTCTTCACCGCCGACCGGGGCGACGCCGAGTCCCTGGCGGCGGAGCTGACCCGGGCGATCGAGGAACGCTTCGGGTTCCCGGTCGACGTGCTCGTGCGCGACCACCCCTATCTGAAGGCGGTCGCCGAGGCCTGCCCCTTCCCGGCCACCGGCCTGGAGCCCAAGCAACTGCACGTCACGTACTTCTCCCTACCCGTCACCCCGGACCGTTTCGCTCGGATCGACCCGGCCGCCCACCTCCCCGAGGAGTTCCGGCTCGGCGACCGCTGCCTGTACCTGTACGCCCCGGACGGCCTCGGCCGCTCCAGGCTCGCCGAGGTGCTGGCCCGCCCCCGGATCACCAAGGGGCTGATCGCCACGACCCGGAACTGGAACACCGTGCTCAAGCTGGTCGAGCTGACGGCTCCGGGAGCGTGACGGTCCGCGGACCGGATCCGGCCGTGTGCGAGACGATCTGAGCGCGGGGCCCGCAGCGCCGGGCGGTCGAATCCCTGCCGGTCGCGGAGCCGGTCGCCATGGCCGGCAAGGCCGCACCACAAGGCGGTTGATACGGCCCGGTGCCGGGCCGCTCGCGGCCGACGCGCGTACGAAGGGGACGGGGGAACGGTGGACGACTTCACGGGGGATGCCGGCCGGCGGCTGGCCGAGCGGTTCGAGACGGACCGGACCCACCTCATGGCCGTGGCGTACCGGCTGCTCGGCTCGGCCGCCGAGGCCGACGACGCCCTGCAGGAGGCCTGGCTGCGGGCCCGGCAGGCCGACATCGAGGCGGTCGAGAACCTCACCGGCTGGCTGACCACCGTGGTCACCCGGGTCTGCCTGAACCTGCTGCGGGCCCGCCGCAACCGGCGCGAGGAGTTCTTCGACGCCTACGACAGCGCGGACGAGCCACGGGCCGCGGACCCCGAGGCCGGCGACCCCGTACGCGAGGCCCTGCTCGCCGACGAGGTCGGCGTCGCGCTGCTGGTCGTCCTCGACACCCTGGGCCCGGCCGAGCGGGTCGCCTTCGTGCTGCACGACATGTTCGCGGTGCCCTTCGACGAGATCGCCCCGCTGATCGGGAAGGCCCCGGCCGCCACCCGGCAACTGGCCAGCCGCGCCCGACGCCGGGTGCAGGGCCGCCCGCCCGTGGCCGCCGCCGACGCCGGGCGCCGTCGTGCGGCCGTCGAGGCGTTCCTGGCCGCGACCCGCGGCGGTGACTTCACGGCCCTGGTCGCCCTGCTGGACCCGGACGTCGTGCTGCACGCCGACGCGCTGGTCGTGCCCACACCCGAACCGATCACCGTCCAGGGCGCCGGGCCCGTCGCCCGCGGGGCGATGGCCGCCATGGCCCGCGCCCGGTTCACCGGGACCGCCCTGCTCGACGGCCGGATCGGCCTGGTCATGGCGCCGCACGGTCGCCCACGCCTGGTCCTGGCCTTCACCTTCGGCACAGACAACCTGATCACCCGGATCGACGTCGTGGCGGAGCCGGACCGCCTGCGCGAGACGGAGATCGGGGTCGTGGGCGCCGGCCGCCGAGCGGGATCAGCCCATGGAATGGGGCATGGAAAGGGTCGGAGAATGGGCCGGGACTCTGCGCCATCGCCGGACTAGCGTCGCCGCCATGACGCACAGCCTCAGCCGCACCTCCCCCCGTCCCGCCCCGACCCGGGTCGACTTCTCCTTCGACCCGGCCTGCCCCTTCGCCTGGATCACCTCCCGCTGGCTGCTGGAGGTCGAGCGGCTGCGCCCGCTCGACCTGCGGTTCCATGTGATGAGCCTGTACCTGCACAACGTCGGCAATGAACTCCCCGACTGGTACCGGGACTTGGTCGACCGCTCGATCGGGCCGGTGCGGGTGGCCGCGGCCGCCGCGGAACTGCACGGCGAGAAGGTGCTGCGCGACCTGTACACCGCTTTCGGGAGCCGGATCCACGAGAACGGGATCAAGGACTTCGACCTGGTGGTCACCGAGGCGCTGGCCGAGCTGGGCCTGTCCGCCGGCCTGGCGGCCGCCGCCCACGACCCCGCGTACGACGACGCGGTGCGCCGCAGCCACACGGCCTGGGCCGAGCCGGAGTCGGGCGGCTACGTGGGCACACCCACCCTCCACGTCGACGGCACGGTGTGGTTCGGGCCGGTGCTGCGTGCCGTTCCGCGTGGCACCGAGGCGGCAGAACTCTTCGACAGCGTGCGGGTGTTGGCCAGGCACCCCGACTTCTTCGAACTCAAGCGCACCCGCACCCGCGGCCTCCGCTTCGACTGATCGGAGGACGGGTTGGCCGATAAGTGTCCCTCCGGCGCGGAGTTCTCGCCGCACGTGTGACACGCGGGCCGTGACCGGCGCAGAACGAAGAGCCCCCGCGGTCCGACGTCACAGGGGAACGCCGGAGCGTGGGGGCCGTTACCACGTACCCGCTCCCGGATGGCCCGGCTCGCCGAACTCCGCGAAAATCCCGCACGCTGTTCCTAGGCTGAAGCGCGCGGAACGGCCGCAGCGGGACGGATGAGGGAGACGGGCAGGCCATGGCCTTCACACGGGCGCACCGCTCAGCTTCCCCGGTGGCATCCAGCGCCCGGGCAACGCACACCGGTCACCCGGACGGTGGCGATTTTCGGCCTACTGGGCGCCAACCCGGCCGTCCACGGCATCGGGCCCACGAAAGGGCCCCGACCGCGGTCCACCCGACGTCACCCCCACGACAACGCCTGCAGGCCATCCGTGAGCGGACCGCCGGCATCGGTAACGTCACCGCCCCCGGACGCGCCCGCACCGAAGCCGCAGAGCACCCAGACCCCGACAGCCGCTCAGGACCCCCCAGCGCCCTGAGGGCCAGAAGCGAGGACAGCACATGAGCACGTACCACTCCGGAAATGTCAACGGGCCGGTCGGCTTCGGCGACCACGGCCGGGCCCGCACGGGCAACCGCGCCCTGGACCTGGAGACGCTGATGGACATCGCCGACCGGCTCACCGAGACGCTGCGCGCCGAGTACCCCGAGCTGGTCGGCCAGGGCGAGATCATCCAGCGCGAGCTGGCGTTGTCCGCCGAGGACGGCCTGCCGCCCAACCGGGGCCGGATCCGTTCCGCGCTGGAGAACATCGCCATCAGGGCGGCGGCCGGCACCGGCAGCCTCACCTTCACCCAGCAGCTCACGTACGCCCTCGACCTGTGACCGGCCCGAGCCGGCACGGGCGCGACGGCCCTCGTCAGGCGCCGAGGGCCGCGAGGGCCGGCCGGACGGCGGCGTCGTAGCGTCCCAGCAGCACCCGCGCCACCTCCGGGGCCGGACCCAGCACGTCCGCCAGCACGTCCGCCCCGGCCGCGCCCCGCGCGATACGGTCCGGCAGGAAGCCGGGGGCCAGGACGTACGGCGCGACGGCGACCCGCTCACAACCGAGGGCACGCAGTTCCCGTACGGCGTCCTCGGTACGGGGGAACCCCGCGGGAGAGCCAGCGGAGGCGAACGCAGGCCGCACGGCACACCAACCGGTGTGCCACCACTCCCGCGCGATGTCGGCGATCACTGCGATCGCCTCCGGGTCGGTGGACCCCGCCGAGGCCAGCACGACCCCGGTCGAGGACTTGTCGGCGGGCGTCAACCCCGCCTGGTACAAGCGCCGTTCCAGCGCCGACAGCAGCAGCGGGGACGGGCCGAGCACCCCCGCCTGCCGGACCCGCAGCCGCGCCGGCGCCTCCCGCAGCACGGCGGGAATGTCGGCCTTGGCGTGGAACGCGCGGGTCAGCAGCAGCGGCAGGGTGACGACGTCCCGTACGCCATCCGCCGCCAACGACTCCAACGCCCCCGGCACCGACGGGACGTTGAAGTCCAGGAAGCCTGTCTCCACGCGCAGGCCCGGCCGCAGCGACCGTACCCGCTCCACGAGGGCGTGCACGGTCGCGGCGTGCCGCGGATCGCGGCTGCCGTGGGCGATGACGAGGAGGACGGGCTTGCTGTGCATGGACGTCAGCTCTTCACCAGCAGGCCGCGGCTGCGCAGCACCCACCGCTCCAGCGGACTGAAGATCAGCAGGTCGATGGCGATGCCGACGAAAAGGATCAGGAAGATCGCTTCGAAGACCATGGACATGGAGCTGGCGTTGCGGCCGTTCTCCAGCAGGGCGCCCAGACCGATGCCCAGGTCGGGGGAGGAGGCGATGATCTCGGCCGCCATCAGCGAGCGCCAGGAGAAGGCCCAGCCCTGCTTCAGACCCGCCAGATAGCCGGGCAGCGCGGCCGGCAGGACGATGTGCCAGGCGCCCCTCAGACCCGTCGCGCCCATCGTGCGGCCCGCCCGCAGGAACAGCGGCGGCACCTGGTCGATGCCGGAGACCAGGCCGTTGGCGATGGACGGCACGGCGCCGAGCAGGATCACCGCGTACATCATCTTGTTGTCCAGGCCCAGCCAGATCACGGCCGGCGGCACCCACGCCACCGACGGCAGCGACTGCAGACCGGACAGCACCGGGCCGATGGCCGCACGCAAGAACTTCACCCGGGCCACCAGCAGGCCCAGCGGGGTGCCGATGGCCAGCGCGAACAGGAAGCCCAGCAGACCGCGCGAGACGCTGGTCCAGATGTAGCCGAGCAGCTTGCCTTCCAGCCAGGCGTCCTTGAACTCGTCGCCCACGTCGGCGGGGGAGGGCAGCTTCGTCGGGTCGTCGACGATCTTGAACGAGATCAGCGCCTGCCACAGCACCAGCACCACCGCGGTGGCGACGATCGGCGGCAGGATCTTGCCGGTGAAGACCTGCCGGAACGGCGTCCGGCCGACGACACCGGCCTCCAGGGCATCCAGGCCCGCCTCGACGCTCGCGGCGTCCTGCAGGACGGCCTTCGTCGTGTCAGTGCTGGCCATGACGGCGGATCTCCCCACGCAGGACTTCGGTGATCTCGAGGGACAGTTCGGCGACCGGCGCGTCCTCGATGCGTCGTGGCTGCGGGATGTCCACCTGCCACTCGCGGGCCACCCGGCCCGGGCGGGACGACAGCAGCACGACCCGCTGGGCCAGCCGCACCGCCTCGCGCACGTTGTGCGTGACGAACAGGACGGACAGGCCCGTCTCCTCCCAGATGCGGGTCAGTTCGTCGTGCAGCAGGTCGCGGGTGATCGCGTCCAGCGCCGCGAACGGCTCGTCCATGAGCAGCAGCTGGCTGTCCTGGGCGAGCGCGCGGGCCATGGCCACGCGCTGCCGCATACCGCCGGACAGCTCGTGCACCCGCTTGCCGTACGAGCCCTGCAGCCGGACGAGTTCGAGCAGTTCCTCGGCCTTGCCGCGCCGCTCGTTCTTCGGAACCCCCTGGAGCCTGAGGGCGAGTTCGATGTTCTTGCCCGCGGTCAACCACGGGAACAGGGCGTGCTCCTGGAACATCAGAGCCGGACGCCCGTCGGTCGTGATGCTGCCCGCGGAGGGCTGGTCGAGACCCGCCACCAGGTTCAGCAGGGTCGACTTCCCGCAGCCCGAGGCCCCCAGGAGGGTGACGAACTCACCCGGCGCGACATCGAGGCTGATGTCGTCCAGCACGAGTTGCTGCCCCCCCGGTCCCGCGAACGACTTCGAGACGTGCTCGATACGCGCCGCCTGCTCCACGGACTCGGCCGCCTTGGCGAAGGTCGTGGCCATGGTCGTCACCTCCTGGGAACTCATCGGCTACGGGTTACTTGACGCCGAGGCCGGCGTCGTCGACGGCGGCCTCGCCCTCGGCCTTGCGGACCTTGTTCAGGAGGGTGAGGTCATAGATGCCCTCCAGCTTCGGCTCCTCCAGCAGGCCGGCCTTGACCGCGTGCTCCGCCTCGGTGCTGAGGGTGGCGGCCAGTGGGTCGTCGGTGAACTGGATGGACTTCCACGCCGGGTCCAGGACGTCGGCCGGCAGCGCTTTGCCGGAGTCCGACTCCAGCTGCTTGTTCGCGGCGGCCTTCGCCTCGTCCGGGTTGGCGTTGATCCACTTGTTGGCCTCGGCCGAGGCCCTCAGGACGGCCTCGACCGCCTTCGGGTGCTCCTTGAGGAACGCCTGCCGCACGATGATGTTCGTGATCACGAACTTCTTGTCCGGCCACAGCGACGCCTCGTCCAGCAGCACCTTGCCGCCCTCGGCGACCAGCTTCGACGCGGTCGGCTCCGGCACCCAGGCACCGTCGACGGAACCGGCCTTGAACGCGTCCGGGGTCACCTTGTTGTCGGTGCGGACGACCGACACATCACCCCTGCCGCTCTGCGCGTCGACCCTCCAGCCCTGCTCGGCCACCCAGTTGAGGAACGCCACGTCCTGCGTGTTGCCGAGCTGCGGCGTCGCGATCTTCTTGCCCTCGACGTCCTTCAGGGACTTGATCTTCTTCGGGTTGACGACAAGCTTCACACCGCCCGACGCCGAACCGCCGATGATGCGCAGGCTCCTGCCGTCGGACTTGGTGTAGCCGTTGATCGCCGGGGACGGGCCGATCCAGCCGATGTCGATCGAGCCCGAGTTGATCGCCTCGATCTCGGACGGACCGGCATTGAACAACTGGTAATCGGCGTGAGTGGCGCCCAGCTCCTTCTGGAAGAAGCCCTTCTGTTTGCCGACCAGCGCGGTGGCGTGGGTCAGATTGCCGAAGTAGCCGATCTTGACGGAGCCGAGCCCGTCGATCTTCTTGGCCCCGGCGGCGACCTTGGCGGTGTTGTCGTCCTTGGCCTCGGAGCCGTAACCGCAGGCGGCGAGCGCGAGCAGGGGAAGTGCGGCGAGCGCGGTCATCCCGCGGCGAAGGAGTGTGGAGCGGTTGGCAGGCACGGGAGGCTTTCCTCTCGTTGGCCCGGCGGTCACGGTCTCTCAGGTCGTGGCCGGGAAGTCGGCAGGTCTTCGTTCACGGCGGTGGGGGGTGAGGGCGCGCAAGCGGTGCGCGTACGTCAACGCACACATCGCGCCACCCCGCCCTGCCCGCTGCCGAGGGCGCCGCTGCCGACGCGGCCGCCCTCCTTCGCGAACATCGAGTAGAAATCGGTCGTCTGCATGCTCAGAAGTCCCAACCGTCTTCCTCGGACGCGTCGGTGACCGGCTCGGGGGACGCGAACGACTCGCCGACCATGCCCGCGGTGAGCGTGGTGCCGTCGTTCGGATCGATCAGGATGAACGAGCCGGTGCGCCGCGAGTCGGAGTAGGCGTCGACCGGCAGCGGCTCGGCGGTACGGATCTTCACGCGGCCGATGTCGTTGGCGATGAGCTGTCCCGGGTGCGGGTGCAGGGACAGGTCGTCGAGCGTGAGCCGGGACGGGATGTCCTTGACGATCGCCTTGACCGTGCGGGTGCCGTGCTTGAGCAGCACCCGGTGGCCGACGGTGAGCGGCGCGTCGGCGACGTGGCAGACGGTCGCCTCCACGTCCTGGGTGGTGGCCGGCGCGTCCTTCGTCGGTACGATCAGGTCGCCGCGCGAGACGTCGATGTCGTCCTCCAGCAGGACCGTCACCGACTGCGTCGTCCACGCCACGTCGACCGGCTCGCCGAGCAGGTCGATGCCGGAGATCCTCGTGGTCCGCCCGGACGGCAGGACCGTGACCTCCTCGCCGACCCGGAAGGTGCCGGCCGCGATCTGGCCCGCGTAGCCCCGGTAGTCCGGGTGCTCGGTGGTCTGCGGCCGGATGACGTACTGCACGGGCAGGCGGGCGTGGCAGTGCGCCAGGTCGTGGCTGACCGGCACGGTCTCCAGGTGCTCCAGCACGGTCGGGCCGCCGTACCAGTCCATGTTCGCGGAGGGCTCCACCACGTTGTCACCGGCGAGCGCCGAGATCGGGATCGCGGTGACCTCGGGGACGCCCAGCTCGGTCGCGTACGCCGTGAACTCCTCCGCGATCGCGGCGAACACCTTCTCCTCGTACCGGACGAGGTCCATCTTGTTGACGGCGAGGACGACGTGCGGGACGCGGAGCAGGGCGGCGATGGCCGCGTGCCGGCGGGTCTGCTCGACCACGCCGTTGCGGGCGTCCACCAGGATCACCGTCAGCTCGGCCGTGGACGCACCCGTCACCATGTTGCGGGTGTACTGCACGTGTCCGGGCGTGTCGGCCAGGATGAACCGGCGGCGGGGCGTGGCGAAGTAGCGGTAGGCCACGTCGATGGTGATGCCCTGCTCGCGCTCGGCGCGCAGGCCGTCGGTGAGCAGTGCGAGGTCCGGGCCCTCCTGCCCACGGCTCGCCGAGGCGCGCTCCACCGCCTCCAGCTGGTCGGTGAGGATCGACTTGGAGTCGTGCAGCAGCCGCCCGACGAGGGTGGACTTGCCGTCGTCGACGGAGCCGGCGGTGGCGAACCGCAGCAGGGTGGTGGCCGAGAGTGCCTCGGTCGTCGTCGTGGTCATGCTTAGAAGTACCCCTCGCGCTTGCGGTCTTCCATCGCGGCCTCGGAGAGCTTGTCGTCGGCGCGGGTCGCGCCCCGTTCGGTGAGCCGGGATGCGGCGATCTCGGCGATCACCGCGTCCAGCGTGGTCGCGTCGGAGTCGACGGCACCCGTGCAGGACATGTCACCGACGGTGCGGTAGCGGACCAGGCGCTTGACGACGGTCTCGCTGTCCTTCGGACCGCCCCACTCACCGGCGGTCAGCCACATGCCGCCCCGCTGGAACACCTCACGCTCGTGCGCGAAGTAGATCTCCGGCAGCTCGATGCCCTCACGGGCGATGTACTGCCACACGTCCAGCTCGGTCCAGTTGGACAGCGGGAAGACGCGGACGTGCTCGCCGGGGGCGTGGCGGCCGTTGTAGAGGTTCCACAGCTCGGGGCGCTGACGGCGCGGGTCCCACTGGGAGAACTCGTCGCGCAGGGAGAAGACGCGTTCCTTGGCGCGGGCCTTCTCCTCGTCGCGGCGTCCGCCGCCGAAGACGGCGTCGAACTTCTCGCTCTGGATCTTCTCCGTCAGCGGGAGGGTCTGGAGCGGGTTGCGGGTGCCGTCGGGACGTTCCTTGAGCACACCCCGGTCGATGTAGTCCTGGACGGAGGCCACATGGAGGCGCAACCCATGTGCGGCCACCACACGGTCCCGGTACTCCAGTACTTCGGGGAAGTTGTGTCCCGTGTCCACATGGAGCAGGGAGAAGGGGATCGCGGCCGGGGCGAAGGCCTTCAGCGCGAGATGCAGCATGACGATGGAGTCCTTGCCACCGGAGAACAGGATCACCGGGTTCTCGAACTCGCCCGCAACCTCGCGGAAGATGTGCACCGCCTCGGACTCCAGCGCGTCCAGGTGCGAGAGCGCGTACGGGCTGTCCGTGCCCTCCTCGACCTTGACGATCGTGGTCATGCCAGTCCCCTCTCGCTCAGCAGTGCGTGCACGGACGCGGCGGACTCCTGAACCGTCTGGTGCTGCGATTCGATCCGCAGATCGGGCGCCTCCGGCTCCTCGTACGGGTCGTCGACCCCCGTGAGCCCGGACAGTTCGCCCGAGGCCTGCTTGGCGTACAGGCCCTTCACATCGCGTTCGCTGCACACCTCGACCGGGGTCGCCACGTGGATCTCCAGGTACGGCGTCCCGTTCTCCTCGTGCCGCTTGCGCACCGCGTCCCGGCTGTCCGTGTACGGCGCGATCACCGGGACCAGCGCCTTGACACCGTTACGGGCGAGCAGTTCGGCGACGAAGCCGATGCGCTGCACGTTGGTGTGCCGGTCCTCCCGGGAAAAGCCGAGGCCCGCCGAGATGAACTCGCGGATCTCGTCGCCGTCGAGCACCTCGACACGGTGGCCCTCGGCACGCAGCCGGCCGGCCAGCTCGTACGCGATGGTGGTCTTGCCGGCGCTCGGCAGACCCGTGAGCCAGACGGTGGCTCCGGTCGTCACGTGGTTCTCCTGATTCGAGTCGTTCGTCATCCGTGCAGCCCGCACTCGGTCTTGGCGCGGCCCGCCCAGCGGCCGGCACGCGCGTCCTCGCCCTCCAGAACCCTCCGGGTGCACGGGGCGCAGCCGATGGACGGGTAACCGTCCATCAGCAGCGGGTTGGTGAGCACGCCGTGTTCGGCGATGTACGCGTCCACGTCGTCCTGGCTCCAGCGGGCGATCGGGGAGACCTTGACCTTCTGCCGCTTCTCGTCCCAGCCGACGACCGGGGTGTTCGCCCGGGTCGGGGACTCGTCGCGGCGCAGGCCCGTCGCCCACGCCCGGTAGCCCTTCAGGCCCTCTTCCAGGGGCTGGACCTTGCGCAGCTTGCAGCACAGGTCCGGGTCGCGGTCGTGCAGCTTCGCGCCGTACTGGGCGTCCTGCTCGGCGACCGTCTGCCTCGGTGTGAGGGTGATGACGTTGACGTCCATCACGGCCTCGACGGCGTCCCGGGTGCCGATGGTCTCCGGGAAGTGGTAGCCGGTGTCGAGGAAGACCACGTCGACGCCCTTGAGCACGCGGGAGGCGAGGTGGGCGACCACGGCGTCCTCCATGGAGGAGGTCACGCAGAACCTCTTGCCGAAGGTGTCCACCGCCCACTGGAGGATCTCCAGGGCGGAGGCGTCCTCCAGATCGCGGCCCGCCTGCTCGGCGAGCGCCTTCAACTCCTCGGCCGTACGCTCTTCCTGAGCCGTCGTCATATGCGATCGTCCCCTCCGTTGTCGGCTCGCTGAAGGCCCCGGGCGAGCAGCCCGAGGAACTTCAGCTGGAATGCGCGGTTGCATGACCCGCATTCCCAGGCGCCGTGGCCCTGCTCGTGCGGACGCAGGTCCTCGTCACCGCAGTAGGGGCAGTGGAACGGTGCGGCCCGCTCGCTCACGACAGCGCCTCCTCAGAGGCTCGCGCAACCCACGTGGCGAACCGCTCGCCGTCCTCGCGCTCGGCCTGGAACCGCTTCAGGACCCGCTCGACGTAGTCGGGCAGTTCCTCCGCGGTGACCTTCAGCCCGCGCACCTTGCGGCCGAAGCCCGCCGCCAGGCCGAGGGCGCCGCCCAGGTGCACCTGGTAGCCCTCGACCTGCTCGCCCCGGTCATCGAGGACCAGCTGGCCCTTGAGGCCGATGTCCGCGACCTGGATACGGGCGCAGGCGTTCGGGCAGCCGTTGAGGTTGATGGTGATCGGCTCGTCGAAGTCCGGCAGGCGGCGCTCCAGTTCGTCGATCAGCTGCGAACCGCGCTGCTTGGTCTCGACGATGGCGAGCTTGCAGAACTCGATGCCGGTGCAGGCCATGGTGCCGCGCCGGAAGGAGGACGGCCGGGCGGTGAGATCCAGCGCCTCCAGGCCCTCGACCAGCGACTCGACCCTGTCCTGCTCGACGTCGAGGACGATCATCTTCTGCTCGACGGTGGTGCGGACCCGGCCCGAGCCGTGTGCCTCCGCGAGGTCGGCGATCTTCGTCAGTGTGGCGCCGTCCACGCGGCCGACCCGCGGGGCGAACCCGACGTAGAAGCGGCCGTCCTGCTGCCGGTGCACACCGATGTGGTCGCGCCACTGCTGCACCGGCTGCTCGGGAGCCGGCCCGTCGACCAGCTTGTGCTTCAGATACTCGTCCTCCAGCACCTGCCGGAACTTCTCCGCGCCCCAGTCGGCGACGAGGAACTTCAGCCGGGCGCGGTTGCGCAGCCGCCGGTAGCCGTAGTCGCGGAAGATCGAGATGACGCCCTCGTAGACGTCCGGGACCTCGTCGATCGGCACCCAGGCGCCGAGCCGCACGCCCAACTTGGGGTTGGTGGACAGACCGCCGCCGACCCACACGTCGAAGCCCGGACCGTGCTCGGGGTGCCGCACGCCGACGAACGCGACGTCGTTGATCTCGTGCACGACGTCCAGCAGCGGTGAGCCCGAGATGGCCGTCTTGAACTTCCGCGGGAGGTTCGAGTACGCCTTGTTGTTCAGGACGCGGCGCTTCATCTCCTCCAGCGCCGGCGTGGCGTCGATGATCTCGTCCTCGGCGATGCCCGCCACGGGGGAGCCGATCATCACACGCGGGGTGTCACCGCACGCGGTGACCGTGGACAGGCCCACACTCTCCAGCCGGTCCCAGATCTCGGGCACGTCCTCGATCCGGATCCAGTGGTACTGGACGTTCTGCCGGTCGGTGATGTCCGCGGTGCCGCGCGCGAACTCCTGCGAGATCTCGCCGATCACCCGCAGCTGCCGCGTCGTCAGCGCCCCGCCGTCGATCCGCACCCGCAGCATGAAGTACTCGTCGTCCAGCTCCTCCGGCTCCAGGATCGCGGTCTTGCCGCCGTCGATCCCGGGCTTGCGCTGGGTGTACAGCCCCCACCAGCGCATCCGGCCGCGCAGGTCGTTCGGGTCGATCGAGTCGAAGCCGCGCTTGGAATAGACCGTCTCAATGCGTGTCCGCACATTGAGACCGTCATCGTCCTTCTTGAACTGCTCGTTGCCGTTGAGCGGAGTGAAGTGACCCACGGCCCACTGACCCTCACCGCGGTGACGGCTCACCTTGCGGCGGGGCGCGGAGGCGGCGGGGTTCTGTGGGGTGGCGGCCATGGTTCTACGTCCTTCGGGACAGGCGGAAAGCGGCTCTGACCTGCGCATACGTGCGCGTGCGGGCATGGTGGCGCGTCATTGCGCGAGGGGAAATCAGCTACGGGAAGATCGGCGGTGCTGGGCGTCAGCCGGCCGGACAGATGGCGCTGGACATGCGGCCGAGGTCGACGTGCCGCCGACTCACCAAGGCAATTCCAGTTCCAGGCATGGCGGAAGCCTGTCATGGCGATCTGGACACAGTCCAGCTTTATCCAACATGCGGACACCCTTGTCCCGAAATGTGGAACAAGGGTGTTGTCGCTCACATGCGTCGCGGGAAGGCTTGTCCCGGCGGATCACGCGGGGTATGCGCCGGGCCACGGCCCCGGCGCCGCCACATCCGGCTCCAGCTCCACCTTGGTGTCGAACAGCTTGAAGCCGCGCCGCTGGTAGTTGTCCATCGCGAACTCGCCGTCCTTGCTGCATGTGTGCAGCCACACCCGCTTCGTCGGCGCACGCCCCGGCCACCGCTCGGCCAGATCCCAGGCGCGGGCCGTGCCGTACGACAACAGGTGGCCGCCGATGCGCCGGCCGCGGAAGGCGGGGATCAGACCGAAGTAGGCGATCTCGACCACACCCTCGTCCTGCGGGTCCAGCTCGACGTAACCGGCGGGGGTACCCCGGTCGTAGGCCACCCAGGTCTCCACGCCGGGCCGGTCCACGTACTCCTGCCACTCGGCGTAGGTCCAGCCCAGCCGGTCCGTCCACCGGATGTCGCCGCCGACCGAGGCGTACAGGAAGCGGCTGAACTCGGGGGAGGGGACCTCGGCGCGGACGATCCGGACGCCGCCCTCGGGTGCGGCCGCGGGCAGGAGGTCGGCCGGTGACGTCTGCTCCAGGGACCAGGTGGTGACGGGGACGCTGCTCATGCGGGCCAGGGAATCATCCCGTCGGCCGATCTGTCGATCGACCAGGTCACGCCGCTCACGGCACCGCACCGCCCGTCGGCGGGCCCGCCTCGGCGCCCGGCCGGGCGGGGAGTGCGTGAGGGGGCGGTCGGGCGGGGGGTCACTCCAGCGACCGGTCGAGCGCGGCCAGCGGCAGGGAGAAGAGCATCCGGTCCGACAGCGACCACACCTCGCCCGTCTCCCGCCGGTAAGAGAGTGAGCCCGCCGCCCGTGCCCAGCAGCGGCGCGAGGCGTCCGCGCCGCAGTGGACGGCCCGTGCCCCCTTGCTGTCCTGCCGCCACAGGCTGCCGTGACCGTCCCGCGAGCTGGGCAGATGTCCCACATACCAGGACGGTTCATCCGTGCCGGCCTGCCGGTACGGCAGCACCCCCCGGATTCCGGCCGCCCGGGTCCGGTAGGCCTCCACCGCGTCCACCCGCCCCGCGGAATCCGTGGCGAGCAGCCCCCTGCGCGCCGGGTCCGTGCTGAACGCGTACCGCCACAGCCGGGCCGTCCGGTCGCTGCCGGGCGGGGTCCACTCCGCGGCGACCAGGCTGTCGGGTGCCGTGCCGCGGTCGAGGGCCAGCGCGCCGGGACAGGGCGGCCCGGAGGCCGTACAGCGGCCGGAGGTGAAGCGGTACGAGCCGACCGCGGGCATCACATACCGGTAGCCGTCGGCGGACCAGCCGCCGCGCACCCGGCCGATCGCGGGGCCGTCGATCGTGGTGCGCTGGATGCGGTCGAGATCGTAGACGTAGAGTGCGTCGGCGCTGCCGGTGGACGTGGTGACCAGCAGCTTGTTCTGGTGCCGGACCATACCGGAGATGCCTGAGGTCAGCCCCCGGTAGTCCCGGCCGCCCTGGACCGGCACCACCAGCAGCACCCAGCGGTAGGTGAGGTGGGCGGGGTCGTCGGCGTCGACGAGGGCGACCCGGGCGAGGCCGCGCTCGGCGGGGCGGCCGGTGGTGCTGTGGGTCCAGCCGGTGAGCACGACCCGGTGCCTGCCCCGGACGCCGTCGTCGGTGTCGCCGGAGGCGGTCACCGAGGCCGGCCGCCAGGCGGTGGACGCGGCGTCGGCCGGGTCCCAGCAGTAGGCGCGGGTGGCGGCGGGGGCGACGGGCAGGGAGGCGCGGTCGTCGGCGGAGCAGTCGTCACCCTCGCGCATGCCGCGGTCGGTGCGCTTCAGTACGGCGGCCACGCCGACCGGACGGCCCATCGCGGCGGAGAGCCGGTTCAGGGAGCGGGCCCGGACCAGGTGCTCCTGGAGCCGGAGCGGCCCGGTGTCCGCCGGGGAGGAGAGCGGTCTGAGCGCGCCCGGGTCCCCGGTCACGTGGGCCTGGGACGCGCTGATCACGGTGGCGGCCGCGGTGAGCGCCAGCGCGGTCCCGGCCAGGACCGCGCGCAGCGCCGCGCCCCGTCTGCGCCGGCGGTGTCTGCCGCGATGCTTCATGTCTCCTCCCGAGTGGGCCAACTGCGCCCGGTGGTCCGTACGTTGACCGAGGAGCAGGTGGGGAGGCCCGAAGGGGATGCTACGGCAGTAACGGGCCGCGCAGGGCGAAGACCCCGCAAATACGCGAAAGACACGCTCATGGAACCGCGGTCCGGCTTCACGGGTGGGGCGGTCGATCGCCCTCCGGAGCCGTCCGTCTGCGTGCCACCGCCGGTGCCGTCGACCGGGACAGCAGGTCGCGAGGGTCGTCGGGAAGCAGCACCTCGACCTCCGCGTCCTCACGGAAACGATAAGGCCGGTGTTGCAGAAGTTCCCCAAGATACCGCCTGATACGGGACATCTCTGCCCGTACGGTGACGGTCCTGGACGGATCGTCGAACAGGTCCTCCGCGAGACCCGCCGCACCACGCCCGGACGGGTGTTCGGTGAGCAGGAACAGCAACTCGGCATGCCGCGGGCTGAGTTCCCGGGACCACGAGCCCGCAGAGGTCTCTACCGTCAGCGCACAGCGGCCCGGCCGGGCGAGGTCCAGCACGATCCGGGTCGCGGCGGTGGCGAGCGGTTCGTCCTCGGCCCGCAGTAGCCAGCCCCCGGCCAGCGGTTCCACCGCGCACGTGCCGAGCGAGGGCAGCCATCGGCGGCCGGGCGAGAGCGACTTGGGCAGCCCGACCCGCCGCACGTACGGCATCCCGCTCACCGCCGCCACCCAGCCGTTCCGGTCCACCACCAGCGCCCGCCCGCCCAGCCGGGCCAGCACGGGCGCCGCCACCGCCCGCAGCCGCTCCAGCGAGGCCAGATGCAGCTCCCGCAGCCGCGCCTCGGCCAGCTTGGCCACCGAGTCCACCCATGCCAGGGTCGCCGGATGCATCGTCTCCAGCGGGCCGCTGACGTCCACGACGCCGATCAGCTTCCCGTCCCTGGGGTCGGTGATCGGGGCGCCGGTACAGGTCCAGGAGGTCTGCGAGCGCACGAAGTGCTCACCGGCGAAGACCTGCACGGGCCGTCGTACGACCGCCGGGGTGCCCACCCCGTTGGTGCCGACGACGTCTTCCCGCCAGTCCGCACCGAGTTGGAAACCGAGACCGTCGGCCTTGCGCAGCACCGGCCTCGATCCCTCCCGCCACAGCACGCGCCCCTCGGCGTCCGCGACGACCATGATGTGCTGGGCGACGTCCGCGACCGAAAGCAGACCTTCGCGCAGCACCGGCAGGACGTGCCGCAGCGGTGACTCCTCGCGCCGGCGCCGTACTTCGTCGCAGGACAGCAGGCCCGATCTGAAGTCGTGGTCGGGGTCGACCCCGCTGCGCAGCATCCGTCCCCAGGACTGCTCGATCACCGGCCGGGGCTCGATCGGTGCACGTTGTCCGGCGAGTGTGGCCTCGCGCACCTTGCTCAGCACCCGAGCCGCCTGCGCCGCGTCCACGGCGGCCAGACGCGCCACGTTCATGGGCGGGTTCACCACAGGGGTCCTCCCGGAAAAGGCCGTCGAACACATTTGTCAAGCCGTCCGGGCGGCGGTTTCCGGTCCGACTGTGCCTCTCATACTGCCGCTCCGGGCAGGCCGGAGGCACACACTCCGCGCACGTGCGCCAACAAGTTGCAACCCCCTGCAACCCTGGTGGACCGCGGCGGGGTGGCTGAGACTTGACCGTGGCGCCGCCCACGGGCGGCGCCCGCGGCCTCCAACGGGGCCCAGAAGGCGGGGGTGGTGCCGTGTCGGCGCAGCACCACCCCCTCCGCGTTCGGCCGCCGGGGCAGGGAGGCGCGGCCCGGTGTGGCGAAGGCGTCTGCCGGCCGGGCAGTGGCTGGGCGCGCGGTTCCCCGCGCCCCCGGGCAGGATCGAACCCTGTGCCGGACCGCGCGGACGTCTCAGTCCGGATCAGTGGGCGTCTCGTGCCGGATCGCGGATGTCCAGGGGCGGATCAGTGGGCGTCTCGTGCCACCGCGGACGTCCAGGGCCGGATCGCGGACGTCTCAGGGAATCGGCCGGGCGCGTTCCACCACCGTCGCCAGGTCCAGGCCCGCCGGCAGGGTGCCGAAGGACGCGCCGTGGTCGCCGCCCAGGCGGGAGGCGCAGAACGCGTCGGCGACCTCCGGCGGCGCGTGCCGCACCAGCAGCGAGCCCTGCAACACCAGGGCCAGCCGCTCGGCCAGCCGCCGCGCCCGCCCCTCGATGCCGTCCAAGTCGGCGAGTTCGGTGAACAGGTCCTTCACCGCCCTGTCCAGGCGGTGGTCGGCGCCATGCGCCCGCCCGATCTCGGTGAGGCAGGCGTCCAGCGCCCCCGGCTCACGCTGCAGCGCCCTGAGCACGTCCAGCGCCTGGACGTTTCCGGCGCCCTCCCAGATGGAGTTCAGCGGCGACTCGCGCACCAGCCGGGGCAGCCCCGACTCCTCGACGTACCCGTTGCCGCCCAGGCACTCGGCGGCCTCGACGGCCACCGGCGCACACCGCTTGGTGATCCAGTACTTCGCGGCCGGCACCGCGAGCCGCAGGAAGGCGCGTTCCTGCTCGCTGCCGTCGTCGCAGGCGGCGGCGAGCCGTAGCGCGAGCGCGGTCGCCGCCTCGGACTCCAGCGCGAGATCGGCGAGCACATTGCGCATCAGCGGTTTGTCGGTCAGCTTGCCGCCGAACGCCTCGCGGTGACTGCTGTGGTGGATCGCCTGCGCCACCGCCTGCCGCATCAGGCCCGCCGAACCGAGCGCGCAGTCCAGCCGGGTCGCCGCGACCATCCCGATGATGGTCCGCACCCCCCGCCCCTCCTCGCCGACCCGGCGCGCCCAGGTGCCGTCGAACTCGACCTCGGCGGAGGCGTTGGAGCGGTTGCCCAGCTTGTCCTTCAGCCGCTGGATGCGGAAGACGTTGCGGGTTCCGTCCGCCAGCACCCGCGGCACCAGGAAGCAGGTGAGCCCGCCCGGAGCCTGTGCGAGCACCAGGAAGGCGTCCGACATCGGCGCCGAGCAGAACCATTTGTGCCCGGTCAGTACGTACGTGCCCGCCTCGGCGAGCGGCCGCGCCTCGGTGGTGTTCGCGCGTACGTCGCTGCCGCCCTGCTTCTCGGTCATGCCCATACCGAAGATCGCCCCGGGCTTCTGCCCGGCCGGCCGCAAGTCCCGGTCGTAGACCGTGGACGTCAGCCGCGGCTCCCACTCGGCCGCGAGTTCGGGGTCGGCGCGCAGCGCGGGCACGGCCGCGTGCGTCATCGACAGCGGGCAGCAGTTGCCCGCCTCGACCTGGGTCCAGATCAGGAACCCGGCGGCCCGGCGCACATGTCCGGCCGGCCGGACCCAGGCGCTGGTCAGGCCCGCCGAGACGCCCTTGCCGAGCAGCCGGTGCCAGGCCGGGTGGAAGTCGACCTCGTCGATCCGGTGACCGTACCGGTCGTGGGTGCGCAGCCGGGGCGGGTGCTCGTTCGCCTGCACCGCCCACTCCTGCAGCTGAGCGGAGGCGGCGGCCCGGCCGAGCGCGGACAGCTCGGCGCGTACCTCGTCCAGTACGTCCGGGCCGGTGTACCGCTCGACCGCTTCGACGAGGCCCCGATCGGCCGTGAAGACGTCGTGTCCGGCCAGCGGCGGCGGCTGGTTCGTCACGGTGTGGGTGGAGGTGCCTGCCATGATTGCGAACCTACCCGGGACGGCGGCGGTGATGGCCTCCAGAGTGGCACAGCCCCGGAATCCTGAGGGGTCGAACCGGTGTCCGACCCCGGAAGGTGAGGGCGGCCCGGTACGACGGATACCGTTAGGACGTGCAGCCAGCAAGTGAAATCCCCGAGCGGCCCGCCGGCCGGCTCCACCGGGCCAGAGCCCTGTACCGGAACGTCTCCAAGCGCAGGACCGCCTGGCTGTTGCTCAAGGACACCGTCAACTCGTGCATGGAGTACCGCATCCTGGGCCTGGCGGCCGAGGCGGCGTTCTTCACGCTGCTGTCCGTGCCGCCACTGCTGCTGAGCCTCATCGGCCTGCTCGGCTACGTCGACGACTGGACCGGCGCCGACACCATCCACAGCCTGGAGAGCAACCTCCTCGAGGCCTCCCGCACGGTGCTGTCCGACAAGGGCGTGAAAGAGATCGCCCAGCCGATTCTGCACGACGTGATGAAGGGCGGCCGGCCCGACGTCATCTCCATAGGCTTCCTGTTCGCGCTGTGGTCGGGCTCGCGCGCGGTGAACGTCTTCATCGACACCATCACCGTCATGTACGGCCTCGACGGCGTCCGGGGCATCGTCAAGACCCGCATCATGGCCTTCCTGCTGTTCATCGTGGCGCTGCTGATCGGCTCGGTCGCCCTGCCGCTGATGGTGGCGGGGCCGGACGCGGTGGTGCGGATCGTGCCCTGGTCGGAGACGGTCGTCCAAGTCCTGTACTGGCCGGTCGTGATCGTCCTGTCCATCGCCTTCCTGACGACCCTGTACCACGTGTCGGTGCCGGTCCGCTCCCCGTGGATCGAGGACGTCCCCGGCGCCCTGGTGGCCCTCGCCATGTGGGTCCTCGGCAGCTTCCTGCTGCGCATCTACCTCACCAGCACCATCGAGGGCGCCACCATCTACGGCTCCCTGGCGGCCGCCGTCGCCGTCCTGCTGTGGATCGGCGTGTCCGCCTTCGCCGTGCTCGTCGGCGCGGCGGTGAACGCGGCGATCGACCGGGTGTGGCCCGCCGCCGCCACGGCCGCCGCCCGTGAGGCGAACGAGCGGATGCGCGAGGCGCAGGTCGCCGAGTACGTCGCCCGTGCCGCGGCCGCCCGCGAGGCCGATCCCGACGACCCCGACATGCCCTCCGAGTTCCCCGAGCGCTGGTCCCGCTTCCTGCCCCCGGAGGATGTGACGGCCCGCCTGCGCACCCACGCGAAGAACGTGCACCACTCCCACCGGTCCCACGACACCGGCACCGGCACGGACGACACGGCAGACCCGGAGAAGTGACCGGGCGGCCGGAGAGTGGTGGGGCGCCGGGGCACGCGGCCGGGCGGTGGGAGGCGTGATCGGCCCCCGGGGCACGTGATCGGGTGGCGGGGCGCGTGGCGGGGCGCCGGGACGCGTGTCGGATGCCGGGAGCATGACCGGATGGCGGTTGGCCTGACCGGGGCGGGCGGTGGGGCGGGGCCCGGCCGCCGCGGGCGTTCCGTCAGCCCTTCCACGCCCCGGCCGCCGCGGCCTCCCGGGCGAAGTCACCGAAGTCCCGCGGCGCACGGCCGAGCACCTGCCGCACGCCGTCCGAGAGGTGGGCGTTCCGCCCGTCGAGCAAGGACGCGAACAGCTCGACCAGGTACTCCACCTCCTCCGGCGGCACCCCGAACCCGGCCAGCCGCTCACCGTAGTCCCGGGGCGCCACCGCCCGGTACGACAGCTCCCGCCCCGCCGCCGCAGCGATCTCCGCGATCGCCTCGCCGAAACTCAGCAGCCGTGGCCCGGACACCTCCAGCGTCCGCCCCGCGTACCGCTCGCCCGCGGTGAGCACGGCCGTGACCACGTCCGCGACGTCCCGGAGGTCGACGAACGGCTCCCGCACCGCGCCGCCCGGAAAGACCAGTTCCCCGCTGGCCCGCACCTCCTCGACCAGCGGGCCCTCACTGAGGTTCTGCGCGAACCACGCGGCCCGTACGACCGTCCAGTCCGCACCCGACTCCGCGAGCGCCTCCTCCGTCGGCCGGGCCTGCCCCTCACCCCGGGCCGACAGCAGCACCAGCCGCCGTACCCCGATGGCCACCGCCTCGCGGGCGAGGAGCCCGATCGCCTCGGCCGCTTCGGGCGCACCCACGTCCGAGGGGTACACCAGGTAGGCCGCGTCGGCGCCGCGCAGCACCCCTTCCCACGTCGACCTGTCCCGCCAGTCGAAGCCACGCGCGCGCGTGGCCTCCCGTACCGTCAGTCCGGCCGCCCGCGCGGCCGCCGCGACCCGGCTCCCCGTAGGACCGGACGCGCCGGTCACCACCACCGTCGACACCTCTGTGCCCTGCGTGTTCTGTGCGTTCTGCGTCATGTCGGCCAGTCAACCGCCCGGTGGCGCGGGGGGACATCGCCGAGCGACTCCCCCCCATAAGCGTGCGTCTACGCTGCCCCCATGGACGCACTCGCAGGCCTGCTGGACGGCCCACGCGCGCATGGCGCCTTCATGATCCGGGCGTGTTTCGACCCGCCGTGGGCCGTGCGTGTGCAGGACGAGGCGCCGCTGACGGTGATGCTCATGGCTCGCGGCAGCTGCTGGATCACCCCGGACGCCGGCGGCAGGCCGGTACGCCTGGGACCGGGCGACCTGGCGATCGCGCGCGGCCCCGAGCCGTACACCTGCGCTGACACCCCGGACACCGCCCCGCAGGCGCTGATCCTGCCCGGCGGCGAGTGCCGCTACCCCGACGGCAGCTCCCTGAACGGCTCCATGGACCTCGGCGTGCGCACCTGGGGCGACCGTCCCGACGCGGGCACGGTGATGCTGATCGGCACCTACCTGATGCGCGGCGAGATCAGCGGCCGCCTGCTCGACGCCCTGCCGTCCCTGCTGACCCTCCCCGCCGAGGTGTGGCCCTGCCCGCTCACCCCGCTGCTGACGCAGGAGATCGTCCGTGACGAGCCGGGCCAGGAGGTGGTCCTGGACCGCCTCCTGGACCTTCTGCTGATCAGTGCCCTGCGGGCGTGGTTCTCCCGCCCGGAGGCGGCGGCGCCCGCCTGGTACCGGGCCCTGGCCGACCCGGTCGTGGGCCGCGCGCTGCGCCTGCTGCAGGACGACCCGGCGCACCCGTGGACGGTCGCCGCGCTCGCCGCCAAGGCCGGTGTGTCCCGCGCGGCCCTCGCCCGCCGCTTCACCGACCTCGTGGGCGAGCCCCCGATGACCTACCTGACCGGCTGGCGGCTCGCCCTCGCCGCCGACCGCCTGCGCGACACCGACCTCACCCTCGACGCCCTCGCCCGTCAGGTCGGCTACGGCAGCGCGTTCGCTCTCTCCACGGCCTTCAAACGCGAGTACGGCGTGAGCCCCCAGGAACACCGGGCGGGGAGCGGCGGGCGCCGGACCTGACGGAATCGAGTGACGTGCCGGCCTCGGGGTGCCTGCGGTCGGCGGGACTGACCTTCTGCGGACCATGACGGATCTCCCTGCCACGGCTCGCGGACCGGGCCGGCCGCACTTCACCTCGCTGCGATCCCGGCAGTGGGCCTTCCCGCGGCCGGCTCCACCCCCGGGTGCGGCGCACCGGTGCGGAACGCGGCGTGGCGATTCCACCCGCTTTCCACCCGCTTTACACCCGCTTCTCCACCCGTGCTCCGATCCGCCGGTCCCCGCCCCCCGCCTAGCGTTTTCCGCAGGCCGGCGTCGTCCGGCCGCGGTACGACAGCCGGGCGCGGCCGTGCGACGCGCCGCCCGGTTCGGCTCGGGCACCGAGCGAGGAGGCGAAGGACATGGCTGACACGACGGACGCAGCGGGTGACGAAGGGCGGCCTGGGTGGGCCGATGGACCGGGCGGCCCGGCGAACGGCCCGCTGCTCCCGCTCGCCGTCGACCTCGTCCTGCCCCTCGTCGTCTACTACGCGGCCCGAGCACTCGGCACCGGCCCGGGCCCGGCACTGCTGCTGAGCAGTGCGCCACTGGCCCTGCGTCTGCTGTCCGGTGCGGTGCGGCACCGCAGGATCGACGGCGTGGACCTGTTCTTCACGGTCCTGCTGGCCGCCGCCGCCCTGGTGTCCCAGCTCGGCGGCGGCCCCCGCCTGCTGCTGTTCAAGGACGCGGCGCTGTCCCTCGTGGTCGGAGGCTGGGTGCTCGGCACCGGTTTCACCCGCAGACCGCTGGCCTTCCAGCTGGGACAGCGACTGCACCGCGGACAGGCGGCGCGGGCGCGAGCCAGGATCTGGCAGGACCGCGCCGAGTATCGTCGGGCACTGCGTCTCCTCACCCTGCTCTGGGGCGCCGAGCAACTGGGCGACGGGGGTCTGGGCACGCTCGCCGCCGCCACACTGCCCACCGACACGGTGCCCCTGCTCGCCCGCGTCCAGTGGCGGAGATCGCCCGGACCGCGGCACCGTCCCCCGCCGCGGGGCAAGCCCTGCTGCCCCGGGCCCACACCTCCCACGAGATGGACGAGCTGGAGCGCGTCTTCCGCCGTGCGTGGCTGTGCGTGGCACTCGCCGACGAGATACCGCGACCGGACGACTGCCTCTCGTCCGGACCCGCTCGGCCCCCCGCTGGTCCTCACCCGCGACGAGTACGCAGACCTGGACGCCCTTTCCCGGGTGAACCGGCACCGGTCCATGGACCTCCTGCCGCCGGAAAACCCCCCGAGCAGAGTCGGTGGCGCGCCTGACCTGCACGTACCCCACCTGGAGCGGTTCCCGGCCCGGCGCCCGATCCGGCCGGCGAGGGCGCACCGGCACCGGCGGCGACGTAGGCTGGCAGCCGTGTACACGGAGCGGGTGTCACGGCTGACCGGGGCGGTCGTGTGGACGAACACCCCGACCGGGGCCGGTGCCCGGCCCGTGCTGCCCGACGGCTGCATGGACCTGATGTGGAGCGAGGGCCGGCTGCTGGTCGCCGGCCCGGACACCCGCCCCTACGTCCCCGACGGCCCGGCCCGTTCCTGGGCAGGTATCCGTTTCTCCCCCGGCACGGCGCCCGCTCTGCTCGGCGTACCGGCGCACGAACTGCGCGATGGCCGGGTGGAGTTGGCCGACCTGTGGCCCGCCGCACGGGTCCGGCGCCTGCGTGACCGGGTGGAAGCGGCACCCGATGCGGCCACGGCCCTGGAGGACATCACCCTGGACCGGGCCGTATGGGCGGCGGCCCCCGACCCGCTGCTGCATCGGCTCGTGGAGTGCCTGGACGAGGGTCGCCCGGTGTCCGCGACGGCCACCGAACTCGGCATCGGCGCGCGCCAGTTGCACCGCCGCTGCCTTGACGCGTTCGGGTACGGGCCCAAGACCCTCGCCCGTATCCTGCGTCTGCGACGGGCGCTGGCGCTGGCCCGCTCCGGGGTGCCGTACGCCGAGACGGCGATCCGTGCCGGGTATGCGGACCAGCCGCATCTCGCGCGTGAGGTGAGGGGGTTGACGGGCAGGCCGCTCGGGGAGCTACTCGGCGGGGGTGGGTAGCGGGGCGAACAGGTCGACGCCGTTGCCGTCGGGGTCGTGCACGGTGGCGTACCGCTGCCCCCAGAAGGCGTCCCACGGCTTCAGCTCCCCGTGGTGCCCGGCGCCCACCAGGTCCTCGTACAGGGCGTCGACGTCGGCAGGGGAGTCGCATCGGAAGGCGAGCGAGACCCGGCCTGTGCCGGCGGGTGTCCGCCATCCGGGGTGGAAGGAGCGGATGGTCTCCTCGGTGTCCAGCGCGAGGATCAGCCCGCCGGGCAACTCGGCCTCGACGTGCGGCTGTTCCTCGGCCCCGGCGGGGAAGACCAGGCCGAGGCGACGGTAGAAGGCGAGCGAGGCGGCGAGGTCCGAGGCCACCACGCCGATCACGGTGAATCGTGCGGTCATACGGCCACCGTAGGCAGACGCGGGTCAGCCGGTCTTGAAGGAATCGGACATCGCAGACGCGCGGCGGCCCCGATCCGGGCGGCCGGCGCCGCGGCCCGGTCCGGTGGAGGCGAGGTGTTCGACGAGCACGAACGTCACGCTGATCAGAAGCGACCAGGCGCCGAACTTGGTCAGAGGCACCGGCTGCCAGCCGGCGAGCTGCTGCGGGTAGCTCCAGGCGCCGGCGTAGGTGGCGGCGTTCTCGGCGACCCACAGGAAGAACCCGATCAGCACGAAGGAGACGGCCAGCGGCATGCGGTAGCGGTGGGCGCCGACGCTGAAGCCGACCCAGGTGCCGGCGGTCGCGGCGGCCATGGCCAGTGCGAGCGGCCAGCGCAGGTCGGGCGCCCAGTGGTGGGTGAAGAAGTTGACGTAGACGGCGGCGGCCACCAGTGTCGTGGCGGCGGCGCGGTACCGGGTGTAGCGCAGCCGCATCAGCCGTCTGGCCCGGCAGACGTAACTGGCGACCGCCGCGTACATGAAGCCCCCGTACAGCGGCACCCCGGCGATCTTGGTGAGCGCGTCCTCCGGGTAACTCCACGAGCCCATGCGCACCTTGACCAGTTCGAACAGCAGCCCCAGCACATGGCACACGGCGATCACGGCGGTGTCCCGCCGGGTCTCCCAGCCCGCCCTGCGGGCGACGAGAGTGAGCAGCACGCCGTAGGCCAGCACCAGGTCGTATCGCGCCACCGGCAGGTGGGGCAGGAGCCGGGAGGCGGCGATGCCCGCGAGCAGCGCCCCGGCGAAGGCGCAGCACCGGGCCTGGATCACCCCGAACCGCACCAACTGCCCCATGCCGTGGCAGAGACCTCTCCTCATGCGACGCATGCCCCCTCCTTCGCGCGCCGGCGACGGCCCGATCCTAGAGGTGTGGTTGAACGTGTTCAAATACCGAGCGCTCCATCGTCTTCCCGGCTGCCGCACCCCTTTCGTGGCTGCGGTCCGAAGAAGGGCGCCGGCGGGCGCGGCCCGGAGGCGGTGGGGGAGGGGGCGTGGCGGAAGGGTTTCCCTCGCCCGTCGATCTGTTCAGACGCAGGCCACCGTGCCGGAACCGGCCCGTCCCTGGCTCACGCGAAGGTGACCGGCCCGTTCGGTGTGTCCACGGTGAAGGAGAGCGCGGCCGGCCCCGCCGCGAGCGACAGCCCGGCACCCAGGGCCGCCAGCGGACCGCGCACCTCCTCCGGGTCGGGCAGCGTGCCGGTCACCTCCAGCAGTGGGGTGACGGGCAGGCCCGAGGCGGCCGGGTGTGGGGACTCGCCCCAGTCGATGAGGAACGGCACAAGGCCGCAGGGGTGCGCGCTGTCGCCGTCGGTCAGCCGCCACCGCAGCACGGTGCCGTCCGGGGTGCGGCGGCTCATCGGCTGCGCGGGACCCGGATCGTAACCCCGCGCGCGGGCCGCAGCGATCGCCGCGTCCAGGTCGGGCGGGCTGATCGCCCAGGTCAGCGTGCGCGGGCCGGTCAGCCGGTCGACACCGAACGGCCGCGGCCCGGCGGGCTCGGGCTGCTCCGGGTCGGGGCCGAGGATCTCCAGATAGCTCCTGCCGCCCAGCCCCACCAGATGGTTGCGCGTGCCGCGCCCGAGGTGCACTCCGCCGGGGACGGGCGTCACCCCGGTCCGCCGTGCGAACTCCGCGACGGACGCGGCCAGGTCGGGCGTGGCGAGGACGAGGTGGTCCAGGAGCGGGGGGATGGCGTTCATCGCGGGGAGGCTACGGTCATCCGCCCTGCACGGCAAACCGGTTCGGCGCGTTCGGGGTGCGGCGCCCGCCCGACAGGGCCGCCGCATGGCCGCGCGACTCCTCGTCCGCACCCGCACCACCGACGACCGCCACGACTTCCTCCCCGGCGCAGGCGCCGCCCTCCGCGCGCTCGGCCGGGTCGACGTCGAGTACACCGAGGACCCGGCCGGCCTGGAGCGGCCGCTGGACGGTTACGCGGCCGTGGTCGTCCGCTCCACCAGCGGAGACGTGCTGACCCCGGCCGGTCGCTGGCGGCTCGTCGAGTACGTCGGCGCGGGCGGCGGCTTCGCCGGGGTGCGCGCGGCCGCCTGCACCGAGTACGGATGGCCGTGCTACGGCGAACTCCTCCGCGCCCCTTCGTACGGCATGCCCCGTACCGGCCGGGCCGAGGCCCCGTCGAGGATCCCGGCCATCCCACGGCCCGCCCTCTGCCGGCCGCCTGGGACGCCACCGACGAGTGGTACGACTTCGACGCCGGCCCGGGTGCCGCTGTGCGCCGACGAGGCGTCGTACGAAAACGCCGCGATGGGCGCCGGCCATCCGCCGGCCTGGTGCCGCGGGCAGGGCTCCGGAGGCGGACGCAGGTTCTCCACGGCCCTCGGACACGCCGTCGGCGCCTATAGCGACCCGGACTTACCGGCCCACCTCGACGGCGCCCCCACTCGGACGGGACGGCTCGCCGAGTGACGTTTCTGCGGTGAACCGGTTCCGCCATCGGGGTGAGTAAAGCTCGTCTACGTGGAAGGTCATGGGCATATCTAGAGATGCTCTTGTCTTGGCAAAGGGCGTCGAGACGCGCGGCCGACCCCGCCCCGCGTCACCCACCCACAGGAGGAGCCGGACCTTGACTTACGGTAAGAAGCTGCGCGAGCGCATCGCCGGGCCCGGGACCACACCGCTGATCGGCGTGTACGACATGTACTCGGCGTCGATCGCGGCCAAGCACTACGACGGGATGTTCGTCTCGGGCTTCGGGTTCGCGGCCTCGTACTACGGGCTGCCGGACATCGGATTCATCGCCTGGCCCGACATGGTGGCCTTCGTCCAGCGGTTGCGCGGCGCGTTCCCGCACCATCACCTGCTGGTCGACATCGACGACGGCTACGTCGACCCCGAGGTCGCCTGTCACGTCGTCGAGGGACTCGAACGCATCGGCGCCTCCGGCGTGATCCTGGAAGACCAGAAGCGGCCCCGCCGCTGCGGACACGCCGACGGCAAGCAGGTCCTGCCCCTCGAGGAGTACCTGGAGAAACTGCACAAGGTCCTGCAGACCCGCAGGGATCTGGTCGTCGTCGCCCGTACGGACGCCACCGACGAGCACGACATCCTGCGCCGCGCCGAGCAGCTGGCCGCGACCGACGCCGACGTGGTCCTCGTCGACGGAGTGCGCAGCGTCGAGTGCATCAAGCGCATCCGCGAGGTCGTCGGCGACAAACCGCTGCTGTTCAACCAGATCGCCGGCGGCAAGTCGCCCCGCCTGTCCCTCGGTGAACTGTCCGACCTCGGCGTGGACGTGGCGATCTACAGCACCCCGTGCCTGTTCGCCGCGCACGAGGCGATGGACTCCGCGCTCGCCGGTCTGAAGGCCGCCGACGGCCGGCTGCCGGAGGTGGACCCCGCGAGCGGAGTCGGCGTGAAGGCGTCCACCACCCTGCTGGAGCGCAACATCGCCCGCGAACGGCTCGCCCCCGAGGGCGTGGGCGTGTGACGGGCGCCCTGCCCCGGTTCGGGATGGCGACGGCGGTCGCCGCCGCACTCCTCGGCGCCGGTGCCGTACCCGCGGTCGCGTCCGGGGGTCTCGTCACCGTGATCGACAACTCGCGGACCGGCACCGACAACTCGGAGACGGACTCGATCCTCGAGGTCGACCGCGCGGCCAATGTGCAGACTGGCAGCGGCACCGCCGGCAGCGACCACGACGGCAGCGCCGTGGACGTGGTCGAGGCCCTCGTCGGAGCCGACGGCCACCGCGGGGAGGACTGACCCGGATCACCCCGTGCGCGCGTCGGGGATCTGGAGACGACCGCACGACCGAGAGGCGACCGCACGACCGGAAGACCACCGCATACGACGACGGCCGGGCACCCCGTGCGGGAGGTGCCCGGCCGCCGGTGTGCTCAGTCCTCGCCGAGGTCGGGGCGGCCGTTCTCGTCGACCTCGACGTCCTCCTTCGGGTCGTGCTCGTCGACGGGCGCGGCCACGGTGGCGCGGTGCTGTCCGGGGGCCAGGGTGTGGCAGGCGGCGTGCGCCGTGCCGTAGGCGATGACCGAGGCGACTGCGGCCCCGGCGAGGGCCGCTGCGGTACGCGTGGGGTGGTTCGTGCCCGGCAAACGATCTTGGAGGGGGCCGGGTCACCGGCATACGCCCTAATGGGCGGGTGCCGTCACGCGGTTGGCCGGAGCGCGGGCGGTACGGCCGTACTCGCCCTGTGCACCAGCCGGGTCGACAGCTCCGTGCGTGTGCCCTCCGGGCGCTCCCCGTGCATCCTCCGCACCAGCAACCGCAGTGCCGTTGCCGCCATCTCCGCGAGCGGCTGGCGGACGGTGGTCAGCGCCGGGGCGCCCCAGCGGGCCTCGGGCAGATCGTCGAAGCCGACCACGCTCATGTCGTCCGGTACCCTCAACTCCCGTTCCGCCAGCGCCGCGTACACCCCGAGCGCCATCCGGTCCGAGCACACGAACACAGCGGTCGGCGGCTCGGGCAGGTCCAGCAGTTCGCGCATGCGCAGCCGGGCGGTCGTCTCGTCGCAGCCCGCTTGCCGCACATACTCGGCGCGGTGCCGCACCCCGGCCGAGGCGAGCGCGGAGCGGTAGCCGGCCACCCGGGCGCCGCTGCACATCGTGCGCCGGTGACCGGCGATCACCGCGATCCGCTCATGGCCGAGCCCCAGCAGATGTTCGGTCGCGCTCACCCCGCCCTGCCGGTTGGCCGCCCCGACCGACACCACCCCGGCGGGCGGCTCGTGCGCGGGGTCGATGAGCACGTACGGAATGGGGTGGTGGTCCAGCCAGGCGTACTGCGACGCCGACAGCTCCGCCAGATTGACCAGCACCCCCGAGGAGCCGCGTGCGGTGAGCTTGTCCAGCCGGTCGCACTCCGGCCGGCCACCCCGGGTGCGGGTCGGCCCGGCCGAGACCACCACCTCGAGGCCCGCCTCGTACGCCGCCGCCTCCACCCCCCGCAGCACCGCACCCGACCGGGAGCTCTCCAGCGAGGGCACCACCAGGTCGACCAGGCCCGGCGTCTTCGCCGCCTCGAAACGGGGACGGCGAACGTAACCGAGCCGGTCCAGCGCCTCGGTGACGCGGCGGCGGGTCTCCGGCGCCACGTCCTCACGGCCGTTGACCACCTTCGACGCGGTGGGCACCGACACCCCCGCCTCCCGGGCCACCACTGCCAGGGTCGGCCCGGCCGCCACGCGCGCACTCCCCGCACGGACCATACGGAACCACCTCTCCGGCCCGGCCCGTCCCATGGGCCGTCGAAAGTTGCGACCACGCTGCTTCCGTGCCGGCCAAGCGTGCAGAAAGCGCTTCCTGCGATAGACGCGCGTCAACCCGGCGGGAAGACAGGGGGAAACGCGGGATCCCGACGGTCGCCGTCTCCGGAACTCCGAACAGGGACCGCGGTGCCACCCGGTCCGTGCACCGGAATACATCCGCGTGCCGTGACGCTCTGGTGTGAGCAGTGCACCGGCGCGGCTGTGAGGGTGCATGAACGCGGCGAAGGGCTGGTGGCGATGACGGCAGACCAGACGGGCCCCGTGGTCAAAACGCCCCACGGGGCCGTGCGCGGCCGGTACGAGCGGGGCATCGTGGTGTTCCGGGGCATTCCGTACGCCGCCCCGCCCTTCGGCCCTCTGCGGTTCCGCCCACCCGAGCCGCCCGAGCCCTGGGACGGAGTGCGCGACGCGGTCGCCTTCGGGCCGACCGCGCCGAAACCGCCGTACTCCGAGGCGTTCGCCCACTACCTGTCCGACCCGGAGATCCCCGGCGACGACTGCCTCAACCTCAACGTATGGACCCCCGAGCCGGATCCCGGGGCCCGCCTCCCCGTTCTGGTCTGGTTGCACGGCGGCGCGCTGACCAGGGGATCCTCGGCCGTACCCGTGTACGACGGCAGCGCCTTCGCCCGGGACGGCGTCGTCTGCGTCTCGGTCAACTACCGACTGGGTGTGGAAGGCTACGGGCTGTTCCCCGACGCGCCCCCCAACCCCGGCCTCCGCGACCAGCTCGCCGCGCTGCGCTGGGTCCACGCGACCATCGCCGCCTTCGGCGGAGATCCGGACCGGATCACCCTGTGCGGCCAGTCGGCCGGCGCGATCAGTACCGGCGCCCTGCTCGCCGCACCCCAGACCCGCGGACTGATCCGGCGGGCGGTCCTGCAGAGCGGCCCGCCGGAAGCCGCGGACCGCGACAAGGTCCGCCGCATGGTCCGCCGCATGGCCACCCGGCTGAAGATCCCCGCCACCGCCGAGGCCTTCGCCGCCGTCGACCGTGACCTGCTGCTGCGTGCTCAGGCCGAGGTCGGCCGGATCGGCAGCCCCGTGCTGGGGGGACCCGCGTTCGGCATCGTCGTCGACGGCGACCTCGTACCCCGCGATCCGCTCAAGGCGCTCCTCGACGGTGACGCCGTCCCGGGCGTCGAACTGCTCATGGGCTGGACCCGGGACGAATACCGGCTGTGGCTGGTGCCCGGCGGGCTGCATGAGCACGTCGACCGGCTCGGCCCCGTCGCCCTGGCCGGGGCCATGGCCCGCTGCCACGCCGGCCCCGAGGTAGCGCGCGGCTACCGCACCCTCCGCCCCGACGCCGGCACCGCCGAGATCGTCGGCCAGATGGTCACCGACCACCTGCTGCGCGTCCCGCTGCACCGCCTCGCCGACGCCCGCCCCGGCACGTCCTACCTCTACGAGTTCGCCTGGCCCTCCGCCCTCCCCGGCCTCGGCGCCTGCCACGCCCTGGAACTCGGGTTCGTCTTCGGCACCGGGGGCGTGCCCGAGTCCCGGAAACTGGCCGGCGAGGGCGCCCCGCAGGAGCTGGGCGACGCCATGCACGCGGCCTGGGTGAGGTTCGCGACGACCGGAAACCCGGGGTGGCAGGCCTGGGACGCCGCACATCCCGTGCGGATCTTCGGTGACGGCGTGCCGCACACCGTGTACGGTCCACGAGACGCGGAGGTAGCCCTCTGGCCGACCGCCTCCGCACTCCCGGAACCGGCGACCGCCGCCGACATCCGCGCGCCCGGAGCCGAACTGGCGGCGGCGCTACGGCGCCTGCGGCGGTCGGCCGGAACCCGGCGCCGCTGATCGTCCACCGCCGTCCGCAGTCGCCGGTCCCGCATCCACCGACGCGGCGCCACCGGGCCGCGCGCGGGGCAACCTGTATGCGGTCACGGCGGGCGGCCGGTGCGTCGCTGGTCGTGCGGTTCCCGGAAGGTCTCGGGGTGCCGGCCCCCAGGGCGTCGCCCGCTGAGCGTCGGCGAGTCACCGGTCTCCGGTCGGCTGTTCCCGCCGGACGGCCGAGCCGCTACAACGCATCGGCGGGACTCACCTCACGCCGGAGGTGATCGCGGCGATCGCCTCCGGCCCCACCCGGCAGCACCCCCCGATCAACCGCGCCCCTGCCCTCTGCCACGCCTTGACCTGCCCGGCGCCGAACGTCGTAGCCCCCGTCCAGGCGCGTGCGCGCGCGTCCCACGCTTCGCCGCTGTTGGGGTAGACCACGACCGGCTTCCCGGTGACCCGGGCCGCGATCTCCACGGCGGCCTCCACGTCCTCGGGTGCGCAGCAGTTCACCCCCACCGCGATCACCTCGTCCACGTCGGCGGCCGCTGCGAACGCATCCTCCAGGGGCTGCCCGGCGCGAGTGTGCCGGCCGTCGACGGAGTACGACAGCCAGGCCGGCACCCCCAGCCCCCGGACCGCCCTGAGGAGCGCGGCGCCTTCGCCGGCGTCGGGCACGGTCTCCAGCGCGAGGACGTCCGGCGCGGCGGCGGCCAGCACCTCGATCCGCGGCCGGTGAAACCGCTCCAGCTCGTCGACACCGAGCCCGTACCGGCCCCGGTACTCGGAGCCGTCGGCGAGCATCGCCCCGTACGGCCCCACCGAGGCCGCCACCCACAGCGGCCGTTCCACGCCCGCGTCCCCGGCCTGCCGGGCCGCGGCCCGGGCGAGGTCCACGCTCAGCGCGAGCAGCCGCGCGGCCTCCTCGTGGCCGATGCCGCGCTTCGCGAAGCCCTCGAAGGTGGCCTGGTAACTGGCGGTGATGGCCACGTCGGCGCCCGAGAGGAAGTAGGCGAGGTGTGCCTCGGTGACCGCTTCGGGCCGTTCGGCGAGCAGCCGCGCCGACCACAGCTCGTCGCTCAGGTCGTGTCCGGCCGACTCCAGCTGGTTGGACATACCGCCGTCGAGCACGATCGTTCCCGCGGCGAGAGCGTCGGCGAGGCTGGGGGAGGTGTCGCTGGTCATGTCACGACGCTAGTCGAGGTCGAACGCCGGCGGACCCCGGTGTCCAGCAGATGAGTACCTCACCTGACCTGCGAGGGACCCGGGGAGCGCCACTGGTGTGCTGCTCCCGCGTCCCCGCTCTGCTCCCGGCCGCGGCCCAGCCGTACCGGCTCGGCGGTGTACGTGCGGCCGCGCGGCCGTCGGGCACGGGCGGCGGAGTGATCGGGCACCGCCGTGGGCGCCGCACCGGGCCGTCGGCAGACGGACCGCGGTGGCGGCGCGGGGGCGGTGCGGCCGTGGCGGTCTCGGCCGGCCGGTGGACGAGGCCGTGGTCGAGGGGGCGGGCAGGCCGGATCGGTACGGGCGACGTCGCCGACAAGGGCGTACGCCGGGCAGCGGCGACCGCCGAAGTCCTCCTCCCGGCGGGGCAGTCCCGGCAGGGGCCGGTCCTCCACTCGGTGCCGCGGCAGTGGGTGAAGGCGGGCTCAAGGGTCGGTGATCCCGGGCGAGCCGGCATGCGACGGCCTCACGGGCGCGGGCGAACGGGAGGGCGGAAATCGCTCACCCCTCACGGCGACAACTCCTTCTGCGGCACCGTCGAGGACGCGCGTTATGTGTGGCTGCCGCTGAGCTTTCCCACCTCCACCACGCTGCCCCTGTGCTGAGCCCGGCGGCGCGGGGCCGGGACGGTCGCGTGGGCCCGGGCGGGGCGGCCGTCCACGGGGGACGGCGACGTCCCGGCGATCCGCGCGCTCACTGATCGGCGAGCGGCCCGTCTTTCGGCCGGCGCCGAAACGTCCGGCGTCTAGCGTGGCCGTATGACCGCAGAGCCCACCCCGGCGTCCTTCGCCGGCCTCCACCACCGTCCGGGCGAGCCGCTGCTGCTGCCCAACGCCTGGGACCACGCCTCGGCCGCCGCCCTCGCCGCCCGCGGCTTCCGCGCGATCGCCACCACGAGCCTCGCCGTGGCGGCGGCCGTCGGCCTGCCCGACGGGGCGGCGGCGACCCGCGAGCACACCCTGAGCCTCGCTCTGACCCTCGGTTCGGAGCCGTACCTCCTGTCGGTCGACGCCGAGGACGGTTTCAGTGACGACCCGGACGAAGTGGCGGAGCTGGCCGTCGAGTTGTGGGCCGTCGGCGTGGTCGGCATCAACCTGGAGGACGGCCTCGCACCGAGCGGCCGGCACGCGGCCAAGATCACCGCTGTCAAGGCGGCCGTACCCGGCCTGTTCGTCAACGCCCGCACCGACACGCACTGGATGGGCGACGGGGATGAGCGGGACGCCCTGCGGCGGCTCGATGCCTACCAGGAGGCCGGCGCCGACGGGGTGTTCGTGCCGGGACTGACCGATGCGGAGGGGATCGCGTCCCTGGTCCGGTACCTCGGCGTCCCCCTCAACGTCCTCTACTCGCCGGTCGGACCCACCGTCCCCCACCTCGCCGACCTCGGGGTCCGCCGGGTGAGCCTCGGGTCGCTGCTCTACCGGCGGGCGCTCGGCGCGGCACTGGACGCGGTGGCCGACATCGCCGCCGGACGCGCCCCGGCCGGTACGACCCCCTCCTATGCCGAGGTCCGCGCGCTGGAGAGGAACGTGTCGGCGAGCAGGTCGGCGAAGTCCACCGGGTGATCCAGCGTGCCGAGATGCCCGCCCGGGAACTCGGCGAACACGCCGCCCAGGTACTCGGAGAGGAACTCCGCGGTGCGATATAGGAGCTGACCGCGCGAGTCGGTGCCGGCGGCGAGCGTGAGCCGGCCCGGGGCAGCGGTGAAGGCGGGCGCGTGGGCGGTGAAGGGGCGCAGCACACGGGCCAGGAAGACGCCCATCGCCGTCGCCGGCTCGCCCTCGGCGGGGGCCCGTTCGGGCCCGTCCAGCCGGCCGATCAGCTCGGTCCGCCGCTCCGCACCGTCCGGCAGCAGCGTCACGCACGGCGGTTCGTGCGCGACCACGTGCGCCAGCCGCCGCGGGTGCCGGGCGAGCAGGTCCAACACCGCGATGCCGCCCGAGCTGGTCCCGAACACGTACGCGGACTCCCCGGCGGGCAGGACCGTCTCCAGCACCCGGTGCGCCCCCTCGCTCCAGTCCGCCACCCGCTGGTCGGCGACCGGCAGGCCCAGGCGGCCGTGGGCGAGCCCGAGCGGGTCGTACGTCACCACGGTGAAGCGCGCGGCCAGCCGCTCGGTCAGCGGGCCGAGCCCCATCGGATGCCCGGCGCCGCCCGGCACGAGCAGCAGTAGGGGACCGCTGCCCATGACGTCGTAGGCACCGGGGAGTGCGTCAGTCATCGCTCTTCCGTCTTTCCGCCCGTCTCGCGCGGCCAGTGTTCGAGGGCCAGGTGCAGGGCGTCGACGGCCTTGTCCCAGGACGCCTGCACGTCCCGGTCCGCACCGAAGCCCCCGGTGGACTCCAGTGCGCAGTAGCCGTGGAAGGTGCTGCGCAGCAGGCGTACGGCGTCCGTCAGGTCGGGTTCGTCGAGGCCGTAGCCGCGCAGCATGCCGTAGGTGATCTCGGCGGTACGGCGCAGGGCCGGGGTGCCGGCGACCAGGGACTGGTCCATGCGGATCTGGGTGGCCGCGTACCGCCCGGGGTGTTCCAGGGCGTAGGCGCGGTAGGCGCCGGCGAAGGCGGCCAGCGCCTCCTTGCCCGCGCGGCCGGCCACGGCCACCGCGATCCGGTCGATCAGTTCGCCGCCCGCGTACAGCGCGAGCCGGGTGCGCAGGTCCTCCAGGCCCCGGACGTGTGAGTACAGGCTCGCGTCCTTCACGCCGAAGCGTCGGGCCAGCGCGGACAGGGTGACGTGTTCGAAGCCCGCCTGGTCGGCGAGTTCGGCGGCTGCCGCGACGACACGGTCGGCGCTCAGGCCGGCTCGGGCCATGGGTGACCTCCTTACCGAGGTTTCCTAGGGTATCTAGGTTATCACCTAGGTAGACCAGGGAAAGGGTGTCGGGCGAGCGGGTGTGGCTGTCAGTCGGTCGGCGCGTACAGCACCCCCAGTTTGTCGATCTCGTCCCCGGCTCGACCGGTGAAGCCGACGATCTGCCGGCCGGAGGGGGCCGTGAAGGTGGTCGAATCCGTGGTCGCCGTGCCGGCGGACAGGGTGCGGCCCCTGTCGGTGGTGAAGGCGGCGGAGAAGATCCGGGTGCGGCCGTCCTTCCGGCCCCGCGTGAGCTTCACGGAGGTGAGGTGTTCTCCGGAGGCGAGGGTGAGGGACGTGGCCGTGCCGCCCGTGCCGCCGTGGGCGAGCACCGTGCCGCCGTCGTGGGCCAGGGACACGGAGTTCAGGCGGGCGCCGCCGCGCAGGGCGAGGGTGCGCGGTGAGAGGGCGGCCGGGAGGTCGTCGGCGTCGTTGAAGGCCGTGCCGTGCGGGCCGCCGAAGAAGTCGCTCGCCCGCAGCTTCGGGTCGAGCGTGTAGGAGAAGCCGACGGTGTGCGGGAAGTGGTCGGAGAGATTGCCGCCGCTCGCGTCGAGGAACGTGGCCCACGCGTCGTGGTAGCGGGTCGCGGTCAGGGAGACCAGGTCGCTGCCTCGGTAGAGGACCTTGTCGACCACCTCGCAGTCGTCGGGCGGCGCCGAGGCGGGGCACACCAGCGGCTCGGCGCCCTGTGCGGGGGCCGCACCGCCCTTGACCAGCTGGACCCAGGTGTCCGTGAGGCCGTTGTCGTCGACCAGGGTGCGGATGTTGTCGCCGGCGCGGGTGTAACGGGTGTTGGTGTCCCCCATGACGATCACCGCGTTGCCCGACGAGTTGGCCTTGACGAACGCCGACAGCTGGGCGATGTTGGCCCGGCGGGCGGCGAGGGCGCCGTCGGTGTCGTCCGCGGTGGGGTGCACGTTGTACAGATCCAGGTAGACGCCCTCGGCGAGCCGCACCCGGGCCAGGCTGAAGCCCTTGGGGGTCAGGCAGCCGGTGCCGGTGCAGTCCTTCCACCTGACCCGCTCGAAGTCCTCGAGAGGGTGGTCCGAGAGGGTGTTGAGTCCGTCGCCGATCCCCGCGCCGCCGCTGGTCGCCGTGCGGTACGGATGGTGGTCGCCGGCGTACAGCGCCGCGTGGTAGTTGAAGTCCTCCTGGACGTTGACGATGTCGTAACCCGCCAGCCGTGGCGAGATCAGTGGCGTGTTGGCGGCCGGATGGCTGGAGCTGAGCCCTTCCGGCAGCCCCGCCACGTTGTACGTCAGCACCGTGAAGCTGCCCGAGCCGGCGGCCTGCGCCGTACCGGCGGAGGCGGCGAGCCCGCCCACGCCCAGCACACCCGACGCAAGGGCACCGAGAAGTCGTCCCATGGGTCGCATACAGTCCATGCTCACCTCAACCTGGGTGATTTCGAAGAGGGTTGAGAAAACCCTTCACCGTGTGTGCCTTCAGGAACCTCCGCGCGGGGCGCCTGGAGCATGCCGAGGAGGAAATTCGCGCAGGGCGTGACCGCGGCCGGCCGGGAGAAGAGCCGGCCGTCCGCGGGAGGCGTCAGAACCGTGTCGGTCACCTGGTCTCCGCGGAAGGGGCCGTGGAGAAGACGAACGAGAACTCCGCCGGCTCGGCCCGCAGGTGGTGGCGGGGCAGGGGGCCGGGGCCGCAGGACTGGGAACCGATGCCGTGCTGGCCGTGGTCGAGGTTCACCCAGACCGTGTCACCGGGCACCAGGTCGGCGCGGTGGGCGGCGGCGTCCAGCTGCTCGGTGGTCCAGCGGCGGGCGGTGAGGAAGAACGCGGGGTCGCCCTCGACGCGCAGGCCGCCCAGCTCCGCCCAGCGGACGTCGATGCGGGCGCCGTTCTCCTGGGGGCGGACGTAGGGGGTCTGCATACGATCCACGGTCGACTGCCAACGGCCGACAGCGGACGCCGTCCTGGTGTCCGGGTACGCCTCACCCGGGCCGCCGCCGAACCACCGCACCCGGTCGGCCGCGGACAATCCGAAGCGGATGCCGAGCCGGGGCAGCGGCACCCTCCAGTCGCCCTGCGGACCGACGGACACGGTCAGCCGCAGACGATCTCCGTCCGACGTCCAGCGGTATACCGTCGACAGCCCCACCTCCCAGGCGGCGGGCGCCACCCGGGTGCGGACCGTGACCGCGTCCTCGCCGGCCTCCACCGCGTCCAGGCGGTGCCGCATGCGGTGCAGGCCGAGCTTGCGCCACAGCAGGCCGTAGCGCACGTCGGTCTGCCAGGCGGCGCCGTCGTCGTTGTCGGTGGTGGCCCGCCACACGTCCAGACGCAGACCGGAGACGGGTACCCCGCCGACCGCCGTCAGGGCGCCGGTGCGGGCGTCGAAGGTGCCGGGACCGAGCGCGATCACCCCGTCGCCCGGCACGGGCCGGGCGGTCGCGGCGACGTACGGCACCCGGGGTGCCGACACCGGGATCTGACCCCAGGCCACGACGTGGTTCCTCGGCGCCCACGGGGTGTCGGCCGCGAGCACCGCCCGGACCGTCCAGTGGGCCTCGCCGGCCGGTGCCCCGGGTGGCGGATTCGGCAGCTTGACCTCGGCCGAATCGCCGGGCGGCAGCGCGGGCACCGACAGGGTGCCGGACTCCAGCGTCTCCCCGTCGACCTGGTACGACCACGAGAACGCCAGCGCCGACAGGTCGGCGAAGTCGTACCTGCTGGTGACCCGGACCATGCCGTCCGCGCCGTCGCCCGTGATGGCGACAGGCTCGATCACCTTCTTGTACTCGACGAGGCCGGGGGAGGGCTGCCGGTCCGGGAAGAGCAGGCCGTCGCAGACGAAGTTGCCGTCGTGCAACTCCTCGCCGAAGTCGCCGCCGTAGGCGTAGCCCAGCTCCGGATGGGCGATGCCGTGGTCGATCCACTCCCAGACGAAGCCGCCCTGGAGCCGGTCGTGCGTCTCGAACAGCCGCTGGTAGTCGGCGAGTCCACCGGGGCCGTTGCCCATGGCGTGCCCGTACTCACAGAGGATGAAGGGAAGTCCTCGGCGTCTGTGCGGCCCGCCGTCCAGGCCCCGGCCGATCCGCTCGACCTCGGCGTGGTCGGCGTACATCCGCGAATAGATCTCGGTGTCACGGCAGTTGAGGTCTCCTTCATAGTGGACCGGCCGGGAGGTGTCACGGCCGTGGATCCAGTCGGCCATGGCGGTCAGGCCACGGCCGGTGCCCGCCTCGTTGCCGAGGGACCAGATGACGACCGAGGGGTGGTTCTTGTCCCGCTCGACCATGCGGGCCGCCCGGTCGAGCAGGGCCGGGGTCCAGCGGTCGTCGTCGACGGGGTTGTCCCGCCAGCCCTGCTCGGTGAAGCCGTGCGTCTCCAGGTCGCACTCGTCGATGACCCAGAGGCCGTACTCGTCGCACAGGTCGAGGAAGGCCGGGTGCGGCGGGTAGTGGGAGGTGCGGACGGCGTTGATGTTGTGCCGCTTCATCAGCAGCACGTCCTCGCGCATGGTCTCGAGGTCCAGCGCACGGCCTCGTTCCGGGTGCCACTCGTGCCGGTTGACGCCCTTGAAGAGCACGGCCCTGCCGTTGACCTTGACCAGACCGTCCGACAGCTCCACCGTGCGGAATCCGATGCACAGCGGCACCCGCTCGCCCTCGGTGGCCAGCACGCCGTCGTACAGCTTCGGCGTCTCCGCCGACCACGGCTCGACCGGCACCGTCACCGGCTCGCCGGTCGCCACGTCGATGCCGAGGTCCGGGACGGTGACCCGGCCGTCCACGTCGGAGTCCACGCGCAGGGTGCCGCTGCCGTCGCGGTGGTCGTAGGAGGCGTGCACGAAGAAGTCCAGGGCGCTGCCGGCCGGGCGGTGCAGCAGGGTGACGTCACGGAAGATGCCCGGCAGCCACCACTGGTCCTGGTCCTCCAGGTAGGAGCCGGCCGACCACTGGTGCACACGGACCGCCAGCACATTGCCCGCGGTCTTCAGCAAATGGCCGACCGCGAACTCGTGCGGCAGCCGCGATCCCTTGAACTCGCCGAGGTCCGTGCCGTTCAGCCAGACCCGGGCACAGGACTCCACCCCGTCGAAGCGCAGGACGGCGCCGCCGTCGGACGGGTCCGGCCAGTCCTCGGGAAGGTCGAAGACGCGCAGGTGGTCGCCGGTCGGGTTCTCGGTCGGCACGCGCGGCGGATCGACCGGGAACGGGTAGAGGTGGTTGGTGTAGATGGGGGAGCCGTGCCCCTGAAGGACCCAGTGGCCGGGGACCGAGACCTCGGCCCAGTCACCGGCGTCGTACCCCTCCCGCGCGAAGGAGTCGTCCTCGGCGTCGGCCCTGTCCGCCAGCCGGAAGCGCCAGTGGCCGTTGAGGGAGTGGGACCCGGCGTCCGAGGAGGCGTACCAGGCGCGGGGCGGCAGCGCCCCGTTGCCCGGCGATACGTCCTCGACGTAGTCGATGACGGTGTGGGTGCGGAAAGACATCGGTCTCCTAGCTCAGCCAATGATCAGACCCCCGGCAGCTGTCCACCCGGCCGGGCGACGACACCAGCACGAAGCCGGGGACTCGGTGAGTTGTCCTCAGTTCGGGATCGCGAACAGGCGGATCGGGCGCGGGAGATGAGGGCCGCCGGGTCCGGGGTGTGGCCGGCGGCCCTCGGTCGGGGGGGATCCGCGGATCACCGCCTGTACCAGGCCTCGTTGGGACCGCCGTTGCAGCTGTGGAGGATCACCTTGCTGCCGTCGGCGGTCGCCTGGCCGCTGACGTCCAGGCACGTGCCCGACGCCTCGTTCACTATCTGCCCGTTGGAGTTCAGCAGCCAGCGCTGTGTGCCGTCACCGCCGTAGGCGGCCGAGGTGGCAAGGCCCGAACCAGCGGCCGTCAGGTAGCCGCCGGCGCCCTTCAGGGTGCCCCGGGCGTCGTATGACCACTGCTGCCCGGCTCCACCCGTGCAGGCGGCGATCGTGGCGCCCCCGGCATCGGCGGTCAGGCACTTGCCCGACTGACCGCCCGCCAGCGCCCCGGTCAGCGCCGCACCGCCGGGTCCCTTGCCGTCGAGGACGTACGTCGTGATCGACCGGGGGGCGAGCGTCGCCGAGACGGTGCCGCCGCTGACGGACGGCTTGGACACCTTCGCCCAGTTCTCGACGGCCGAGGTCCGTACCGCCTGGGTGGCCCGCACCGGCCTCCCGCCGGTGAAGTGGAGGTTCAGGGCCGTGTCGGTGGTGTTGTGGTTGTTCACCACGACCACCCACTTCCCGCCCCGGTCGTACGCGGACACCTCCACGCCGTCGGGCGCACCGGTCACGCTGTGCAGGGCCGAACCCGGCCGTACGAACCTGCTGTACTGGCCGAGCGCGTAGTAGCGCTTGGTGAAGTACAGGGTCCGGTTGCCGTTCGTGGCGTAGTCCGGGTCGTAGTAGATCAGGCCGTCGTTCCAGCCGTCGTCGTTGCGGGCGTTCGGGTCGCTGCCGATCATCTCCGACAGGGCCACCCACCACTGGAACGCCGCGTCGTGGGCGATGGCGAAGTCCTTGTAGATGATCCGGGACAGGTTCAGGCCGCCGTCGATCGTCGGGTCGTACTCCTGGGCCCACCCGGTGCCGCCCTTGCCGAAGCAGCAGATCTCCGTCGACCAGGACTCCTTGCCGGCCGCCTTCGAGGTCTCGTACACCTGCGCCCGGTCGGCGTCATCGGGGTCGTCGTAGGTGTGGTGAGCGAGCTTGGAGACGTACTGGGCCGTGCCGGGCTGCGAGATCCACTGCGGGACCTCGGAGTTGAACTTCACCGTGCTGGTCGACTCGTCGGCGATGATGCCCGTCTTCCGATGCCGGGCTCGCTGCTCGGTGCCGAGCGCGCGCACGATGTCGTCACGCTGCGCGGGGTCGACGAGCATGCCCTCCTGGCCGCACGAGTCGAAGCTGTTCGTCGGCTCGTTGAACGGGCTGATGTAGTCGAGCTTCACGCCGTGCCGGGCGAAGTGGTCGGTGACGTCGGCGATGTACCGCGCGAAGTCCCGCTCGTTCTCCGCCTTCAGATAGCCGCCGCAGCTCTTGCCGTTCGTCTTCCACTCGGCGGGTGCGCTGTTGACGAACCCGATCAGGTCCCGCACGCCGTACCGGGCGGCCGCGTACAGGAAGTAGCGGCCGGCCTCGTCCTTGCTCCAGTCGTAACGGCCATCGGCCTGCAGGAAGTCCTCGGGGGCGCGCGGCGCGTACGTCACGCCGGTGCCGCCACCGCCGATGTTGTAGCGGTAGGCGCTCAGGGCCAGACCCCTCTGGGAGAAGAGCAGTTCGGCCACCCGGGCCCGGGTCTTCGGGCCGAAGTTCTTCAGGTCGTTGACCCACCAGGCACCCGAGGCGCCGATGTTGTCGATGGTCTGGGCGGCGTGGGGGGAGACCTCGGCGGCGGCCGTGGAGTGGTTGGCGTTCGCCGGCGGGGAGGTGAGCAGGGCTCCCGTGACAGCCAGTGCGGCTCCGGCTGTCAGCAGGACGGATCTCCTGGCAGGCGGGCGAGAGGTGCGGGGGTGAGTCATGTGCATCCCTTCCGTCGTCATGAAGGTGGTGCGGTACGGCTCCTTGCGGGGATGGCGCGCTTGGTGGTGGCCGGCCTCTGCCCGACGGACTGCAGCGCCCCCTCCAGCGCGAACGTGGCCGCGCCGAGGGACACCGGGTCGGTGGGGATGGGGGAGAGGACGATCTCGGTGGCGGCCAGTGGCCGGCGCAGGGCGTGCCGGGAGACGGCCTGGCGGACCTCGTCCAGCAACGGCTCGCCCAGCCGGGAGGCGACCCAGCTGCTGAGCACCACCACTTCGGGGTTGAGGAGGTTGATCAGGTCGGCGATGCCGGCGCCGAGGTAACGGGCCGTGTCCCGGACGACCTTGAGCGCGACCGGGTCGCTTTCGACGACTGCGCGGGCCAGCGCGTCGATCGTGGCCGTCTGGTCCTCATGGTGCAACAGGGTGGAGCCAGGGCTGAGTTCACGCAGGTTCTGCATGATGCCGGGCGCGCCGACGTATGTCTCCACGCAGCCGTGGTTGCCGCAGTGGCACAGCCGGCCGTCGAGCACGAGCGTGGTGTGCCCCCACTCGCCGGCGCTGTTGCTCACCCCCCGGTGCAGTCCGCCGCCGAAGGCCAGTCCGGCGCCGACACCCGTCCCGAGGTTGACCACCACGGCGTCCCCGCGGCCCCGCGCGGCCCCGAACCACAGCTCGGCCACGGCACAGGCACGCAGTGGGTTGTCCAAGTACAGCGGATACCCGACGTGTTCGGCGAGCAGGTCGAGCAACGGCACATCGCGCCAGTGCCAGTTGGGCGCGTACTCGGCGACCCCGGTGCCGCGGTCCACCTGGCCCGGCACGCTCACACCGACGCCGAGCACCCGGGCCGCCTCGGCCCCGGCCTGCGCGACCACCGAGCCGACGGCCGCGGCGACATGACCGACCACCTGCTCCGGGCGGCTCTCGCCGGGACGCATCACCTCGTCGGCGCGGGCCAGTATGTTCAGCGCCAGGTCGAACAGCTCGACATGGACATACGTCTCCGCGATGTCGACACCGATCAACGCGCCCCCCGACGCGTTGACGGCGACCAGCCCCCGGGGCCTGCCACCGGCGGAGTCCTCGAAGCCGATCTCGGTGATCATGCGCAGGTCCAGCAGCTCGCCGACGAGCGTGGCCACCGTGGCCAGGCTCAGCCCGGTGGCGGCCGCCAGCTCCTGCCGGGAGGTGGGAGACCCGGCGATGATCTGGCGCAGCACCTCGTAGCGGTTCGCGGTGCGGATGTCACGTGATGTGCGCCTCACGCGGGTGCCCCTCCCATCCAGGCCAGGCCAGGCCGGGGCGTCATCGGCACCGGCGCGGGCGTCAGGCTATGGGCGGGAAGGGCTTTCGACAAGGGGTTAGGAAAGGGGCTGGAGGAAGTCGCGTCGCGGACGGGCGGCCGTCGGTCGCGGCCGTCAGCCGTCGAGGAGATCCCGTACGAAGGCGTTGGTGAACTTGCCGGCGGGGTGCAGGGAGCGGGCCAGGCAGGGCGAGGCCGTGCGCGTAAACCGCGCGGGCCGGTTCGGCGTAACGGACGCCGCCCGCCACCCGGACCGTACGCGAGGCCGCGTCGACCTCGATCACCGGTGGCAGGTCCGCGGTCGACAGGAGGATGCCGTCCGGGGCGGGGTCGGCGACGCCGTTGAAGGAGTGGCCGCTGCCCAGTACCCGCACCCTCGCGCTGCCGGCCACCAGTGCCCGGAGCGCGTCGAGGGTGCGCGGCCGCTGCTGGTCCTTCGCGGTGTAGGTGAGGGTGCGGGCCCAATCGGTCACCGTGTCCGCCGCCCTGACGTCCCTCCCGGAGCGCGTGTCCGTTGACCCTCTCATTCGCCGCGACCTACCGTAGAGAGCGGTTGCTATCCGTGCGCCGCCGAGCCGGAAGGTCACGTCCTTGCCCGAGCGCCCCCAGGCATTGTTCGCCATGACAGCCGAGAACGTGCCGCACGTCTTCCCACCGGAGCTCCTCGCCCGCCTGCGCGAGTCCGTAGCAGTCGATCCCGCTCTGGTGGCGCACGACTTCGCCGAACCGCGGGTGCGGGAGGCCCTGGCCCGCGCCGAGGTCCTGATCACCGGCTGGGGCTGCCCCCGCCTGGACACGACAGCCCTGGACGCGGCACCCAGGCTGCGCGCCGTGCTGCACGCGGCCGGCTCGGTCAAGGGATTCACCACCCCCGAGGTGTGGCGGCGCGGCATCGTCGTGTCCTCGGCCGCCGCCGCCAACGCCCTGCCCGTGGCCGAGTACACGCTGGCCATGATCCTGCTCGCCGGCAAGGACGTCTTCGCCTTCCGCGACCGGCTGCGCACCGGACGCGACTTCCCCTACGGCGCCCTCGTCCCCGGCATCGGCAACTACGGCCGCCGGGTGGGCGTCGTCGGTGCCTCCCGCATCGGCCGCCGCCTGATCGAACTGCTCCGCCCGTACGACCTCATCGTCACGCTCGCCGACCCGTACGTCGACGCCTCGGAGACCGCGCGGCTCGGTGTGCCGCTGGTGGAGCTGGACGAGTTGCTGCGCACCTGCGACATCGTCACACTGCACGCTCCGCAGACCCCCGAGACCCGGCACCTCGTCGGCGCCCGTGAGCTCGCCCTGATGCCCAGCGGCTCGGTGCTCATCAACACCGCGCGCGGTGCCCTCGTCGACCACGACGCGCTGATCGAGGAACTGCGCTCCGGCCGCCTCAGCGCCGTCCTCGACGTCACCGACCCCGAACCGCTGCCCGCCGACTCCCCGTTGCTCGACCTGCCCAACGCGTTCGTCACCCCGCACCTGGCCGGCTCCCAGGGCAACGAGGTGGCCCGTCTCGGCCGCACGGTGGTCGAGGAGGCCGAGCGGCTGTCGTCCGGCGACGATCTTCTGTACACCGTCGACCAGGCGGGGCTGGAACGCGCGGCGTGACGCGATGGATGCCGCGGACTGCTTATCACGGTGGACGGGTGGGTCGAGCGATGGCTGTACCTGCACGGTTCGCTGGCCGGCCGCGGACTCGGCACCCCCGCGGTGGTGAGCGTCGGGCACGTGGACGGACTCGTGGCGGCCCGGTCCGTGTTCGCGCACGGGGTGAACCACCGCGGTGCCGTGATCCACGGCACGCCCCCCACGGTCACCGGCCCGGCGGAGAAGCGGGAGGGCCTGCGCCGGCTCACCGGGCACTCCGCGCCGGGACAGTGGTCGTACGCCCGCCGGCCGAACCGCAGCCGGCCGCCACCGCCCTCCTCGCCGGGGCGCGCCGGACCCGGACCCGGACCCGGAGCTGGACGCCGGGGCCGCCGTACCGGAACACGTCGCGCGTCGTGCGGGGACCCGGCACGGCTGTCCCGGACGCGGGGGCATACGGTGAGAGGCGAACGCCTGAGCCGGGAGGAGACACGCGGATGGGCAGTCGCACCGCGCTGGTCGAGGATCTGATGGAGCGCTTCCCGCATGTGCCGCGGGAGGCCGTCTTCAAGGAGGACCTGCTCCGGGGTGGAGTCGCCTTCGACGCGTCCGCCCTCAGTGACAACGAGGGCGGGGAGGTCAAGCCGAAGTCGTACTTCATCTTCTCCTTCGACCACGGCACCCTGCCCGAGCTGGGCGAGGCCGCCCTGCGCCGGCCACCGGAGGAGATCATCCTCACCGGCGGCCCGTACGATCTGCGCCGTACCGTGGTCTCCGTACGGGTGAACCCCGCCTCGCCGTACCGGGTCGCCGCCGACGACGAGGGGCTGCTCGGGCTCTACCTCGACGGCAGGCGCATCGCCGACGTCGGTGTGCCGCCGATGCCCGAGTACTACCGGCACACCCTCTCCAACGGTAAGTCCGTGATGGAGGTCGCCCCCACCATCCAGTGGGGCTACCTGATCTATCTGACCGTCTTCCGGGTCTGCCAGTACTTCGGCGCCAAGGAGGAGTGCCAGTACTGCGACATCAACCACAACTGGCGCCAGCACAAGGCGGCCGGGCGGCCGTACACCGGTGTGAAGGACGTCGAGGAGGTCCTCGAGGCCCTCGAGATCATCGACCGGTACGACCCCCACAAGGCGTCCACCGCCTACACGCTCACCGGCGGTGCGATCACCAGGACGGTCGCGGGCCGGGACGAGGCCGACTTCTACGGCCAGTACGCCAAGGCCATCGAGGAGCGCTTCCCGGGCCGCTGGATCGGCAAGGTCGTGGCGCAGGCGCTGCCGAAGGCGGACGTGCAGCGGTTCAAGGACTACGGCGTGCAGATCTACCACCCCAACTTCGAGGTGTGGGACCGCCGGCTGTTCGAGCTGTACTGCCCGGGCAAGGAGCGGTACGTCGGCCGGGACGAGTGGCACCGGCGGATCCTGGACTCCGCCGAGGTGTTCGGGGCGCGCAATGTGATCCCCAACTTCGTGGCGGGCGTGGAGATGGCCGAGCCGTTCGGCTTCACCACCGTGGACGAGGCCATCGCCTCCACCGCGGAGGGCCTGCGGTTCTTCATGTCGCACGGCATCACGCCCCGCTTCACCACCTGGTGCCCCGAGCCCACCACCCCGCTCGGCAAGGCCAACCCGCAGGGCGCGCCGCTGGAGTACCACATCCGGCTGCTGGAGGCCTACCGGGCGACGATGGACGACTTCGGTCTGTCCTCGCCTCCCGGCTACGGACCGCCCGGGCCCGGCCGCGCGGTCTTCTCCGTCAGCTCCTTCATGGACAGCCTGCCCGCGGACGAACCGGTGGCCGAACCGGCGGCGGCACCGGCCGAGGTGTGATCCGGCGCGACGGGTCGCCGGGGCGGTGAGCCGAACGGCGTCGGCACCCGTACCGCAGGTGGGAGCCGAGGGCTCATCGCCGGGCGCACCCGTCCGGCCACGGTCGGTGACCGGATCTGAACAGGTCGCTTGTCAGTTGTGTCGAGGGCGTGAAAGGCTCTGTGCCCTGCCGCGAGGTTCCGTACAACTCCCTTTCCCGTGTGGTGAGTTGACCTCGCTCGTGGATGCAGGAGTCACATGCCCGACCTGCCGACCCCCCAGGACGCCACCGAGGCCGCGCTGTTCTCGGAGGGCTGGGACGCGGTGCTCTCGTACGCGGATCTGTGCACCTCCGGTTCCCTGACTGCCCATCAGCTGGCGACCGAGGCGTTCACACTCGGCATGCGGGAGGTCCGCGCCGCCGCGAGCACCCATGTGCGCGGCGCCGGTCGCCGCACCGCACGGCTGCCGACGACACCGGCGCTGCTCACCGCCGTACGCGACACCGCGGCCGCCTGGGAGGCCGACGGTCAGGGCCACAAGCTCGACCCCGACCTGCGGCTGTGGCTCAACTCCGGTGCGGCGGCCCGCTTTTCGGGACCACCGCTGCAGCGGCCGGTCGCGCTGCGCGGCCTGAGGGACCTACAGGAGGCCGATGCCTCGCTGCTGTGGCTGGCCGAGGTTGAGGCGCTGCCCCTGCCCGCCGTCGCCCGCCGGCTGGGCCTGGACCCGGCCACCGTCGCCGACGAACTCGACCAGGTCCGGACCCTCTTCCGGGACCGCTGCCACCGCGCCCATCTGGACACCCCGATGGACACGCAGTGCCGCAGCTACGCCCGGCTGCTGGACGCGGTCACCCGCTCGTCCACCGCCGGCACCCCCGACGACCTCTCCCGGCACCTCGCGACCTGTGCGCGGTGCGCCGAGGCCGCGGCCTGTCTGCGCCTGCACGGCGGCGGGCTGCCCGCCGCGCTGGCCGGCGGAGTCATCGGCTGGGGCGGCCTCGCCTACCTGGAGCGCCGCCGCCGCGCCGCCGAGATCCGCCTCGGCGCGGGCCGCCCCGGCGGCGCCCCCGACACCGGCGACCCGAAGGAGGACGCCGGCCGCGCCAGGGTGCTATGGCGCGGCCTGCTCGCCGCGGCCGTGCTGCTGTCGGTGCTGGCGCTCGGCGTGTCGCTGATGCCGTTCGGCGGTCCCGGCGACGAAACCACCGCCGTCCACGACGACCGCCAGCCCGTCGCCGACCCCGGCGTCTCCCGCACCACCCGCGGCCCGTCCCCGGCCCGCACCCCCGCCGCCACCCCCTCCGCGACCGTCACGAAGACGGCACCCGAGCGGAAGAAGCCCGGCCCCGAACCCCAGGGCACCACCTTCACCACCCACCACCCCGGCCGCACCAGCGCCCCCGCGACCACCGAGGCGGCCGCCTGCCGGGTCGCCTACGACCTGGTCGGCCAGTGGCCCGACGGCTTCCAGGCCAGCGTCACCGTCACCACCGACCAGGCCCTCACCGGCTGGCGGGTCGCCTGGAGCTTCCGCGACGGCCAGCAGGTCGGCCAGATGTGGGACGCCACCGTCGACCAGAACGGCTCCCGCGTCACCGCCACCGCCGCCGACTACAACAAGTCCGTCGCCGCGCACGGCACCCTGTCCTTCGGCTTCATCGGCGGCCGGCAGGACCGGAACCGGACGCCGTACGGCTTCACGCTCAACGGGGCGCCCTGCGCGACGGAGTGAGCCGGCGCAACGGGAACACACGGCCGGCGAAAATACTTTGACGCAGAGCCCCACCCGCGGGCTACAGTTGGCGAGCACGCCGAGGTGGTGTGCGCACACGCGAGTGAGAACGAGGAGGTGTCGACCGATGGCTGTCACTGTGCTGGGCGCTGCCCTCATCCAGGAACTCCTCAAGTCCACCTCCGTGGCCACCGGCTGATCCGACCGCGCGACCGCGCCTGCCCGGGGCCACCCCTGTGAAGGGTCTCCCTTGACTTCCACCTCCGCTGTGTTCTCCGCGCTGACCCCCTACGGCTGGGACGCCTCCTGGGCCGACGCGTTCACCCCCTACGCGGCCGAAGGGCTGCTGCCCGGCCGGGTCGTCCGGGTCGACCGCGGCCAGTGCGACGTCGTCACCGCGGGCGGAGTCCTCCGCGCCGACACCGCCTTCGTCACCCCGCACGACCCGATGCGGGTCGTGTGCACCGGCGACTGGGTCGCCGTCGAACCGAGCGGCAACCCCCGCTATGTGCGCGCGTATCTGCCGCGCCGCACCGCATTCGTGCGCTCCACCTCCTCCAAGCGGTCCGAGGGGCAGATCCTCGCCGCCAACGTCGATCACGCCGTCGTCGCCGTGTCCCTGGCCGTGGAACTCGACCTCGGCCGCGTCGAACGCTTCCTCGCTCTCGCCTGGGAGTCCGGCGCCCAGCCCGTCGTCGTCCTCACCAAGGCCGACCTCGTGCCGGACCCGGACACCCTCGGCCACCTCGTCCAGGACGTGGAGACGAGCGCGCCCGGCGTGCCCGTGCTCACCGTCAGCGCCCTGCACGGCGACGGGCTCGACATCCTCGTCGCGCTCGTCGGCTCCGGCACGACCGTGCTGCTCGGCCAGTCCGGCGCGGGCAAGTCCACCCTGGCCAACGCCCTCGTCGGCGAGGACGTCATGGACGTCCGGGCCGCGCGGGACGTCGACGGCAAGGGCCGGCACACCACGACCACCCGCAACCTGCTCGCCCTGCCCTCCGGTGGCGTGCTCATCGACACCCCCGGACTGCGGGGCGTCGGCCTCTTCGACGCCGAGACCGGCGTCGGGGCGGTGTTCGCCGAGATCGAGGAACTGGCCGCACGGTGCCGCTTCCACGACTGCGCCCACGAGACCGAGCCGGGCTGCGCGGTGCGCTCCGCCGTCGAGAACGGGGAACTGCCGGTACGGCGGCTGGAGAGCTACCGCAAGCTGATGCGGGAGAACCAGTGGATCGTGGCCAAGACGGATGCCAGGGCCCGGGCGGAGCTTCGGCGGGACTGGAAGCGTAAGGGAGCCGAGGGCAGGGCGGCGATGGAGGCGAAGCGGGGGCGCTGGAAGTAGGTGCCCGGGGCCGGTGCGGGCGTCCGGGGGCTGCCGCCCCCAGCTCCCGCCTCGGCCCCGCGGGCCTCGTCCCCGACCGCCGGACAGGTGTGTCTTCTTTTCCGGCCGGTACCGGAAAACACACCCACCTCCACGTCCGATTCCCGCTAGCCCGTTCCCGCGCCGGCGTCCCACACTGGAACACGTGATGGACGAAGACAGCAGGTACGAGGCGGTACGCAGCCGGGACGGGCGGTTCGACGGGGCGTTCTTCTTCGCCGTCGAGACCACCGGGATCTACTGCCGGCCGAGCTGCCCGGCGGTCACGCCCAAGCGGCACAACGTGCGGTTCTTCCCGACGGCCGCGGCCGCGCAGGGGTCCGGCTTCCGGGCCTGCCGCAGGTGCCGGCCGGACGCCGTGCCGGGCTCCGCGGAGTGGAACGTCCGCGCGGACGTCGTCGGCCGGGCCATGCGCCTGATCGCCGACGGCGTCGTGGACCGAGAGGGCGTCGCCGGACTCGCCGCGCGGCTCGGCTACAGCGCCCGGCAGGTGCAGCGGCAGCTCACCGCCGAGCTGGGCGCCGGGCCCGTGGCGCTCGCCCGGGCCCAGCGGGCACACACCGCTCGGGTGCTGCTGCAGACCACCGACCTGCCGGTCACCGAGATCGCGTTCGCGTCCGGGTTCGCCAGTGTGCGGCAGTTCAACGACACGATCCGGGAGGTGTACGACGCGACGCCGACCGAGGTGCGCGCCGCCGCCCCCCGGGGCCGGGACGTCCGCCGGGCCACCCCCGGCGCGGGCATCCCACTGCGGCTGGCGTACCGGGGCCCGTACCAGGCGACCGCCGTCTTCGACCAGCTGGCGCGGGAGGCGGTGCCGGGCGTCGAGGAGATGTCCGGCACCCCGGGCGGCCGAGCCTACCGGCGCACCCTGCGGCTGCCGTACGGCACCGCGCTCGTCGCCGTCGCGGAGCGCACCCGGACACCGAAAGCGGCCGGCGGCACACATCCGGGCGGCTGGCTCCACGCGCGGCTGCACCTCACCGATCCCAGGGACCTCACCACCGCGGTGCAGCGGCTGCGGCGCCTGTTCGATCTCGACGCCGACCCGTACGCCGTCGACGAGCGGCTCGGCGCCGACCCACGGCTCGCCCCGCTGGTCGCCGCCCGGCCCGGGTTGCGCTCGCCCGGCGCCGTCGACCCGCTGGAACCGGCCGTACACGCCCTGATCGGCACCCACGGCGCCGCGCGACTGGTGCGCCGGTACGGCAAGGCGCTCGACGCGCCCTGCGGCAGCCTCACCCACCTCTTCCCCGAGCCGGCCGTCCTCGCCGAGGCCGAGCCCGACGGCCCGCTGGGCGCTCTCGCCGCCGCCCTCGCCGACGGCACCGTACGGCTGGATCCGGGCGCCGACCGGGACGACGCCCAGCAGGCGCTGCTCACCCTGCCCGGCATGGACCCGGCCACCGTCGCCACCGTCCGCGTGCGCGCCCTCGGCGATCCGGACGTGGCCCCGCCCGGGGTGGCGGTACCCGACGCCTGGCGGCCATGGCGGTCGTACGCCGTCCGGCATCTGCGTGTGGCGGGGGAGTCGGGCCGATGACCACCGTGTACTTCACCCACCTGGACGCCCCGGTCGGGCCGCTGCTACTCACCGCCGATGCGGACGGGGTGCTCACCTCGGTGTCCGTGCCCGGGCAGAAGGGCGGGCGGACCGTCCAGGACGGCTGGCGGCACGACCCGGGTCCGTTCCGCGCGGCCCGCCGGCAGCTCGCCGCCTACTTCTCCGGTGAACTCAAGGAATTCCGGCTGCCGTTGCGCGCCGAAGGAACCGAGTTCCGGCAGCGGGTGTGGGCCGCGCTGGACGAGGTGCCGTACGGCGCCACCGCCACCTACGGCGAGATCGCCGCGCGTATCGGCGCATCCCGCGCGGCCGTTCGCGCCGTCGGCGGGGCGATCGGCGCCAACCCCCTGCTGATCGTGCGCCCTTGCCATCGGGTCATCGGCGCGGACGGGGCGATGACCGGTTACGCGGGCGGACTTGAGCGCAAGGTCTGGCTGCTGACCATGGAGGGCGTGCTCACCGGCCGCTAGGACTCCTCAAGTCCCCAGCTGCGCACCCGGCGCGGAAGGCGGGCGATCTCCGGTGACGCCGGAGGCGCGCCGCCTTTCGTGCAAGCAGCCGCCGATCAGAGCCGTGCCGTCGTCCTGTAGACAGAAGCCGACGGGGTTCGCCCGCGGCTGCCCGTGCGGCTCGGCGGTGGCCGAGCGGCCGAGCCGCTGCGACGCGGGACGGCCCGTTCCGCCTTGCTGAGCCCGGTCACGACGGCGGCCAGGCCTGCCGGTTCGCCGCGCACATCGGCTCTCCGCCACAAGGCACGCGCCCTCCCCCCGGGTTGCGCCGAGCGGGTGGACCGGCGTCGATGTTCCGGCGCCACGGCCCGCCCGTGTGGCACGGTCGCCTCCGACGAGCCACGTGGAAGGGCGGGCGCACACATGGCCAAGGTCGGACGGGTCCTCGTGGTCCTGCTGCTGGCGATGCTGCCGGGCACGACGGCGACGGCCGTCGCCGAGCCGGCGTCCTCGCGCTGGTCGGGCAGTTGGGAGACCGCACCGTCGGGAACCGCGCCGGCACTGCCGGGCGCCGCCGTCCGCAACGTCGTCCACCTCAGCGTCGGCGGCACCGCCGTACGCGTCCGGCTCGGCAACCGGCTCGGCACCGCGCCCCTGTACCTCGGCGCGGTCACCGTCGCCCTGCGCCGGGCGGCCGGCCCCGACGCCGTGCCCGGCACCCTGCGCACCGTCACCTTCCACGGCGCCCCCACCGTCACCGTCCCACCGGGCCAGGACACGGTCTCCGACCCGGTGCCGCTGCCCGTCCCGGCCGCCGCCGACCTCCTCGTCACCGTGTACACACCCGGCGACGGCGGGCCCGCCACCTACCACCGCACCGCCCTGCAGACCAGCTACGTGGCCCTCGACGGGGCCGGACGGGCCGCCGACGAGGACGGCACCGCGTACACGAGGACGATCAGCCGCTGGTACTACGTCACCGGCGTCGATGTCCGGGGGCCCGCCCAGGGCAGCGTCGTCGCGTTCGGCGACTCCCTCACCGACGGCAACGGTTCCACCCCCGACGCCAACCACCGCTGGCCCGACCGGCTCGCCGAGCGTCTGCGCACCCATCAGCTCGGCGTGCTCAACGCCGGGATCGCCGGCAACCGCCTGCTGCGCGACGGCACCGGGCCCAGCGCCCTCGCGCGCCTGGACGCCGACGCCCTGGACCGGGCCGGGGTGCGCGCCCTGGTCGTCTTCGAGGGCATCAACGACATCAAGGGCACCCCGGAGGCGAGCGACGCCGCCGCGTACGCCGACGCGTACCGGGTTCTCGTCGCCCGCGCCCACGCCCGCGGCATCCGGGTCGTGGGGGTCACCCTCACCCCGTACCGCGGCTATCCCGCCTACACGGACGCCGGCGAGGCCGTACGGCAGCGGGTGAACGCCTTCATCCGCGCCGGCGGCGCCTTCGACGCGGTGGCCGACGCCGACGCCGCCGTCCGCGACCCGGCCGATCCCACCCGCATCCTGCCGGGCTACGACCCCGGCGACCACCTGCACTTCAACGACGCGGGCATGACGGCCGTGGCCGACGCGGTGCGCCTGGCCCTGGGCACCTTCGCCTGGCCCGCGGAGGTGGGCGCAGACCGCCGTTTCCCGTCCCCGGCGCCGGTGAGCCGCGCCGGTCACGCCCACAACACCGCCCCCAGCCAGGCCCCCGCGATCAGCAGGCACGCGAACAGTTCCGCCAGCACGCTGGAGCCGCCCGTCCGCATCGCCGTGCGCAGCCCGGTCATGGCCTCGCCGTGCCCGCCCAGCCGCAACCGCTCGTGCAGGTAGATCCCGGCCATGACCCGGCAGCGCGCCCACCACCGGCAGCAGGACGAAGCCGAGGACCGACCCGGCGCCCGCGTACATCCCCATCCGGGTCGTGGCGCCGCTTCGCCGCAGGCGGCGCGGTGGGAGCGCCCAGCGCACCACCCACCGGTGCCGGCCCGGGTCCGTTCGTCCGGACCGTCGCCCCGGCCCGGACGTGTGCGAGCACGGCGAAGGGGATGCGGGGTGGGCCACTTCACACGTCGCCGGGCGGTCCTCCCGTGGGGATGAGGCCGCCCGGCGGCCATCAACCCCTCCTCGTACGGCTGTTCACTCCCTCACTCGATACGCCGTTCGAGATGGCCGGGTGTGCCGGATTTTCCCGATGCCCCGTTCTCACACGGCTCGTGAGGTGGACAATCGGGGGCATGAGCCAGCAGGGGGGAAGTCCCGCCCGTCATGAGGACGACTGGTGGGGGCAGCTGTACGACGACTCCGGGGCGGACACGGGTCCCACGGCCGCGCCGGATTCCCTGGACGACCGTTTCGCCTCGGCGAGGAACACGGTGACGGGGCGCCCGGGTGAGGCGCCGGGGCACGGTACGGGGCCGGCCGGGCAGGACACCGGCAGCCACGACGGCGACCACGACGACGGCGACCACGACGACCACGACGACTACGACGACTACGACGACGGCGACCCCGACGACTACGACGACTACGACGACGGCGACCACGGCGACGGCGACGGCGACGGCGGCGGTGACGAGACGAGACCGGGGTCGCGGGAACCGGCAGTCCCCGCGCAACGCACCGCGCCGGCTCCGGCTCCCGCTCCGTCAGCCGGGCGACCGGCACCCGCGGCCCCCGCACAGCCGCCGCAGGCCCCGGCTCCCGCCGAGCCGCCGCAGTCCACCGAGTGGCCCGGACGCGCGGAGCCGGGAGCGCCCGGCGGACCTTCCCCGCAGGAGCCCTCCGTCCCCTCCCGCTTCCCGGAGCCGCCTCACGCCTCGATCGACTACGTGGGCTCCGGGCCCCCCACCTACGACCCCGAGCCCACCGCGCTCCCGGCCGCCGATCCGGACCGGCTCGGCGAGCTCGTCGCCGACACCGTGCTGGACGGCGCCCGGTACGGGGCCTGCATCCTGCGGGCGGTGTCGCTGCGCGGGGACTCCGCGCGGTACCGGGGGGAGCCACGCCGGGACTCGCTGCTCACCGCCCGGTTCGGCAGCGGGGAGCAGGCACTCGTCCTCGTCGCGATGGCGACCGGCGCGCGGGCCACACCGGGCGCGCACCTGGCGGCGGCCGAGGCGTGCCGGTGGATCGGACGGGCCGTGGGCGGCAGCCATCAGCGACTGGTGGCGGACATCCGGGGGGCCCGGCGCGGCGACCTGAAGTCCGGCCTGAACCGGCTGACCGACCGCAGCCTCGGCAGGCTCCGGGCGAGCGCCGCCGAGCAGGGCGTCGACCCGGAGGATTACACCGCGAGTCTGCGCTGTCTGCTGCTGCCCGCCGACCCGGACTGCCGTACGCGCGTGTTCTTCGGCGTCGGCGACGGCGGGCTGTTCCGGCTGCGGGACGGCGCGTGGCAGGACATCGAGCCGCGCGTGTCACCCACCGGGGCCTCCGGCGCGCCCGTCGTCGGCTTCGGCTCACCGCCGGCGGAGACCCCCGAGGGTGACCGGCTCACGCTGGATTTCGGCATCCAGACACCGCCGAGCCCCTACGAGCCGGCACCGGAGCCGCCCCGCGAACCGTTCCGCTTCCGTGCCTCGGTAGCCCGCCCGGGTGATGCGCTGGTGATGTGCACCGCGGGCCTGGCGGAACCGCTGCGTGGGGAGCCCGCCCTCTGTGCCTACCTGGCCCGCCGCTGGTCCGGCCGGGCCGCGCCCGGCCTCGCCGCGTTCCTCGCCGACGCCCAGGTACGGGTGAAGGGCTACGCCGACGACCGTACGGCGGCGGGCGTCTGGGAGGCGTAAGCGCTGCCCCTGTGGATTCTGGAAGGGGTATCCGTGAGCCCGGCACCACGGCGGGATTCGGGCGGAACCGAGGGGCAGCCGAGAGCGCAACGGCCCGGTCCTGGCGGACATCGTCACTACCCAGACGCCCTGTCCGTCCCGCCGCCGATGAGCGCCGAGACGGTCACCGGGTTCGCGCTGTCCGCCTCCTCGCTCGTGCTGGACGGCGGGGTCGGCCGCATGCTCCAGATGGCCCGCTCCGACCTCCGCAACGTGCCGCGCCCGTAGGCCCTGTTGACCTGGCGCGGGCCGAGCACGGCACGGGCGGTCCTCGCCCGGGCCGTCGGCGACGGCGAGCAGCGCGAGCGCCCGCCGTCAAGGGAGCGGATTTCGGCCAGTTTCACGACGCGTGACGGTATGCCGACCGCCTGTGCCGGGCGCAGCTGCGCTGCCCTCACGGGGCATCAGTGGCGCCCAGCGGTGGTCGGGGCGCCCGCCGCCCGGGGGCCCACGGGCTCCCGGGCCGGATGCGGCGGCCCGCCGGCGTGGCCGAACCGCCGGTCATCGGGCATGCGCCATGACTGCCTGTGAGCCGGCTGGGCAAGCATCCTGCGTGAACGTGTTCGACCAGGAGGGGCAGGGACCGGCGGCGTGCGGGCGGGGGTCATGAAGAGGCAGGCACGAGGGGGCGGTCCCGTGGTCATCGGGGCCTCCTCGGCGAAGACGGGGGAAGAGACCGACACCATCACGGAACACGCGCACCGGCTCCGGCGCAGGCTGGGCCGGGCGGATCTCAAGGCGGTGCCGGAGGCCCGCCGGGAGTTGCGGGAACTGCTGCGGCACTGGGGCAAGCCGGGCCGCTCGGAGATAGCCGAACTGCTCACCAGCGAACTGGTCACCAACGCGCTCGTCCACACCGACGACGACGCCGTCCTGACGGCCGTCGTGGAACCCGGGGCACTGCGGGTGGAGGTACGGGACTTCGTGGGCCGCAGACCCGAGCCGAGCGCCTCGGCCACCGACGACGACACCCACGGACGCGGACTGATGCTGGTGCAGTCCCTCGCGGACGCATGGGGCGTACGGCCGCACGGGGTGGGCAAGTCGGTCTGGTTCGAACTGGGCGCCGAGGCCGCCTGAGAGCAGCGGGACGGGCCACGGAGACGTGAACGGGACGGGGCGTGACCCCGGTGTGGTCACGCCCCGTCCCGTGATGTCCGGTCTCGCCCCGTCCTCTCGGGTCAGCGGACGGTCAGCCGAACTGCTGCTCCAGGTCCTTCAGCTTGCGCTCCAGGGAGTCCAGGCGCGGCAGGGCCATGGTGTCGTCCTCCGCGGTGAGGTCGACGGTCACCGGTTCAGACCCGTCGCGGACCGGCTGCAGGGAGGGCCGAGGGCGTACGGGCAACTGCTCCGCGGGCGATATGGCAGGCTCCGCGGTCGCCGATGCGGGCCCACGCTCGACCGCTTGCACCTCGACCTGCCGGCCGGCCCGGCCGACGAAGCCGCGGTGGCCCCGGCTGATGGCCTTCAGCTGGGCGCGCTCCACGCGCTGCTGGTCGCGCCGCCGCTGGCGGGTCTCCTCCTTCTGCCGCTTGTCCTCCCTTACCTCCTCGACCGCCTCGTCGAGGCTGCGCACGCCCTCCAGGAGCATCAGCGACCAGGCGCTGTAGGTCTCGCGGGGCGCCCGCAGCCAGCGCACGATGCGGATCTGCGGCAGCGGACGCGGCACCAGGCCCTGCTCGCGCAGCGCGGCCCGGCGAGTCTGCTTCAGCGCCCGGTCGAACAGGACGGCCGCCGACAGCGACATACCGGAGAAGAACTGCGGCGCGCCGTCGTGGCCAACGCCCCGGGGCGCGTGCACCCAGTTGAACCAGGCCGCCGCCGCGGCGAACATCCAGACCAGTATCCGGGAGCCGAGCGCCGCGTCACCGTGGCTGGCCTCGCGCACCGCGAGCACGGAGCAGAACATCGCCGCACCGTCCAGACCGAACGGCACCAGGTACTGCCAGCCGTCGGTCAGCCCGAGGTTCTGCTCACCGAAGCCGACCAGGCCGTGGAAGGACAGGGCTGCCGCCACCGCCGCACAGCAGAACAGAAGTACATAGGAGGCGGTGCCGTAGATGGCCTCCTTGCGCCTGCGGCGCTCCTCGCTGCGCTCCCACGAGTCGTCCGCGCTCGCGTTCTCCCCGGAGGAGCGCTTGCCGCGCGCGAGCACCGCCACCGCCGTCAGCATGCCCAGGAGCAGTACGGCGCCCGGAAGCAGCCAGTTCAGCGATATGTCGGTCAGTCTCATCAGGGGTCCCTTGCATTGGGATAGGGCGTAACGCCCGCCATAGTGGCCCACTTCCGACGGCCCTCAGGGGGTTTCGGGGCAAGAGGCCGCGAATAAGGCGCAAGGGGATGCCCAGGGCGGCGTTCTGCTCGAACTGCCGCTTGAGGGGCGGGAGTTGAGTTCGAATAAGACTACCCGTACGGGTGGTTCCTCGGAAAGTTCCCGCTGCAGGTGGGGAAGTGGTGAATCGCCGGCCCGGGGCTGTGTCCGTAAGCGGGCGGTCCGATCGCGATGATCTTACTGGACGCCGGTCCGTGCTCCAGCCCTGACGATCCCTCAAGTCCGAGCACCCGCAGTCGCCTTGATGACCCAGCGGCGGTCGCAGGTGCGCGGGCAGGTGGCGCAGGTGTCCTCGGGGTGCACGGTGTGGAACATGCGGCAGCGGGCCCGGTCCCGGGCGGGCACTGGCTCGCCGTACGGCCCGGTCGGCACCAGGACCCGCACCTCTGCCCGCAGCGCCTCCTCGTCCCGCACGACGACGGCACCGGCAGAGCGGCCACGGGGCCGCCCGGCAGGCAGGCGAAACAGACGGGGCGGCGTGCGGTCATGCGGCCGGCGGAGCGGTGGTACGAGACGTGCGTCACGGGCAGCCGGGTACCCGGCGGTGCGAGCCGCGGGACGGTGATCAGCAGACAGACAGACAGGAAGAGGCAGGCAGGCAGGCGGGCCGGGCGTAGCGGCGCAGGCCGAAGCTCGCGACGACGTCCGGGCGGGCCCGCCGTCCGTGGTCCCGCGGCATCCCCCTGGACGCCGCCCAGCGGGTGGTGGTCGCGCTCGTCACCGGCGGGGCGGTGCTGGCGCCGATGATCGCGGGCCTGGCCGCACACCGGCACCGGCGGTGCGCGGTGTGCCGCTCGCCACCGCCTCCGGCATGGCGTTCGGCATTTCGTGGGTGTTCACCGCTGCTGTTGCCGACCGCGGCGGCCAGCACCGGTTCGGCCACCGTCAGCGTGGCCGGCGGGGCGGCGAGGCCGCCGCCCCGGTAGGGCGCCTGGGACACTCGTCCCAGCCGGAAAGGCCTCCGGCTCGGCACCGCCCGCCGCGAGTCCGGCGGCGCCGACCCAGCCGCCGCCGCGCGGCGCCGGGTCGTCCGGGCCCGACCCGGTCACGGTGAGGCCGGGACGGGCCGCGCCGAGCGGTCGTAGGCGGCGGTGAGCGGCGAGGCCGCAGCGCGCAGGGTGGAACGCCGATCCTTGATCACAGGCGGTTTGCTAAGGCATGCCTACCCTTACCCGGTGTGGACGGAGTTTGAACTACCGGCCGGTACGCCTAAGGTGCTTGACGGACAAGTGACAACCCGTCGTTAATGACCGCAAGTACCGACAAGCCGCCAGGAGGACCCGTGAAGCAGGGCGTGCAGGGCTCCGCCGGGGCGGGGATACCGGAGGCCGGGGCGCCGGGCGCGACCCGGGTGCCGACGCAGCAGCGCGCGGCGGCCGCCCTGGACGGGGTCCGCGAGCGGGACACCGCCCCGCACGGCGTACGGGGCGAGCACACGCACGCCGAGCGGCCCCTTCCCGGGCCGCGGCCCGCGGTGCAGCGGTCCTCGGTGCGCGGGCAGATAGTGGAGGCGCTGCGCACGGCGCTGGTGGCCGGCGAGCTGAAGCCGGGCGAGGTGTACTCGGCACCGGTCCTGGGCGAGCGCTTCGGGGTCTCGGCCACACCCGTCCGGGAGGCCATGCAGCAGCTCGCGCTGGAGGGCGCCGTCGAGGTCGTGCTCAACCGCGGCTTCCGCGTGATCGAGCGGGGGGCGCGCGAGCTGGCCGAGCTGGCCGAGGTGCGGGCGCTCATCGAGGTGCCGGTGATGCTGCGGCTCGCCCGGACGGTGCCGGCCGAGCGGTGGGCCGGGCTGCGTCCGCTCGCGGAGGAGACGGTGCGCGCGGCGGCCTCCGGCTGTCCGGCCGCCTACGCGGAGTGCGACCGCGCCTTCCACGGAGCGCTGCTGTCCCTGTCGGGCAACGAGCAGCTGGTCCGCATCGCCGAGGACCTGCACCGGCGCGCGCAGTGGCCGCTGGTCGGCGGCCCCGTACGGCACGGACGGGCGGACCTGGTCGCGGACGCGGCGGAGCACATGGCTCTGCTGGAGGCGTTGATCGCCCGCGACGTGGATGTGGTGCGGGGGCTGGTGGGGGAGCACTTCGCGGGCGCGATCTGAGAGGCGGCAGCCGGTCATCGCCGTTGGGGTCCGGACCGTTGCCGGGCGCGGATCCACTGCGGCCGGTCGCGCGGCTCCCGCGCCCCTCGGCCACTCACCGCGCCGCTCGCCCCAGAAGGCCCGTACGCGTCCGGGCCGACGGCGACGACAGCTCTCCAGAGGCGCGGCGAACTGCCCGACCAGCCCCCACGGACCCGCAGACGGGAACGGACTCCACGCACCCGTCCATCGCTACGCCGTAGCCGCCCCCGGAGCCGGTGGTGCCAGTTGGCGGGACAGCCAGGTCGGTACACCTCCCAGGAGTCGGAACAGGCGGCGGGCCTCCTCGCGCAGCCGGGACGCCTCCGGTTCGGACTCCGCGTCGGCCAGGGAGGCCAGCGCGGGGGCCGTACCCACCAGGTAGCCCAACTCCTCCCGGATCCGCAGGGATTCGGAGAAGCCGTGCCGCGCCTCGGCCAACTCACCGTCGCGCAGGTCGAGCCCGGCAAGGTGGCGCCAGGTGAAGGACAGCAGCAGCGGGTCGGCGTGCGCGGCAGCACCCGCGTGTGCCCGGCGGTACGCGGCGCGAGCCGCCTGTGGGGAGCGGCTCAGGTTCTCGGCGAGCAGCCCCCGGCGGAAGTCCAGCAGGGCCCGTCCGGCCGCCCCCGGAGGGATCAGCGCCGCTGCCCGGCCCAACGCGGCCCGCGCCTCGTCGGCCCGGTCGCGCACCCCGTGCAGAGTTGCCGCGTAGGCGAGTTGGCCGCGTTCGCAGGCCGCGGCGCCCCGCTCCTCGTCGCTGTGCGCGAGCGCCTCCGCCGTCCGCAGCGCGTCCTCGGCCTCCTCCCAGCCCCCCTCGGTGTACAGGCACCGTTCGACCAGCAGGGTGGCCCGCTGCAACGCCGTCGCCGGGGTGTCGGGTGGCAGCAGGGCGGCCGCGTCGGCCCAGCAGGCCCGCGAGCGCAGCCGCCATACCGCGGTCTGGAGAGGATCGTCACCGGCGGTCGTTCCGTTACCAGACATGGCGGTATGCGCCACGTTGCCCTCCCCGAGCACGCCATCGAGCTGTTGAGTGGTGGCGGCATTCCAGCACCAATCGCGGGGCCGGGCCAAGAGGGTGGGTGAAAGATTTCACAAAGGGGTGGGGCATGGGCGTGACCGGGTTTGGCCGCCTGGCGCCCCCGCTGACCTCAGCTCATGCGCAGGGCCAGGAAGAAGTCGAGCTTGTCCTCCAGGCGCGAGAGGTCCCGTCCCGTCAACTGCTCGATCCTCCCCACCCGGTAGCGCAGCGTGTTGACGTGCAGGTGGAGACGGGTGGCGCAGCGGGTCCAGGAGCCGTCGCAGTCGAGGAACGCCTCCAGGGTGGGGATCAGCTCGGCCCGGTGGCGGCGGTCGTAGTCCTTCAGGGGGTCCAGGAGGCGCGCCGTGAAGGCGCGGCGGACGTCGTCGGGAACGAACGGGAGCAGCAGGACGTGCGAGGCCAGCTCCTGATGACCGGCCGCGCAGACCCGGCCGGGGCGGGCCGCGGCGACCCGCCGGGCGTGCCGGGCCTCCTCCAGGGCGCCGCGCAGCCCCTCCGCCGAGTGCACGGCCGCGCTGACGCCGAGGGTGAGCCGCCCGTCGCCGTCCAGGCCCGCCGACAGCGGCTCCCGCACCGACTGTAGGAGGGAGTCGGCCAGCAGGCCGCTCTCCGAGCCGTCGTGCTCGGAGGAGACGGCGGGGAGGGGGACCAGGGCGATCGCCTCGTCGCCGGTGTGCGCTACCGCGATGCGGTCGGCCGGCTCGGGGCCGGTCACCAGTGGATCGACCAGCACTTCCTCCAGTAGCGACTGGGCGACGGGGCCGCCCTCGACCTCCTCGCCCTCCCACTCGACGCGGGCCACGACGACCTGCCAGTGCGGGGCCGCCCCGAGGCCGGGCAGCAGCACCGGCGCGGCGACCCTCAGTCGGGCCGCGATCTCGGCGGGTGCGGCGCCCGTCTGGACCAGCTCCAGCACCTCCTGGGCGAGCCGGCGCCGTACGGTGCGGGCCGCGTCCCGGCGGTCCCGCTCGACCGCGATCAGCTGGGTGACGCCCTGGAGGAGGTCCAGGCGTTCCTCGGGCCAGTCGCCGGCGTCCGCCTCGACGGCCAGCAGCCAGTCCGACAGGACGGTCTCGCGGACGTCCCGGGAGGCCTGCGGGGAGCGGCCGGAGGAGCGGACCGGGAAGAGCGAGTACGTCGTCCCGCCCAGCACGACGCGGTGCGGGCCGCGCCGGCCGGTGCGGGTGGCGGCCAGGTGCTCGGCCGCGAGCCTCGCGCAGGTGTCGGCGGGCAGTGCCGGGCCCGCGACCTTCGAGCCCGCGATCAGGCGGCCGGTCGGGGAGAGCACCCAGGCGCGCAGGTCCAGGTCGGAGCCGAGCAGGTCGAGGACCACGTCCGGGCCGCCGCCCGCCGGGCCCGAGGTCATCATCCGGCGGTGCCGGTCCACCACGGCCGCCAGGTCGCCGGCCCGCTCGCCGGAGACCTGCCGTACCACGTGCTCGGTGATCGTCGCGAACGCCACCGACTCGTGCACCGCGAACAGCGGCAGCCGGTGCCGTGCGCAGGCCAGCACCAGGTCGTCCGGCACATCACCCAGCTCGGCCTCGCCGGCCGCGAGAGCCGCCACACCGGCCTGTACGAGGATGCGGACGAACGGCTCGGAGTCGTCGGCGTCCCGGCGCCAGGCCAGGCCCGTGAGCACCAGCTCACCACCGGAGAGGTAGCGGCTCGGGTCGCGCAGGTCGGTGGTCATGACACCGCGTACCGAGCGGTCCAGCTCGTCCTCGCCGCCGAGCAGCCGCAGGCCCAGCGCGTCGGTGTCCAGCAGTGCGCGCAGCCGCATCTCGTCGCCGCCGTTCTTTGTCTCGAAACCTACGATGGATCTTGGAGGGTGACGGGGGTGTCACCCGGAACCGGTCGCCACAGGGGCGCACTCCGCGGTCTCCGTGCTGTTTCCCGCGTTTCCCCAGGAAAACGGAGAGGTTACCGATGACCTCCGTTCATACGAATCTACAAGATGCTCGTCCTGGCCAGCGAACTCCTTCATGGTTTCGGTGACTGACCCCGCCGGAGTACAGGGCGGTGTACTGAGGCCACTCCGCGTCAACAGCATGTGAAACGAGCCGGGCCCGCCGCACACGGATTGGCTCAATCTGTACGACCCACGAGACGAAGAAGAGAGCCGGTCATGGACTTCCTTCGCCCCGCCAGCTGGGAGGAGGCGCTCGCCGCGAAGGCCGAGCACCCCACCGCTGTGCCGATTGCGGGTGGCACCGATGTGATGGTCGAGATCAACTTCGACCATCGCCGGCCCGAGTACCTGCTCGACCTCAACCGCATCGGCGATCTCTACGAGTGGGAGGTCGGCGAGGAAGACGTACGGCTGGGTGCCTCCGTCCCGTACACCAAGATCATGCAGCATCTCCGCGCCGAGCTGCCGGGCCTCGCGCTCGCCTCGCACACGGTCGCCTCCCCGCAGATCCGCAACCGCGGCGGCGTCGGCGGCAACCTCGGCACGGCCTCGCCCGCCGGTGACGCCCACCCCGCCCTCCTCGCCGCCGGCGCCGAGGTCGAGGTGGAGTCGGCGGCCCGCGGCACCAGGCGGATCCCGGTCGACGCGTTCTACACCGGTGTCAAGCGCAACGCGCTCCAGCCCGACGAGCTGATCCGCGCCGTCCACATCAAGAAGGCGGACGGCCCGCAGCAGTACTCGAAGGTCGGCACCCGCAACGCCATGGTCATCGCCGTGTGCGCCTTCGGTCTCGCCCTGCACCCCGAGACCCGCACGGTCCGCACCGGCATCGGCTCCGCCGCCCCGACCCCGGTGCGGGCCAAGGCCGCCGAGGAGTTCCTGAACGCGGCCCTGGAAGAGGGCGGCTTCTGGGACAACGGAAAGACCATCACCCCGTCGGTCGCCAAGCAGTTCGCGGAGCTGTGCTCCGGCTCCTGCAACCCGATCGACGACGTCCGGGGCACCGCGAGCTACCGCCGCCACGCGGTCGGTGTCATGGCCCGCCGGACGCTCACCTGGACCTGGGAATCGTACCGCGGTACCCGCCGCACCACCGAGGGAGCTGCGTAATGCGCGTCAACTTCACCGTCAACGGACGTCCGCAGGAGGCCGACGACGTCTGGGAGGGCGAGTCCCTGCTGTACGTGCTGCGCGAGCGCCTCGGCCTCCCCGGTTCCAAGAACGCCTGCGAGCAGGGCGAGTGCGGCTCCTGCACCGTGCGCCTGGACGGCGTCCCGGTCTGTTCCTGCCTGGTCGCGGCCGGCCAGGTGGAGGGCCGCGAGGTCGTGACCGTCGAAGGCCTGGCGGACTACGCCCAGTGGCGCGCCTCGGCCGGCTGCGCGGCCGGCGCCTGCGGTACCTCGCCGCAGGACGCCCGGCAGTGGCAGGCCAAGGGCACCGACTCGCACGCCGGTGAGGGCACAGAACTCTCTCCGATCCAGCAGGCGTTCATCGACGCCGGCGCCGTCCAGTGCGGCTTCTGCACGCCGGGTCTGCTCGTCGCCGCCGACGAGATGCTGGAGAACAACCCGAACCCGACCGACGCGGACATCCGCGAGGCGCTGTCGGGCAACCTGTGCCGCTGCACGGGCTACGAGAAGATCATGGACGCGGTCCGTCTGGCGGCCGCCCGCCAGTCCGAGGGGGTCTGACCATGCCGTCCTCCAAGCTCTCACCTACGTCCGAGCACGTAGGTGCCCCCGTCGGCGCACCCACGAAGGTCACGCAGGGCACCCGGACCAAGGGCGGCATCGGCGAGTCCACGCTCCGTCCGGACGGCACCCTGAAGGTCACCGGCGAGTTCGCGTACTCGTCCGACATGTGGCACGAGGACATGCTGTGGGGGCAGATCCTGCGCTCCACCGTCGCCCACGCCGAGATCGTGTCGATCGACACCTCCGAGGCCCTGGCCACCCCGGGCGTCTACGCGGTCCTGACCTACGACGACCTGCCCACCGAGGTGAAGAACTACGGCCTGGAGATCCAGGACACCCCGGTCCTCGCGCACGGCAAGGTACGCCACCACGGCGAGCCGGTCGCGATCGTCGCCGCCGACCACCCGGAGACGGCCCGCCGCGCCGCCGCCAAGATCAAGGTCGAGTACCGGGAACTCCCGGTCATCACCGACGAGGCCTCCGCGACCGCCCCGGACGCCATCCTCGTCCACGAGAACCGCGACGACCACCACATCGGGCACGTCCCGCACCCGAACATCGTGCACCGCCAGCCGATCGTCCGCGGCAACGCGGACGAGGCTGCCAAGAAGGCGGACGTGATCGTCAGGGGCGAGTACACCTTCGGCATGCAGGACCAGGCCTTCCTCGGCCCCGAGTCCGGCCTCGCCGTGCCGGAGGAGGACGGCGGCGTCCACCTCTACATCGCCACCCAGTGGCTCCACTCCGACCTGCGCCAGATCGCGCCCGTCCTCGGCCTGCCCGAGGACAAGGTGCGCATGACGCTGGCCGGCGTCGGCGGCGCGTTCGGCGGCCGCGAGGACCTGTCGATGCAGATCCACGCCTGCCTGCTCGCGCTGCGCACCGGCAAGCCGGTGAAGATCGTCTACAACCGGTTCGAGTCCTTCTTCGGTCACGTCCACCGCCACCCGGCGAAGCTCTACTACGAGCACGGCGCCACCAAGGACGGCAAGCTCACGCACATGAAGTGCAGGATCGTCCTGGACGGCGGCGCCTACGCCTCCGCCTCCCCGGCGGTCGTCGGCAACGCCTCCTCGCTCTCGGTCGGCCCGTACGTCATCGACGATGTCGACATCGAGGCCATCGCCCTCTACACCAACAACCCGCCCTGCGGCGCCATGCGCGGCTTCGGCGCGGTCCAGGCGTGCTTCGCCTACGAGGCGCAGATGGACAGGCTGGCGAAGAAGCTCGGCATGGACCCGGTGGAGTTCCGGCAGCTGAACGCCATGGAGCAGGGGACGATCATGCCGACGGGCCAGCCCGTCGACTCGCCCGCCCCGGTCGCCGAACTGCTGCGCCGAGTCAAGGCGATGCCGCTGCCGCCGGAGCGCCAGTGGGAGTCCAGTGAGGGCGCCGACGTACGGCAGCTGCCCGGCGGTCTGTCCAACACCACGCACGGCGAAGGCGTCGTACGCGGGGTGGGCTACGCGGTCGGCATCAAGAACGTCGGCTTCTCCGAGGGCTTCGACGACTACTCCACCGCCAAGGTGCGCATGGAGGTCGTGGGCGGCGAGCCCGTCGCCACCGTGCACACCGCGATGGCGGAGGTCGGCCAGGGCGGAGTCACCGTCCACGCGCAGATCGCCCGCACGGAGCTGGGCGTCACCCAGGTGACGATCCACCCGGCGGACACGCAGGTCGGTTCCGCCGGTTCGACCTCGGCCTCCCGGCAGACGTACGTCACCGGCGGCGCCGTGAAGAACGCCTGCGAGATCGTCCGCGAGAAGGTCCTGGAGATCGGGCGCCGCAAGTTCGGCACGTATCACCCGGCCTGGGCGACGGCCGAGTTGCTGCTGGAGGGCGGCAAGGTCGTCACCGACGGCGGCGAGGTCCTCGGCGACCTGGTCGACGTCCTCGAGGACGAGGCCGTCGAGGTCGAGGAGGAGTGGCGGCACCGGCCCACCGAGGCCTTCGACCTGCGCACCGGCCAGGGCAACGGGCACGTCCAGTACTCCTTCGCCGCGCACCGCGCGGTCGTCGAGGTCGACACCGAACTCGGCCTGGTCAAGGTCATCGAGCTGGCCTGCGCCCAGGACGTCGGCAAGGCGCTCAACCCGCTCTCCGTCATCGGCCAGATCCAGGGCGGTACGACCCAGGGCCTGGGCGTGGCCGTGATGGAGGAGATCATCGTCGACCCCAAGACGGCGAAGGTCAGGAACCCCTCCTTCACGGACTACCTGATCCCGACCATCCTCGACACGCCGACCATCCCGGTCGACGTCCTGGAACTCGCCGACGACCACGCCCCGTACGGGCTGCGGGGCATCGGCGAAGCCCCGACCCTGTCGTCCACGCCGGCCGTCCTCGCGGCGATCCGGAACGCGACCGGACTGGAGCTCAACCGCACTCCGGTACGGCCCGAGCACCTCACGGGAACCGCGTAACACCGAAAAGCTCTCCGGGCGGCGCAGGGAACGTCACACACTCCGCCGCGCCGCCCGGAGTAACCCCCTTTGAGTTCCGCACCGCTCGCGGTCCTTGAAGTACCAGGAAATTCGTTCGTCTCGGGCCGTCCCCCGGGTCGTCCATTCCCAAATCCCGTGCCCGCTCAGGGCGGTTGCACGGGTGCCCCTGTGAACCTTGGGAGATGGCACCATGACCCAGCAGTCAGTGGAGCCGAGGACCTCAGCCGAAGACGCCGGTGATGGCACCCGCGTCCCGGCAGGGCGGTCCTGGCTCGACCGGTACTTCCACATATCCAGAAGAGGATCCACGGTCTCGCGTGAGGTCCGCGGCGGCATCACCACCTTCATGGCGATGGCGTACATCCTCCTGCTCAACCCGCTCATCCTGTCCGGCAAGGACGCGCACGGTGACACGCTCGGCCAGAACGCGCTGATCACCGCGACCGCCTTCGCCGCGGCCTTCACCACGCTGCTGATGGGTTTCGTCGGCAAGGCGCCGCTCGCGCTCGCCGCCGGCCTGTCCGTCTCCGGTGTCCTCTCCTCGCAGGTCGCCCCCAGCATGACCTGGCCGCAGGCCATGGGTATGTGCGTGATGTACGGCGTGGTCATCATGCTGCTGGTCGTCACCGGCCTGCGCGAGATGATCATGAACGCGATCCCGCTCGCGCTCAAGCACGGCATCACCATGGGCATCGGCCTGTTCATCGCGCTCATCGGCTTCTACAAGTCAGGTTTCGTGCACCAGGGCGAGGCCACCCCGGTCAGCCTCGGCCCGGCGGGCCAGCTCACCGGCTGGCCGGTACTGCTCTTCGCCGGCACCCTGCTGCTGATCTTCATGCTCCAGGCCCGCAACATCCCCGGCGCCATCCTCATCGGCATCGTGTCCGGCACGATCGTCGCCGCCGTCCTCAACGGGCTCGGCGTCATCGCCCCCAAGCAGTGGGCCAACGGTGCGCCCGAACTGCCCGGCACCGCGGTCTCCATGCCCGACTTCTCGCTCTTCGGGCACGTCGAGTTCGGCGGCTGGGGCAAGGTCGGCGCCATGACGGTCGGCATGATCGTCTTCACCCTCGTCCTCGCCGGCTTCTTCGACGCGATGGCCACCATCATCGGTGTCGGCACCGAGGCCGACCTCGCCGACGACAAGGGCCGCATGCCGGGCCTGTCCAAGGCGCTGTTCATCGACGGCGCCGGCGGCGCGATCGGCGGTGTGGCGGGCGGCTCCGGCCAGACGGTGTTCATCGAGTCGGCCACCGGCGTCGGCGAAGGCGCCCGCACCGGTCTCGCCTCCGTCGTCACCGGCCTCTTCTTCGCGGCCTGCCTGTTCTTCACCCCGGTCACCGCGATCGTCCCGCAGGAGGTCGCCTCCGCCGCCCTGGTCGTCATCGGCGCGATGATGCTGATGAACGCCCGGCACGTGGACTGGGCCGACCGCGCGACCGCGATCCCGGTCTTCCTGACCGTCGTCCTGATGCCGTTCACGTACACCATCACCACCGGTGTCGCCGCGGGCGTCATCTCCTACGTGGCCATCAAGGTGGGCCAGGGCAAGGCCCGCGAGATCGGCGCCTTCATGTGGGGTTTGACGGTCGTCTTCCTGGTCTACTTCGCCCTTCACCCCATCGAGGCCTGGCTGGGCGTGCACTAGCCACCCCGCCGAGAAGTCCTTCCCCGCAACCCCGTGAGGAGACCGAGAGATGCTGGACATCGCCGAGGAGCTGAACCGGTGGGTCGAGCAGGGCCGTGACTTCGCCGTCGCCACCGTGGTGGCCGTCGGCGGCAGCGCCCCGCGCCAGCCGGGCGCCGCCCTGGCGGTGGACGCCGACGGCACGGCCATCGGCTCGGTCTCCGGCGGGTGCGTGGAGGGCGCCGTGTACGAGCTGTGCCAACGGGCCCTCGAGGACGGCGAGACCGTCCTGGAGCGCTTCGGGTACAGCGACGAGGATGCCTTCGCCGTCGGCCTGACCTGTGGCGGCGTCATCGACATCCTCGTCACGCCGGTCCGGGCGGACGGTCCCGCCCGGCCGGCGGTCGCGGCCGCGCTGGCCGCCGCCGTGCGTGGCGAGGCGGCGGCGGTCGCGCGGGTCGTGGACGGCCCGGCCGAGCTGCGGGGCCGGGTCCTCCTCGTCCGTCCCGACGGCTCCTGCGAGGGCGGCTTCGGCGCCCACCCAGAGCTGGACCGCACGATCGCCGCCGAGGCCGGCGCCTTCCTGGACGCGGGCCGTACCGGCACCCTGGAGATCGGCGAACAGGGCTCGCGCTGCGGCGCCCCGCTCACGGTCCTCGTCGAATCCTCCGTCCCCGCCCCGCGGATGATCGTCTTCGGTGCGATCGACTTCGCCTCGGCCCTGGTCCGCGTCGGCAAGTTCCTGGGCTACCACGTCACGGTGTGCGACGCCCGCGCGGTGTTCGCCACGCGCGCCCGTTTCCCGGAGGCCGACGAGATCGTCGTCGAGTGGCCCCACACGTATCTGGAGCGCACCGAGGTCGACGGCCGTACCGTCCTGTGCGTCCTCACCCACGACGCCAAGTTCGACGTACCCCTGCTGCGGCTGGCCCTGCGGCTGCCGGTCGCCTACGTCGGCGCGATGGGCTCCCGCCGCACCCACCTCGACCGCAACGAGCGCCTGCGCGAGGTCGGCGTCACCGAGCTGGAACTGGCCCGCCTGCACTCCCCGATCGGCCTCGACCTCGGCGCCCGTACGCCCGAGGAGACGGCCCTGTCCATCGGCGCGGAGATCGTCGCGAACCGGCGCGGCGGCAGCGGGGTCTCCCTGACCGGAGCCCACACCCCGATCCACCACGACACGACGTCCCGGCCGGCGGGTCGGATCGGGTCGGTGGCCTGACCGGGCAGGCTCCCGGACGACCCGGCTCCCGCCCGCCCCCTGAGCGCCGGGTTCGCCGCCGCGCGGCCGGGATGCGGTACGACCCCGGTCCATGACTGCCGTGTGCGCCGGGTTAGCGGCGTGAGCGGGATGCGGGCCCCCTGGTTCACGTCCGCCCGAGCGCTGGGTTCGGACGTGGGTGGGATGTGGTGGGGACCTGGTTCACGTCCGCCCGAGCGCCGGTTCCGCGGCGCGCGCGGGATCCGGTGCGGTCCCGGTTCATGCCTTCCGGAGAAGTCGATTCGCTGCCCGGCCGAACACCGTGCGGGCCGTTCGCTCCAGGACGCCGTCGAAGACGCGGGGCAGGAAGCGGACGCGCAGCTCCTCGCGCCACACGACCCGGCTGCGGCCGCCGGGCCCCGGCCTGACCTCGATCTCCGCCCAGCCGAGGATCATCCGGCCGCGTTTCTCCAGGCGGCACAGGCCGGGCCGGCCGTCGGTGGGCGGGCGCCAGACCGTCACCTCCATGACGTCGTCGAAGCCCAGGGGGCCGATCCCCGAACGGGCCACGAAGCGGCTGCCCTCCCGGGTCGGAGCGGGCGTCAGCACCTGGATCCGGGTCAGCGGGACCGCGTCGGCGTGGCGGGGCCACTCGGTGAGCCGACGCCACGTCTCATCGAGGGTGAGGGGGACCGTACGTGCGAAGGAGAAGATGGGCACGGCCCGATCGTAGGCAATGGGCGCCGGTCACCTGCGCGTTCGCCCTGCCGTACCCTGCCCGCCCGGCCGGGTGTCCGAGGAGTCGTTCCCGGCGACGGCCGGTGTGCGGGGCGGCGTGACAGCGGGGCGCGCGGGACACCCCCGCACTACCAGATCCACCTCACGGACGACCGGGGCATGGACTGTCGCACCGTCCTCTCGCAGGCCAAGCCCTCCGAACCGCTCCCCCTCGTCGCCGGCGGCGTCCGGCACCCCCTCACCGCGGGCCCGCCGGGTCTGGCCGACGGCTGGAACCCGTCAGACCGCCGCCCGAGGGACGCCCTCCGGCCCCCGCAGCAGACCCTCCGGCAGATACCCGGAGCTGAGCTCCAGGTCCCAGCCGTGGACCTGCACCGCCAGCGCGGCCAGCGCGATGGTGCCGGCCGGCAGCAGGCTCCGGGGCGCCGGGTCGGCCGCCGCCATGTCCGCCCGATGACGCTGGAGCCGTTCGGCCAGGGCACGTTCGAACGCCGGCCGGTCGTCCACGAGGAGGACGCGCAGCAGCTGCTGATCCGGCGTCAGCGGACCCACGGCCCCCAATCGCCGGATCGCCGCGAGGCGCTCGTCGAGGTCCGGCTTCCGCAGCGGCGCCGTGGGCCAGTGCTTGGGCAGATGTCCGCTCGCCTCGGTGAGATAACCGCACAGCGCGTCCATCTCGGCGAGGTCCGCCGCCTCGGACCGTGACTCCAGCGCCGAGTACGGTACCCCGTCCCGGATCGCCGGGGCGTAGTCCCCGCGCAGCAGCAGTCCGATCACCCGCTGCCACTGCCGGACCGTGCCGGCGGCCACGCACAACGCGAACGCCTCCACCCAGGTCCGGGCGGTGGGCGCCCACTCCAGGGCGTGCTCGAAGCCTAGGTCCTCGCTGCTCAGCGTCTCGTCGACGACCGGCAGCGGGATCTCGAAGTCACCGTTGGGGAAACAGCCGAGATTCAGCGCACCGAGAGCGCATTCGGCCGCCGTGCGCAGGACCTCGCGCGTGGTGTCGGCGGCGAGCGCGGGATCCGCCAGGGACCGGGCGGCGACATGGTCGAGCAGCTCGTCGGCCATCGCCTGGAGTCCCGTCAGCGACAGGCTGTCGTAGCGCAGGGCGTGCCAACGGCCGTACGCACGCCCCCGGATGTCGTCCAGCGCGTGGGCGATCCGTTCCTCGTCGACCTCGTGACATGCCACGTCGGACACCGTCGTCGTCCTTCCTCGGTGCTTCCCAGCCGGCGGTCCTCCACATCCGGCAGACGCAACGCTATCCAACGCCCCCCGCCGGGAACACGGCCCGGTCCGGTGAAGGTCAGGGCCGGTACACCTTGCCCGGCTCGGCCCTGCCGGGGGCGAGCAGCTGAGGGACCGTCACGAAGACGTAGCCGCGCTCCTTCAGGGCGTCGATGATGCCGGGCACGGCGGGCACGGTGCCGTCGTAGATGTCGTGCAGCAGGATGATCCCGTCCCGGGAGGCGTTGGCGAGCACACGCTTGGTGATGAGCGCGGAGTCGGTGGTCGTGTAGTCCTTGGCGGTCACGCTCCACAGCACCTCCGCCAGGCCCAACTCCTTGGCGATCTCGTGGACATCGCTGTCCGTACGGCCCTGCGGCGGGCGCATCAGGGTGGGCTTGTGCCCGATGAGCCGCTCGATCGCGTCGTTGGGGCGCTTCAGTTCCTCGCGTATCTCCGCGTCCGATATCCGGGTGAGGATCTTGTGGTCCCAGGTGTGGCTCGCCACCTCGTGGCCCTCGGCCGCCATCCGCTTGACCAGCTCCGGGTGCTTCTCGATATGACGCTTGCCGAGCAGGAAGAAGGTGGCCGGAACCTTCTTCTCCTTGAGGATGTCCAGCAGCCGCGCCGAGTGCTCGCTGGGCCCCGCGTCGAAGGTGAGCGCGATGCACTTGGCCTGGCGGCAGTCGACGGTGCCGAGCTTCGCCGGCGCCCCGTGCGCCGCCTCGGCACGTACGGTGCTCGGCGAGGTCGTGTCGACCTGGGCGCAGCCGGACAGCGTCAGCGCCAGGCAGACCGCGGCCGAGGCGAGCACGGCCGGACGCAACCCTCGGCGCGGTTCACGCGTCTTCCCGGTCGCGGGCTTCGGCGTCGGGAACTTGTCGGTCGAAAGAGGCATGCCGGGACTATACACTCGGTGTATAGAGCGTGCGTGCGAATTCCAAGGGTCCTCCCGGCGCGCCTCACCGCCGTAGCACCATGGAAGGAGAGGCTTCGCGGAGGAGGGCGACCATGCGCTTCCGGGACCGCGCCGAAGCGGGACGGGAACTCGCCGGACTGCTGAGCGACGCCCACGCCCGAGGCGACCTCCCCGACCCCCTCGTCCTCGCCCTGCCCCGTGGCGGCATCGCCGTCGCCGAGCCGATCGCCCGCGCCCTCGGCGCCCCGCTCGACGTACTCGTCGTCCGCAAGATCGGCGCCCCGCACCACGCGGAGTTCGCCGTCGGCGCGCTCGCCGCGGACGACCCGCCCCTCTTCGACGCGGGCACCCTCGACCGGCTGCGCCTCACCGAGGAGTCCCTCGCCCCGGTGGTGGAACGCGAGCGGCGGGAACTGCGCCGCCGCGAGCAGCGCTACCGCGGCGACCGCCCGCTCCCGGAGCTGACCGGCCGCACGGTGATCGTGGTGGACGACGGTCTGGCCACCGGCGCCACCGCCCGCGCGGCCCTGCGCCACGTCCGGCGCCGCCGCCCCGCGCGGCTCGTCCTGGCCGTGCCCGTCGGCGCCCCCCGCTCCCTCGACCTGCTCGCCGCCGAGGCCGACACCGTCCTGTGTCCGCACCGCCCGGCCGGCTTCGCCGCTGTCGGCCAGTGGTACGAGGACTTCGAGCAACTCACCGACGCGCAGGTGCTCGCGGCTCTGCACGGCCGGTGAGGGCCGGCCCCGAGGGTGGCGGTGTGCCGGTGGGACGCGGTCGAGGCCTGCCCTTCGCGGACGCCGAGGGCCGAGGCCGGGAAGACGGTATGCCGGTGGGCTGAGCGGCGCCCCGTCCTGAGGACCGAGGCCGAGAGCGGCGGGCGACACGCGGGTCGGGCGCGGTCGTCCCTCGTCGGACCGGCCGGGCGCGGTCGTCTCCCGCCGCACCCGCTCGCCCCGGTTTCCGCCCCTCCGCAACGACCCCGTGCACACCAGTGGTACCGGGCGAGTACGCCGAGTAACATAGGGACCATGACGCGCACGGGGGAGCGAGCCGTCACTTCGTGGTTACGGACACCGTCCTGGATCGCCCGCGTCGAGGCGCCGGACGGGAGGGTGCTCGGTGCAGGGGTGCTGCTCGCCCCCGACCGGGTGCTCACCGCGGGCCACGTCGTCAGTCCGGAACGCCGCTACACCGTCCGCCTCGTCGGGGTTCCCGGCCTGGACGCCGTGGCCGCCACCGTCCAAGCGGACGAGCATGTGCCGCAGCGCGAGGACGCCTTCGGCGACCGCAGCGGCGACCTCGCCCTGCTGCGCCTGTCGGCACCCCTGCCCGCCGAGCACGCCACCCGGCTCTACCGGCTCGCCGCACCGCACGGCCCCGTCAGCAGGTACGGCTTCCCGGACGGCGACGACGGCGGCCGCTGGCACGGTGCCACCCTGGTAGCCGCCCGCGGCCGGGACAGCCAGGTGCAGTTGCGCCCACTGACCCCCGGCGAGCTGGCCGCCCCCGGTTTCAGCGGCGGGGGAGTGGTCGACCACGCCACCGACCAGGTCATCGGCATCGTCCTCAGCGTGGACGACGGGCCGGGCTCCGCCTTCAGCTACATGAGCCCCACCGAGACCATCCTCAGCCATCTGCCGCAGGTCGCCGACTGGACCGACGGCGCCGAAGCCGTCGACCCGAGGCTGCGCACCGGAACCCAGGGCGCCGCCGGCCGGCTCGACGTACCGTTCGCCACCGAACTCGCCTCCTGGTTCCGCGGCGAAGGCTGGCCGGTGCTGGTCACCGTCGTCCCCGTCGGCGGCGACCGTGCCTGGACCCTGGAGCGCGCCGTCACCCTCGCCGACCGAGAGCTGCGCACCCACCGCAACACCAGCGCCGTCAGCCACGACCCGCCCGAGACGGTGCCCCCGGCCGGCGCCCACGATCTCGCCCTGGACGTCAAGGGGCTGACGTCCACCGAGGTGATGGACCGGATCGCCGAACGCCTCGGCATCCGCGACGATCCCCGGCCAGAGCGACTCGCCGACCTCCGCGTCCCGCTCGCCGCCGTCCTGGTCGGTGTCGACCAGTCCGCCGAACCCGACGCCCTGCTCCACCTGCTGGACCGGCTCGCCCGGCACGGCGCCCGCCTGCTGCTCGCGTTCCGCCGCCGGGGCGAGCGCACCGCCCGCGCCGCCGAACTCCTCGTCGACCGCCCGCTGCGCGAGCGGTGGTCCCGCCTGCACGCAGAACTGGACCGGATCGTCGACACGTTGGGGCCCGGCCTCGACCAGCGCCGGGACCTGGTGCAGCCCGGCCCCGGCACCCAGCGGTTGCTGGAACAGGCCGAAGCCGGCGTACGGCGCACCCGGATGCTGCGCGCATGGGTCGGCCACACCCCCGACCGGGAACGCGAACCCCGCCAGGCCGACCTGCTGTTCACCTTCGAGGACGCCGCCGACCGCCGCCGGCAGCGCCTGGAACAGGCCCTCGGCGTCCTCGACGCCCGGCTGCGCCGCCGCGAGGAACTCCTCGGCCGGGTCAGCGCCGAGTGGCCGCTGTGCCGGCAGCGGGCCGCCGCGCACGGGGACCGGGTCATGGAGGCGTACCGGCTCTACGACCACGCCCTGTCGCTGCTGCGGCACACCCCCTGCGACCTCGACAGCGCGGAGAGAGCCGTCGAACGGTTCGTCGCCTTCTGCTCCGCCCCGCCCCCCGCGTCACCGGCCGGCACCGCCGCGCCGGCCGCACCCACCGCGCCGGCCGCACCCACCGCACCGGCCCGACCGACGGCGCCGGCCCCCCGCACGGCACCCACCGAACCCGTCGCTCCCGTCGCACCCGGAGAGGAGGGCGTGTCGTGACCTCGTGCATCCGGCCCGGCTGCGTCGGCCGCATCATGGGCACCGGCTACTGCGACAGCTGCGGCCGCCGGCACACCGAGTCGCGTCCCGCGCCACCGGCCCCGCCCCGGGCCCCCGTCACCACCGCCGAGGAGGCCCCCGGCCCGCCGGCCGTCCACGCCGTCGCCGGCGTCGGCGAACTCGACCAGCACGGACTGGTCGTCCTGCCCGACGTCCCCGTCCCCGACGACGTCCTCGTCGCCGACCCGCGCCCGCCCGCCGGCGGCCGGCGGTGCGGCGCTAACGGCTGCACCATGACCATCGGCGTCGGCTACGGCGGCCAGCCCGCCCGCGCCACCGGCCGCTGCCCCCGCTGCGGCACGCCCTACTCCCTCCTGCCGCAGCTGCACCCGGGCGACGTGGTCGCCGACCACTACAAGGTCCTCGGCTGCCTCACCCACGGCGGCAACGGCTGGATCTACCTCGCCGAGGACACCCGCGCCGACGGCCACCGGGTCGTCCTCAAGGGGCAGATCAACCCGCACGACGCGCTGGCGCGCCGCAACGCCGTCGAGGAGCGCCGTTCCCTGACCGACCTGCACCACCCCGACATCGTCCGCCTCATCACGTACGCCGACCACGGGGCCCCCGGCCGCCCGCCCACCGGCTACCTGGTCATGGACTACATCGGCGGCCGCTCACTGCAGCAGCTCTTCGACGCCGACGACGCCGAACGCGTCTTCCACGGCCGCCCTCGCCTCGACCACGTCCTCACCTACGGCTGCAAGATCCTCGGCGCGCTGCAGTACATGCACGAACGCGGGCTGCTGTACTGCGACATGAAGCCCGCCAACGTCGTCCACTTCGGCCGGGCGATCAAGGTCGTCGACCTCGGCGCGGTGCGCGCGATCGGCGACCGCGCCTCCGCCTACGTCTACACGCCCGGCTTCGCCCCGCCCAAGGAGGAGATCGACCGCCGCGGCTGGCACGTCGACAGCGACCTCTACACCGTCGGCATGACCCTGGAGGCGCTCGCCCGTGGCACGGAGCCGGCCCGCGGTCTGGCCTCCGACTCCTTTCGCCGCCTCGTCGACCGCGCCACCCATGCCGAAGTCCGGGCCCGGTTCCGCTCGGCGGCCGAGATGTCCCGTCAACTCTGGGAGGTCCTGCGCGAGTTCCGTTCACTGCAGTTCGGCGAGCAGCTGCCCGAGAGCTCCACCCGGTTCCGCGCCACCGGCGCCAGCCTCGACGCCGGACTCGGCGCGATCCCGGGACTGGACCACTGGACCGCCCGCCCCGGCGAGCAGCTCGCCGGGCTGGACGTCTCTTCGCCCTCGGCCGCCGAGGTCGCCGGCGCCCTCCCGGAGCCGGTCCCCGACCCCGCCGACGGCGCCGCCCTGCTGCTGGACACCTTCCCGCCCGACGCCCCCGACCGGGTCGCCCGGCAGTGGTCCCGCGAATCCCGCCTCGGCACCCCCGAGACCGCGCTGTGGCTGTGCCGCGCCTACCTCAGACGGGGCGAGCAGGACGAGGCGGAGAGCTGGCTGATCGAGGCGGAGACCCAGCTCGGCGAACGCGCCACCGCCCACGACTGGCGCATCGCCTGGCACTACGGCGTGCTCCACCTCAGCAAGGGCGAGGTGGCCCGGGCCGGCGACCGCTTCGACGCCGTCTACAGCGCACTGCCGGGCGAGTACGTGCCCAAGCTGGCCCTCGGCTACTGCGTCGAGCATGGAACCGACGACGGAACCGGAACCGGGACCGCACGGCGAGCCGGGGACGACGGCGGGCACGGAGCCGTACAGGGAACCGGGCGGGGCGGCGGTCGTGAAGCCGTACAGGGAGCCGGGCACGGAGCCGGACACGGGGCCGCCCCGGCAGCCGGACACGGCGGCGCGCCTCGGGCCGAAAACGGAGACGCGCTACGGCGGTCGCGGGCCATGCTGTTCTACGAGGCGGTGTGGAAACGGGACTGCGCGCACACCGCCGCCGCGTTCGGCCTGGCCCGCGGCCACCTGGCCGCCGGGGACCGGGACGCCGCCGTGCGCGTCCTCGACGCCGTCCCCGCCACCTCCCGCCACTACGACGCCGCCCGCATCGCGGCCGTCCGCGTCCGCGCCGGCACCCTGCACGGGAGCCCGCCCTCACCCGCCGACCTGCGGGACGCGGCCCGGCGGCTGCCCGAACTGCGCCTGGACGGCGGCGCCGCCGACGGCGAGTCCCGGGCCCGGCTGATCGCCGAGGTCCGCGAGAACACCCTGCACGCCCTGCGGGAGCCGGGCCGTGGACCGGACTTCCCCGCCGGGGACCTCCTCGGACCCGGTGACGAGGAGGGCCTGCGCAGCCTGCTGGAGCAGTCCTTCCGCCAACTGGCCGCGCAGGCCCGCACCGCCCAGGAACACGGCCGGCTGCTCGACCTGGCCCACGAGGTCCGGCCCATGACCACCTTCTGAGCACGTCCATGACCACTGGGGGGACACAGCGATGACCGTGACCGAGGAGACCGAGGTGACGCTCGCGGTCGGCCAGCAGAAGGAGCTGTCCGCCGCGCCCGCCGCACCCGGGCAGCCCCCCGACCGGGAGATGCACGCCATCCTGGAGATCGGGGTCGACAGTCATGGCGGCCCGGGCCTCGCCGCCATGCCGGGGCCCGGCAGCGGACCCGCGCTCGCCGAGGTGCTGATCGTCGACACCTCCCGTTCGATGCTTCACCCGGACACCAAACTGCGCGCCGCCAAGGACGCCACGGTAGCGGCCGTCCGGATGCTGCCCGAGGGCACCGCCTTCGCCGTGCTCTCCGGCCGGTTCGACGCCACGGTGGTGCACCCCGGCCCCGGACGGGAGGTGATGGCCGTCGCGGGGCCGGCCGAACGTGCCGCCGCCGAGCGCGCCGTACACATCCTGGACGCGGACGGCGGCACCGCCCTCGGCGCCTGGCTCGATCTCGCCCGGCGGCTGCTCAAGGACCAGCCCGCCCCGGTCAAGCACGTCCTGCTGCTCACCGACGGGCGCAACGAACACGACCACCGTTCCGACAGACCGCTGGAGACCGTCCTCGACGCCTGCGAGGGCCGGTTCATCTGCGACGCCTGGGGCATCGGCGACGACTGGGACGCCGAACTGCTGCTGCACATCACCCGGCGCCTGCAAGGTCGGGCCGGCGCGGTCCGAAGCGAGTCCGAACTGACCGCGGCCTACGAGGACCTGGTGAACGGTCTGCTGGGCACGGCCGTACCCGAGCTGCGCATCAGACTCACCCCCACCCCCGGCACGGTGATCCGCCGGGTCACCCAGGTCGTGCCCAGCGAACAGGAACTCCCGCCCACCGCCGCCGGTTCCGGCGGGCGCGGCACGGAGTACGTCACCCGCGCCTGGGGCGACGAGGTACGGCACTTCCAGGTCGTCCTCACCGCCGACCCGACCGGCCGCGAACTCGGCGAGGACCTCCAGCTCGCCGCCGTGGAGGTCGTCGTGCCCGAGTTCGGGCGCCCGGTACGGCTACCCGGACCGCGGCCCATCCTGGTGCGCTGGACCGACAACCCGCTCGACGCCTCCCGGCAGCACCCCGGGGTCCGCCGGCACGAGCTGTACCAGCAGGCAAGTGCCGCCGTCGCACGGGCCTACCGGGCCTGGCTGCGCCGCACGGACGGCCGGGCCGCGGCGGACCACGAACTGGCGCGGGCGCTGGCCCTGGCCGAAGAGCTGCGCGACGACCAACTGCTCGGCGCACTGCGGTTGATCGAGGAGGGGCCGGGCACCGGCCGGGTCCGGGCCGGCCTCAAGGACGTCGACTGGCAGCACCTGATCCTCTCCAGCGCCATGACCACCCCACCGGAACCGGCCGGCGGCCCGCCGGGTCACGCCGCCCCGATCGGTTCACCATCACCCGGCGGCGCAGGCCCGGACGACCTCATCGAGTGCCCGGAGTGCAACTGGCTCGGCCCGGCCGACTCCCTGTACTGCGGGGGCGATTGCGGGCAGCTGCTGAGGGGGTCGTCCGCATGAGCGTCCCCAGAGCCACGGAGACCGGCGGCCTGGCCACGGAGACCGGCGGCCGGCGCATGGAGACCACCGCACCCGCGGCCCCCCGGCCCCGGGCGCACCGCCGTGCCGACCGCTCCGGCCGCCGCGCTCCGAGCCACCCGGACCGCCTCCCCAGCCGTCTCCTCACCCCCGTCCTCGGTGCCGGGCGGCGCCCGCCGGACGGCGGCAGTACGACCGCCCACGAACTCGCGGTGCGTCACCGCCTGCTGCTGGCCCTGTCGGCCCTGCTGACCCTCTCCCTCTTCCTGTCCTACGAGGGCGTGCACGGTGACGCGAACCCGCTGCGCACCTCCAGCGCCCCCGCGGTGCTGTACATCGACACCGCGCTGTACGCGCTGGGCCAGGCCCAGCAGGACGCGGGCGCGGCGGCCCCGACCAGCGACTTCCAGAAGCAGATCTCGGTCGCTGCGCAGAGCCTCGCGTCCGCCGCCCGCGACGACATCGGCGGCCCGGCGGCCCGGCAGGCCCTGCAGACCGTGGCCGGACTGATCACGGTGTACGCGGTGAGGGTCCAGCAGGCCCAACTGGTCTCCGGTGACCGGGTGCTGCACGACGCCTACCTGAGCTACGCGACCAGCGTCCTGGAGGACAGGGGCTCCGGGATACTGGCCCGCCTGAAGGTCCTGCAGAAACAGCAGCGTGCCGCGGTGCACCGGCAGACCTCGTTCGGCGAGCTGCTGTGGCTCGGCTGGAGCACGACCCTGTTGCTCGCCGTCGCCCTCGCCGTGGCCCTGCTGGAGACCCAGCGCTTCCTGCGCCGCCGCTTCCGGCGGCGCTACAACCGCCAACTCCTCGCCGCTACCGCCTTGTTGCCCGGCGGGTTGGCCGTATCGGTGCTGTTCACCCTGTGGACGCACCAGGGGATGGAGCACACCCGTGACCTGCTCGACCGACCGCTGGCCGGGCGGCTGATCACCGAGGCGGGGCGGGACACCGCCGCGCACCTGGCGCACACCGGCTTCCGCGCGGGGGCCGCGGTGTGGATCCTGATAGGAGGCATCCTGCTCATGGCGCTGGCCGAGACGGGACTGCGGCGGCACATCGACGACTACCGGTTCAGGCCGCGGTGAGCGCCCGGCGAAACGGCCCCGCGACGGCCGACCCCGACACCCGGCGACGTCCCTCCCGCCGTCTCACCCGCACCGTCACCGTGGTGGCGAGCTGCCTGGCCGTGCTGGCGGCGGCCGTCGTGGTCGGGGTACGCACCCTCGGGCAGGAGCCGACCGTCACCCTGCTGGCCAACTGGACCGGCACCGACGAGCGGAACTTCCGGACCGCGGTCATCGAGCCGTTCGAGCGCAAGTACCACATCCGCGTCGAATACCAGGGCAGCTCCGCCCAGAGCCAGGTGCTCGGTGCCGACGTGGAGGCCGGGACGCCCCCCGACGTGGTGGTGCTGACCGGCTCCGGCGAACTCGCCGACTACGCACGGCAGAAGCAGCTCAAACCGCTCGAAAAACTCATCCGGCGTGACGACTTCGGCGCCTCCTGGGCCACCGAGCTGGACGACGGGCATGTGTACTGGTTCCCGCTCAAGGCCGATCTGAAGAGCATCGTCTGGTACCCGGCGGGCATGAGCGGGCGGCAGCGCGAGCAGGCCGCGCACCGGCCCGGCCAGTGGTGCCTCGGCATGGGGTCGGGTGCCACCAGTGGCTGGCCCGGCACGGACTGGATCGAGGACATCGTCCTGCAGCGGTACGGCCCGCGCACCTACCAGCAGTGGGCCGGCGGCGAACTGCCCTGGCGGTCGCAGCGGGTGAAGTCGGCCTGGGAGACCTGGGGCGGCATGGTGGGTGCGGGAGGGGACCCCGGCCTGGTCGGACGGGCCCTGAAGACCGCGTACCAGAAGGCGTCCGAACCGGTCACCGGGAAACCGCCGGGCTGCACCCTGGAGCACCAGGCGTCGTTCATCCGCACCCAGGGCGCCGCCTGGGAACGGGCGGACGGCCGCTACGACCCCTCCGCCCGGCTGATCCCCGGAGCCACCGCCACCGGTGCCTGGGAGGTCTCCGGTGACCTGGTCGCCCTGCTGCACACCACCCCGCAGGCCAAGCAGCTGATCCGCCACCTCGCCTCCGCCGACGCCCAACGCGCCTGGAACGCCGTGGAGTCCGGCTTTTCCGTCCACACCGGGGCCCGGCCCGCCCCCGGCGACGCCGGTCCCGCCTGGCACCGCTCCCTCGGCGCCACCCTCCTCGACGACCGGGCGGTGCACTGCTTCGACGCCTCCGACGCCATGCCGCCGACGGTACGCGACGCCTTCGCCGAGGCGACGATCCAGTTCCTCGCCCACCCGGACCGCCTGGACGCCCTCCTGGAGAACCTGGACACCCTCAGCCACGCCAGAGGCCTGACCTGGCTCCCGTCGGTGTGCGACCACACACGGTGAACCGGTCGAGGTGCCAGCACACCGGCGCGTGCCGACTCGGCGGCCGGTGTGCGTTCACCTGCCGTGAACCGGTCGCCGATCGCCGCCGCCGGCCCCTCGTCGGGAGCGACGGGCACGAGCTCGGCGCCCCGGGCCCGCAGCTCCGCCACGGGACGCTCCAGCGGCTGCTCGCCGGGGAACGGACCGGTGGTGCCGAGCGGCACCAGCACCGGATCCGGGCGGCCACGCCCGAGGGCTGCCCGCGGGGCTCGCGGTAGGTCTTCGAGCGTGGCGGGGAGGACCCGCGCACGCCGTCGCGGCACAGCGCCGCCTGGACGACAACCGCCGGCTCGGCGGGCCCGCCGGTCCGGGCCCGGGCGCCTCGGTGGGGGCTGGGGGGCTGGGAGCGGGGTGAGGGCGCGGCGGCGGACCGGCTCGGGGCCGCCGTGCCTGCCACCTGCTCGCCGGGACATCGCCTGTCTCTCCGTCCAGGCCCCGTGCGGCGGTGATCACTCGGCGGAGGCACCAGAAGGGATCCGCGGCCTCCCGGCCCGGCGCCAGAGCCGGGTGAGGGGCCCGGTGGGAGTCGCGGACAGAAGGTGTCCGCAAGTGACGTTAGCGTGCGGGCATGACGAAGAGCAGCGCGAACAAGGGCGGTACGGCGAGCGCCCCCGTCCTGGACACACGCGCCCTGAACCGTGCCACCCTCAACCGGCAGCTCCTGCTGCGCCGCTCCACGCGCTCCGCCCTGGACGCCGTACGCCACCTGCTCGGGCTCCAGGCGCAGAACGTCAGTCCGCCGTACTACGCCCTCGCCGCCCGCCTGGACGGGTTCTCGCCGCGGCAGTTGTCGTCACTCATGGCCGGCCGGGAGGTCGCCCGGATCGTCACCCTGCGCTCCACCCTCCACACCCACACCGCCGACGACTGCCTCAGCCTGCGCCCGCTCGTCCAGCCGGCCCGTGACCGCGAGCTGACGAACTTCCGCGCGGGACTGGGCGGCGTCGACCTGGACCGGCTGGCCGCGCTCACCCGTGAGCTGGTCGAGGCCGAGCCGCGCACCATGGCCCAGTTGCGGCAGGCGCTCGGCGCCGAGTGGCCGGACGCCGACCCGCAGGCCCTGGCCGTCGCCGCCCGTTGCACCCTGCCGCTCGTCCAGGTCACCCCGCGCGGCCTGTGGGGCGAGAGCGGCCAGGTCGCCCTCACCACCGTCGAGCAGTGGCTGGGCCGCCCGGCCGGCCAGGCCCCGGCACCGGAGTCGATCGTCCTGCGCTACCTCGCCGCCTTCGGCCCCGCCTCCGTGAAAGACATGCAGACCTGGGCCGGACTCACCCGCCTCCGGGACGCCTTCGAGCGGCTGCGCCCCGAACTGGTCACCTTCCGGGACACCGGGGGAGCCGAACTCTTCGACCTGCCCCACGCCCCGCGCCCCGACCCCGACACCCCGGCACCGCCCCGCTTCCTGCCCGAGTTCGACAACCTCCTCCTCTCCCACGCCGACCGCACCCGCGTCGTACCGCCCGCCCACCGGGGCCGCAGCTGGCAGGGCAACCAGGCCTTCCGCACCCTCCTCGTCGACGGTTTCCTGGCCGGCCTGTGGAAGCTCGACGGCGACACCCTCGTCATCGAGACCTTCACCGGGCTGACCAGGGGGCAGCGGGAGGAGGTGACCGCGGAGGGGGAGCGGATGCTCCGGGTCATGCACCCGGGTGCCGCGTACGACATCCGGTTCGGGGAGGTCGTACGGCGGTGAGGCCCCGCGGAGGCCCCGTCTACAGTCAGGCCATGGAACTCCGTCAGCTCAGCTATTTCGTCGCCGTCGCCGAGGAGTTGCACTTCGGGCGCGCGGCCGACCGGCTGCACATCGTGCAGTCGGCGGTCAGCCAGCAGATACAGCGGCTGGAGCGGGAGCTGGGCGCCGAGCTGTTCGACCGTTCGCCGCGCCGGGTGCGGCTGACCGGGGCGGGGGAGCGGCTGCTGCCCGAGGCACGGGCGGTGCTCGCGGCGGCGGAGAAGGCGCGGGCGGCCGTGGCGGTGCCCGCCGGGCTGCGCCTCGGCACCAGCACCGGGCTCGGCGCGCACCTGGACCGGGTGCTCGCCGCGTTCGCCGAGCGGGCACCGGACGTGCCGGTCGAGCTGTTCTCGCTCCCGGCCGGTGAACGGCTGGCCAGGGTCGCGGCGGGCGGGCTGGACGCCGCGTTCGTCCGGTCGGCCGAACCCCCGCCCGGCGTAAGGGTGCTGCCCCTGTGGCCCGACCCGCTGGTGGCCGCCCTCCCGGCCGGCCACCCCCTCGCGACCCGGGACGGGATCGACCTCGCGGACCTGGCCGGGCTGCCCCTCGCCCTCACCTCGCGCCGCACCAACCCCGCCCTGGTCGACCTGGTCGTCGGCGCGTGCCACGCGGCTGGGTTCGAGCCGGTGCGGGGACCGGTCGGCGGGGCCCTGCACGACACCCTCGCCGCCATCGGCGCCCGGCCCCTGTGGACGGTGGTCTACGCCTCCCACGCGCGCGTGCTGCACACGCCACGGGTGGCGTACGTTCCTTTCCGCGCGCCCGGCCTCGCCCTCGTCACAGGCCTCGCCGTACCCGCCGCGGACCTCACCCCGCATCTGGAGACGCTGCTGCTGGCCTGTGACGATCACGAAAGCTGATCGCTGCGGTCGCGGACTGCTTCCTGGCCGCCGGGGGGGCAGGCGATGGACTGGACCCACCGGAACAGCAGGCGGCAACCGCCGCCCCGCACAAGGGAGTCAGTCATGCCGATCGTCACCATCCAGCAGGGCCCCCGCGACATCGAGCTCAAGCGGGACCTCGTCAAGCGGGTCACTTACGCCTTCGTCGCCGCCTACCGGATCCCGGCCGAGAGCGTGCACGTGTGGATCCACGAAGTGCCGGCGGACAGCTGGGGGACGGCCGGGAAGCTCACCGCCGACAAGCAGCGGGGCATGGAGAGGGGGGCGTTGCGGGCCGCTCGTGGTGGCTCGCAACGCCCCCCCGGCAATTACCCGAGGGGTGCTCGGGGAGTCTTCCGGGTCACGAGTCGACCTGCGCGGTCACCAGGTCCGAGAAGGTGGCCAGCCGGGTGTACACACCCGGGTAACCCGCCTCCGCGCACCCCTCGCCCCAGGAAGTGATCCCTGCCAGGGCGCCCCTGATGAGCAGGGGACCGCCGCTGTCGCCCTGGCAGGTGTCTACGCCGCCGGAGGTGTATCCGGCGCACACCATGTCGGACTGGACGAAGTCCGAACCGTAGGAGGAACGGCAGCTGGAGTCGGACACGACCGGTACGGTCGCGGTCCGCAGCTGGTTGGAGGAGCTGCCGTTCTCCGAGGTGGTGCCCCAGCCGAGGATGCGGGCCGTGGTGCCGGCCGCGTACACGCCCGTCTGGGAGGAGGAGACGTACTTCGCCGCCGTGTACGGCATCGACGTCGACAGGGTCAGTACGGCCACGTCGTCGCCGTTGGTGGCATCGCTGTAGTCCGGGTTGATCCAGATCTTGCTGACCTTGCTGACCGTGCCGTTCGTGCCGTTCAGGTAGGTCCGGCCACCGACCACGCGGACGCTGCCGGTCGTCTCGCCGACCATGCAGTGCGCGGCCGTCACCACCTTCTTGGCGGCCACCAGGGTGCCGCCGCAGAACTGGCTTCCGGACGCGTCCGTGATCTGCATCATGAACGGGTACGCGGTCGTCGTGGTGGTCGTACCGCCGACGATGGGCTGGGGGGCGGCGCTCGCCGTGGGGGCGGCGAGGAGCGCGCTCGCCGCGGCGGCGGCGGTGGCCACCAGGGTCGCGGCGGTCTCTCTGGCACGTCTGGGCCCGAACATGAGTCTCCTCAGTGGGGGTTGCACCGGTGGGGGGTCGCGCGGGTGTGGGGCTTTTCACGGGGGTCGCGGGACCGACCCCCGTATGCCCGGGCGAGCGGCACGCCCTTTACGCTAGGACCCGGACCCTCGGCTCCCAATGAGGGAACCCCCTAAGGGGTTGGGTGAGGGAAAACCCTCGGTCCGGTTCAGTTAACAAGCGCGCTGCTCAGCGCGCGCGCCGACCTGCCGCCAATCGGACGATGTCGACGCGCGATCGGATTCCCAGCTTGCGGTAGACCCTGGTCAGGGTCGCCTCCACCGTCTTCACGCTGATGAACAGCCGGGCCGCGATCTCCCGGTTGGTGGCACCCTCCATGACGAGCGCGGCGACCTGACGCTCCATCGCGGCGAGGACGTCCAGCGCGTCCAGGGCCTCCGGCACGGCGAGCGCGGGTTCCGGCTCGGGGGCGCTGAGGGCTTCGTCCACTTGGCGCAGCCACGGCAGCGCCCGGCAGCGGCGGAACATCCGGGTGGCCTCGTCGAAGGCGGTCGTGTTCTTCCGGATCGCCTCCGCGGTGCCCGGGACCGGGGCCCGCCCGGGATGCCGGCCCGGCAGCCGGGCCAGCGCGAACGCGGCCCGTGCCTCCTCCAGTCCGTATCCCAGCTTGCCGAGCCGGTCCTGAGCGGACGTCAGCTGAACGACGGCGGCCTCCGTCTCGCCCTGAGCGGCCCGTACCAGGGCCTCGGCGCGGTCCAGGACGGCGAGGACGCTCTCCCGGCCGAGCCGGAGCGCGTGCTCGCGGCTCGTGTCGATGACGTCCTGCGCCTCGGCCGGTTCACCGATCCGGACCAGCGCCTCGGCGAGGTCCCCCTGCCAGCGGCCGCGGGCCGGGTCGGTGATGCCGAGACCCAGCTCAAGGCTGCGCACCCGGCGCAGCGAGCGGACCGTGCCCGCCGGGTCCCCGGCCACCAACTGGGCGTACCCGAGGGCGCCCAGGGCCCGGGAGAGGTACATCTGGTCGCCGTCCTCCTCGGCGTGCTCCACCGCCTCCCGCGCGAGGGCCAGCGCCCGGTCCACGTCGCCGCCGGAGGCCTCCGCGAGCGAGGTGAGCATCGCCGAGGCGGTCTCGCCGATCCCGGAGTCCCGGGCGAGCCGCAGGCTCTCGCGGGCCAGCTCCAGGGCCTGGCCGCAGTGCCCGGCGCGCAGTTCGGTCTCGGCGAGCCCGCGCAGGAAGTGCACCTCGCTCTCCACCGAGCCGCGCCGGCGCACCTCGCGCAGCAGCGCGGTGACCGTGGCCCGGGCCTCGGCCAGCTGGTCGCCCATGACCAGCCAGCGGAACCGGGCGCTGCCCGCCCCGTTGTGATGCCATGCCACCCTCGGGTCCTGGGGCTCCCGCAGGGCGCGCTTGATGGTGCGGGGCGCCTCCGGATGGCCCATCAGGGTCTCGGTCTGTGCCTGGAAGGCGAGGGAGAGCAGTTCGGTGCGCCGGTCCTTGCCGCGCGCGGCCAGCTCGGCGGCGTGCGCGGCGGCCTGACGGGCCTGGGTGAAGTCGCCCTCCACGATGAGTGCCCGCCAGGCCAGCTGGTAGTGGACGAGGGCCAGCAGCCGGGGGTCGTCGCCCGCGTCGGCGAGGGCCTGCGGGAAGACGGCGTCGACCTCGGCCATGGTGTGGCCGGCGGTGTCGATGACGATGATCCAGGCCCGCACCCGGTCGGCGGGCACACTCGCCCGCGTGAGCACCTCCCGGGCGATGTCCCGTGCAAGGTCGATCTCGCCCGCGGTGATCGCGTCCTCGGCGGCCTGCAGCCGGCGCTCCTCCTGACTCGGCACGCCGTCGGCGGGGGTGTGCCGGGTGGCGAGCAGCCCCAGGTGGGCGGCGACCGACGGCGCCCCGCGGTCGCGGGCGAGGGCGGCGGCCTCGGCGAGCCGGGCGGCGACCTCCGGGTCGGTGCCGGTGGTGGCCAGCGCCAGGTGCCGGGCCCGTTCTATCGGGTCGGAGGCGGCGGTGGACAGGGCCGCGTGCGCGGCCCGCCGCTCGTGGGCGGGCGCCTCCGCGTACAGGGCGGCGGAGATCAGGGGGTGCGCGAACCGTACGGCCGGGGTGTCGGGATCGGCGGCAAGCAGCCCGAGTTCGGCGGCCTGGGAACATTCTGCCTCGGCGTGCTCCCGGCCGGCCGCGTGCAGCAGGGCCGGGGTGGGGCGGGCGCCGGCGCTGGCCACCAGCAGGGTGCGGCGGGCCTCCACGGACAGCATGTCCAGGCGGCTGAGCACCAGGGCGCGCAGCGAGGTGGGCACGGGCAACGGTTCGCCCGGCCGGGGCGGGGTGGGGTTCTCGGCGAGGGCGCGGCCGAGTTCCAGGGCGAAGAGCGGGTTGCCGCCGCTGGTGCGGTGGATCTCGCGGACCGTGGAGCGGGGCAGGCCGCTGTGGCCGCGGTGGTCGAGCAGTTGGGCGACCTGGGTGCGGGAGAGCGGGCCCAGCCGGACGGCCAGCGTGCCCGGTGGGCAGGCGCGCAGATGACGGTCACACTCCTGGCTCTCCTGGCCTTCGGTCCGCACCGCGCACAGCAGCTGCACCGGGGTGCCTTCCAGACGCCGGGCGGCGAAGCCGAGCAGTTCGGCACTGGCCGGGTCCAGCCACTGCAGATCGTCGGCGACGAGCAGGACCGGGCCCTGAGCGGCCAGGGCGCGCAGCGCGGAGAGCACCGCGAGGCGCAGGGCGAGGCCGTCGCGCAGGAGACTGGACTCGCCGCGGCCGGTGAGCGCCGACTCCAGGGCGGTGCGCTGGGCGGCGGGCAGCCGGGGGGAGATGTCGTCGAGGACCAGACCGAAGAGATCGGCGAGGGCGAGGAAGGGAAGGTGGGATTCGGACTCCGTGGCCGAGCAGCGCAAGACGGTGCGCGCGGTGGCCGCGTATTCCTCGGCCAATGCCCGCAGGACGGTGGATTTCCCTATTCCGGCCGGGCCGTGGAGCAGCACACTGCCCCCCGAGGCCAGTTGGTCACGGGCGCTCGTGAACAGCTCCTCGCGGCCGATGACCAGGTCGGGGCGGCACCTGGCAGGCTCCTGGAAGTCCCGTCGCACGGTCACCGCTCCCCTCGTGTGTCGTGTTCGGGCCAAATTCTAGGCAACGATCCTTGAAATTCGGACGCAAGCCGTGGTGAGGGAAATAACAAACGGTCAAGCATAGGGAAATTCAAAGCGTCGCCGTATGAATGGACAGGTTTCCTTACCGGTCCCCCTGCCCGCTTGTGCTAGGGCAGCAGCCCCGCCCTGCGGGCCGCGGTCACCGCCTCCCCTCGGGTGTGCGCGCCCAGCTTCCGCATCGCCGAGCGCAGATATCCCTTGACCGTCTCCGGGCGCAGCCCCAGCCGCTCGGCCACGGCCGCGTTGGTGGCACCCGCCGCCACCCAGGAGAGCACGTCCAGTTCCCGCGGCGCCAGGTTCGTGCCGCCCGCCGGGCGCGACACGGTCAGCATCCCGCACGCGGAGAGCAGCTCGGCCCGCAGCCGCGGGTCGGCGATCCGCGGCGCCAGCGCCCGCAGCGCCGCGTGCGCCTCGCGCACCTGCTCCCAGGCGGCTCCCTTCTCGGCGCCGGCGGGCTCCGCCCGGCCCGCCGCCAGCAGCCCCCGCGCCTCGTCCCGCACCACCAGCGCCTGCTCCACGTCCCGCGCCACCGACATGGCCGCGCCCAGCGTGCGGTCGCCGAGCGGCTGGGCCGAGCGCAGCGCACCGTACAGCACCCCGCGCACCCGCCGCCGTACGACGACCGGCACCGCGAGCACCGAGCGGATGCCCTCGGCGGCCACCGGCACGTCGTACTCGTGGCTGATCTGCCGCGAACTGGAGTAGTCCGTCACCGCGCACGGCCGGGCCAGCGCCACCGCCTTGCCGCCGAGCCCGTTGCCGGAGGTCACCGCGAGCGAGCGCAGGGCGGCCGTCGCCGTGCCGCTCAGCTCGCTGATCCGGATCTGTGGCCGGCCCGACTCGACCAGCCCGCCGAAGGCGACCGGGAGCCCGGTCGCGTGCCGCAGCCGGGCCAGCGCGCCGCCGATCTCCACCGCTCCCGCTGCCTGTGCCGTCACCTTGTCCGCCCCTTCGGCCACCCACACCCCCGTTCGGGGGTAGTGAGACCTGCATCACGGATTAGACGATGCCAGAGAGCCGCCCGGCAATGGTCCGGTACCGCGGGAGTGGACCGCAGGGCGCGGCGGTGTCGAGTGCGCGAGCGCGCGCAGGCCCGAAGGGCTGCACGGTCGGGGACCCGGCACCGGCTGAGAGCGCCCGGAGGTGAAGGACCGAACAAGCATGGAGGACGCAGATGACGACGGCGACGGAACTGTTCCGCGGGGCCCGGGACTTCCTGCTGGAGTACCGCGAGGACTATGCCACCGCCTACGACGGGTTCGCGTGGCCGCGGCCCGAGCACTTCAACTGGGCGCTGGACTGGTTCGACGTGATCGCCGAGGGGAACGCCCGGACCGCCCTGCACATCGTCGAGGAGGACGGCACCGAGACCCGGCTGTCCTTCGCCGAGCTGGCCGAACGCTCCAACCGGGTGGCGAACCAGCTGCGCGCGCGGGGCGTCGCCGCCGAGGACCGCATCCTCGTCATGCTCGGCAACCAGGCCGAGCTGTGGGAGACCGCGCTGGCCGCGATGAAGCTGCGCGCGGTCGTCATCCCGGCCACTCCGCTGCTCGGCCCGGCCGACCTGCGCGACCGCGTCGACCGGGGCCGGGTCAAGCACGTGATCGTGCGGGCCGAGGACACCGCCAAGTTCGGCGATGTGCCCGGCGCCTACACGCGGATCTCCGTCGGCGGGCTGCCGGAGGAGGGCTGGGAGCCGTACGAGGACGCGTACACCGCCCCCGCCGAGTTCCTCCCCGACGGCCCGACCCTGGCCGACGACCCCCTGATGCTCTACTTCACCTCGGGGACGACCGCCCGGCCCAAGCTGGTCGAGCACACCCACACCTCGTACCCCGTCGGGCACCTGGCCACCATGTACTGGATCGGCCTCAAGCCCGGCGACGTGCACCTGAACATCTCCTCGCCCGGCTGGGCCAAGCACGCCTGGTCCAACCTGTTCGCCCCCTGGAACGCGGAGGCGACCGTCTTCCTCTTCAACTACACCCGCTTCGACGCGGCCCGGCTGATGGCCGAGATGGACCGGGCCCGGGTCACCACCTTCTGCGCCCCGCCGACCGTGTGGCGCATGCTCATCCAGGCCGACCTCGGCCAGCTCGCCACCCCGCCCCGCGAGGTCGTGGCCGCGGGCGAGCCGCTCAATCCCGAGGTCATCGAACAGGTGCGGCGGGCCTGGGGTGTGACCATCCGGGACGGCTTCGGGCAGACCGAGACGGCGGTCCAGGTCGCCAACAGTCCCGGCCAGCCCCTGAAGACCGGCTCGATGGGCCGCCCGAGCCCCGGCTACCGCGTCGAACTCCTCGACCCGGTCTCCGGTGCACCCGGCGCCACCGAGGGCGAGCTCGCCCTCGACCTCGCGGAGCACCCGGTCGGCCTGATGACCGGCTACCACGGCGACCCCGACCGCACGGCCGAGGCCATGGCGGGCGGCTACTACCGCACCGGCGACATCGCCTCCCGTGACGAGGACGGCTACCTGACCTACGTCGGCCGCGCCGACGACGTCTTCAAGGCCTCCGACTACAAGATCAGCCCGTTCGAGCTGGAGAGCGCGCTGCTGGAGCACGAGGCGGTGGCCGAGGCGGCCGTCGTCCCCGCCCCGGACGAGCTGCGGCTCGCCGTGCCCAAGGCGTACGTCGTCCTCGCCGGGGGCTGGGAGCCCGGACCCGGCACCGCGAAGGCCATCTTCGAGCACTCCCGTGAGGTGCTCGCCCCCTACAAGCGCATCCGCCGCCTGGAGTTCGGCACACTGCCCAAGACCGTCTCCGGCAAGATCCGCCGGATCGAGCTGCGCGAGGCCACGGCCGCGGGCTCACAGAACGAGTACCGCGAGGAGGACTTCCGGTGACCGCTGAGCCGTCGTACACCCACGGGACGGGCGCCGCCCCCCTGCTCGGCGACACCATCGGCGCCAATCTCGACCGCGCCGTGGCCGCCTGGCCGGACCGCGAGGCCCTGGTCGACGTCCCCTCCGGCCGGCGCTGGACCTACGCCGGGTTCGCCGCCGACGTCGACAAGCTGGCGTACGCGCTGCTCGCGAGCGGGGTCGCCAAGGGCGACCGGGTGGGCATCTGGGCGGTCAACTGCGCCGAGTGGGTGCTGGTGCAGTACGCCACCGCCCGCGTGGGCGCCATCATGGTCAACATCAACCCGGCCTACCGCACGCACGAGGTGCAGTTCGTCCTGAACCAGGCCGGGATCTCCCTGCTGTTCGCCTCCGTCCGTCACAAGACGAGTGACTACCGGACGATGGTCGAGGAAGTGCGGGGCCGGTGCCCGCGGTTGAAGGAGACCGTCTACATCGGGGATCCGGGCTGGGAGGCGTTCACCGCACGCGGTACGCAGACCGCGCCGGACGAGCTGGGGGCCCGGGCGGCGTCGTTGTCCTGCGACGACCCCATCAACATCCAGTACACCTCGGGCACGACCGGCTTTCCCAAGGGCGCCACCCTCTCCCACCACAACATCCTCAACAACGGCTACTTCGTCGGGGAGTTGATCGCCTACACGGAACAGGACAGAATCTGCGTTCCCGTTCCGTTCTATCACTGCTTCGGCATGGTCATGGGCAATCTGGCCGCCACCTCGCACGGCGCCTGCATGGTCATCCCGGCCCCCTCCTTCGACCCGAAGGCCACCCTGGAGGCCGTGCAGCAGGAGCGCTGTACGTCTCTGTACGGCGTCCCGACCATGTTCATCGCCGAGCTGAACCTCCCCGACTTCGCCTCCTACGACCTCACCACCCTGCGCACCGGCATCATGGCGGGCTCACCCTGCCCGGTGGAGGTGATGAAGCGGGTGGTCGCCGAGATGCACATGGAGGAGGTCTCCATCTGCTACGGCATGACGGAGACGTCACCGGTGTCGCTGCAGACGCGGATCGACGACGACCTGGAGCACCGCACGGCCACCGTCGGCCGGGTCCTGCCGCACCTGGAGGTCAAGGTCGTCGACCCGGCCACCGGGGTCACCCGGCCGCGCGGCAGCGCGGGCGAGCTGTGCACCCGCGGGTACAGCGTGATGCTCGGCTACTGGAACGAGCCGGAGAAGACCGCCGAGGCCGTCGACGCGGGCCGCTGGATGCACACCGGGGACCTGGCGGTCATGCGCGAGGACGGGTACGTGGAGATCGTCGGCCGCATCAAGGACATGATCATCCGGGGCGGCGAGAACATCTACCCGCGCGAGATCGAGGAGTTCCTCTACGCCCACCCCAAGATCAGGGACGTCCAGGTCGTCGGGGTGCCGCACGAGGAGTACGGCGAGGAGGTCCTCGCCTGCGTCATCCCGTGCGACGCGGCCGACCCGCTCACCCTGGAGGAACTGCGCTCCTTCTGCCAGGACAGGCTCGCGCACTACAAGATCCCCAGCAGGCTCCAGATCCTCGACTCCTTCCCGATGACGGTGTCCGGGAAGGTGCGCAAGGTGGAACTGCGGGAGAGGTACCTGATGTGAAACGCCGGGAACCGAGTATCCGGTGAACGCTCGACGGCGGACCCCGGGACAGCGAGCGCGCTGTCGGCGGCGCACTCGGCCCGGGGCCCGTCGGCTCGGCCGCCCCCGCGGGGCGGTCAGAGCCGCCCGTCCCGCGTCCTGGTCCCCGGTTCCGGCGCGCCTTCGGCGTTCAGCGTGCCGGCCGCGTCGTTCACCGGCCGCGGGACGCCCGCGAGGTCCAGGACGAACAGTGGGAGCGCCAGCGCGGCGGCGCGGGTGCGGGCCTCGTCGGTGTAGCCGGCGAGGGAGAAGTACACGCAGTCCGCGGACTCCGCCATCGCCGTCAGCCACAGGCACTCCACGTCCCGCGGCGCGGCGGGCCGCACGGTCGGATCCACCTGGGCGAGCAACCCGCGGGCGGCGAGCCCGATGCCGTTCGCCGGCCGCTGGTCGGCGCGGCGGATGTCCTGGTAGCCGAGCCAGCGCAGATAGAGCGCGGCGGCGGTGACGGCGTCGCGGGCGGTCCGGACGGCGCGGGGCCGGAAGGCGGCGCGGCGGGCGGCCGCCACCGGCAAGTCCGGCTCCGCCGGTGCCGGTGCCTGGACCGCCGGCGGTGCCGCGGAGGTGTTCGCCACCGGAACGCGCAGCACCGTGCCGCACGGGCAGCCCAGCTCCGGGTGCGGCCACTGGTCGCGGCGCCCGCAGACGGCGCACGGCACGATGAGCCACTCGTCGTCCCAGGCGCGGTGTGCCGCCACGACCGGTTCGGCGGCCGGATCCAGCCGAGGGGCGGTGGGCGCGCCGCACGCGCACGGATACGCCGGCGCGGTGTAGAGGTGCTCGCGCCGGCAGGCCGGACAGCGCACCGGCACGCTCTCGGGCATGGCCCCCTCCAAGGCGTCGCGTCGGATCGGTCGTCTCCGGACAGCGCCTTCCATCGTCCTCCTGCCATACCCCCTTTGTCCGGCGCTTGCGGTGCCCCGGCCTCTCTTGACGGCGTTCACCCATCCCCCTACATTGCTTTCAGATAGTAGAAAGTAAGTTCCGCATTGCGGAAGTTAGACCATCTGGAGACTGTGCTCACCGCGGGGCGCGACGGGAGTACGCATCCGACAGCCGAAGCAGGAGTACTCGATGGCTCGTATGACCGCTGCCCGCGCGGCAGTTGAGATCCTCAAGCGCGAGGGCGTCACCGACGCCTTCGGTGTGCCGGGCGCGGCGATCAACCCGTTCTACCGGGCCCTCAAGGAGGGCGGTGGCATCCACCACACCCTCGCCCGCCACGTCGAGGGTGCCTCGCACATGGCCGAGGGCTACACCCGCACCACACCGGGCAACATCGGCGTCTGCATCGGCACCTCCGGACCGGCCGGCACGGACATGATCACCGGCCTCTACTCGGCCATCGGCGACTCCGTCCCGATCCTGTGCATCACGGGCCAGGCGCCCACGAACGTGATCCACAAGGAGGACTTCCAGGCCGTCGACATCGCCTCGATCGCCAGGCCGGTCACCAAGATGGCGGTGACCGTCCTGGAGGCCGCGCAGGTGCCGGGCGTGTTCCAGCAGGCCTTCCACCTGATGCGCTCCGGCCGCCCCGGCCCGGTCCTCATCGACCTGCCGATCGACGTCCAGCTCACCGAGATCGAGTTCGACGCGGACACCTACGAACCGCTGCCGGTCTACAAGCCCACCGCGACCCGCGCCCAGATCCACAAGGCGATCTCCCTCCTGCTCGCCGCCGAGCGCCCGGTCATCGTCGCCGGCGGCGGCATCATCGGCGCCGACGCCTGCGACCTGCTGGTGGAGTTCGCCGAGCTGACCCGGACCCCGGTCGTCCCGACCCTGATGGGCTGGGGCACCCTGCCCGACGACCACGAGCTGAACGCCGGCATGGTCGGCGTCCAGACCTCGCACCGCTACGGCAACGCCACCTTCCTGGAGTCGGACTTCGTCCTCGGCATCGGCAACCGCTGGGCCAACCGCCACACCGGCTACAAGCTCGACGTCTACCGTCAGGGCCGCACGTTCGTCCACGTCGACATCGAGCCCACCCAGATCGGCAGGATCTTCCCGCCGGACTACGGTGTCGTCTCCGACGCCAAGGCGGCGCTGGAGCTGTTCGTCGAGGTCGCCAAGGAACTGAAGGCGGAGGGCAAGCTGCCCGACCGTACCGGCTGGGTCGCCTCCACCCAGGAGCGCAAGGCCACCCTGCTTCGCCGTACGCACTTCGACAACGTGCCGATGAAGCCGCAGCGCGTGTACGAGGAGATGAACAAGGCCTTCGGTCCGGACACCCGGTACGTCACCACCATCGGTCTCTCGCAGATCGCCGGCGCGCAGATGCTGCACGTCTACAAGCCGCGCCACTGGATCAACTGCGGCCAGGCCGGCCCGCTCGGCTGGACCATCCCGGCCGCGATCGGCGTGGCCAAGGCCGACCCGGACTCCCCGGTCGTCGCCCTCTCCGGCGACTACGACTTCCAGTTCATGATCGAGGAACTGGCGGTCGCGGCGCAACACAAGATCCCCTACGTCCACGTCCTGGTGAACAACGCCTACCTGGGCCTGATCCGTCAGGCGCAGATCGCTCTGGACATCAACTTCCAGGTCAACCTGGAGTTCGAGAACATCAACACGCCCGAGCTCGGCGTCTACGGCGTGGACCACGTCAAGGTCGCCGAGGGCCTGGGCTGCAAGGCGATCCGGGTCACCGAGCCGGACCAGCTGGGCGCGGCCTTCGAACAGGCCAAAAAGCTGGCCGCCGAGTACCGGGTGCCGGTCGTCGTCGAGGCGATCCTGGAGCGGATCACCAACATCTCGATGAGCCGCACCATGGACATCAGCGACATCTCGGAGTTCGAGGACCTGGCCACCGAGCCCGGCCACGCGCCGACGTCGATCAGGCCGCTGAAGGTCTGACCCCACGGAAGCGGACGAGGGGCGGTCCATCCCGCAGGGAGGGCCGCCCCTTCGCCGTGTCCGCGAGCGCCGGCCCTCAGCCGAACCCGCCGCCCCCGCATCCGCCTCCGTGGTCATGGCCGCCGTACCCACTGCCGTGGTCGTGACCACCGTGCGCACCGCCGTGATCGCCCTGTCCGCCGCCGCCGGCGTCGCGGTCGTCGCCGTCCCAGCCGGTCAGGCCCTCGTCGCCGACGATGCCGCGGACGCCGCTGCCCCGGCCGAACGGGAAGAGACCCTCGTCCGCGAGCGCGCCACGGCCGGTGAGCCCGCACTCGCGGGCGAAACGCGGCACAAGGGCGGTCAGGGCCCGCTCGCCGTACAGCGCGACGGCGAGCAGCACCTCCTCCTCCGGCAGGCCGTCGGGGCTCTCGGGGAGCGGATGGCGCTCACGCAGCGCCGCCAGCTGACGGCGGGCGGCACGGGTGCGGCCCGGCGGCAGCGACCGCAGCAGCCCGGCCGCCGCGAGTTCGGCCCGCATCCGGGCCAGAGCCCGCCGCACCACCGCCCGGCCGGGCAACTCCCGCGGTCCGGCAGGACGGTAGAGGCCGGTGCGTACCGCCTTCTCCAGCGGATGGCGGAACGACCCGGCGGTCCCTGTCCCGGTCCGCCGCAGGGTGCCCGGCCGGCCCGGCTCGACCGCGCCGCGCAGATGCAGCCCCAGCACGGCGACGGTCACGGCGGCGCGGTCGCCGCCCCGCAGCAGGGCGACCGCGCACGAGTCCGGTGGAATCGACGTCGCACGGTCCATGAGACACCCCCGTGCGGAGCCCGCCACCCCCGTGCCGGCGGGCCCCGCGTGCCGATAATGTGCCCTGGCACGGGGGCAGTTGAAGCCCCTGTCGCGGTGTTCAGAGGTTGATTTGAGGTTGCGCGGCCGGGCTTGCGGCCGCTGCCGTACGTGCCGCCGCTACAGCTCGTGCTCCGACAGGCCCGGCCAGTCGTCCGGGCCGCCGCCATGCCACTCGATCAGGTCGCTCTCCTCCACCTCGATCCGGTCCAGATCGGCCAGCCGCAGGATCTCCACGACGTCGTCCAGGTGGGATGCGATCCCCAGGGTCACGTCCCCCTCGGTGACCCGGCGGGAGCCGTCCAGGGCGGGCGGATGGACCACGATGTGCGGGTACTGCGTCGGATTGCCCATGGCTTCAGCGTGCTGCGGAAGCGGCGCACGCGCACCCCGGGCCCGGAACGCCCGAAGCGCCCCCTTGGACAGGGGGCGCTTGAGGCACCGTATGCGATGGCCGTCCGACGGCGCGAGGCTGGGCGCGACAGATCGTTCGCGCCGCCGGACGGGGCGGGTGAACCCCATGGGGGCCGGGTGGGACCGCGGCGGATGCGACGGATCCGGGAACCCTTCCCTCAGGTCGAGAAGGGGACGCCGTTCCTTCACCACCGCACTGGCTCGCACGCCGCCGCGGTCCTCGCCCTGCCCGCGCCTCCGCCCGACGGCCACCCCTCATCCGGGCCGTCCGGCGTACCGCGCGGACCGCGTGCGGACGTCGTGACCTTCCGTCAGACGCCGTACGCCGCTGGTGGTTCCCTGGCCTCAGTCCTCACGCAGGGCGCGGACCGCATCCTCCACGCGCTTGCCGTACTCCGGGTCGGCGGCGTGGAAGTGGGCCAGGTTCTTCTCGATCACGTCGTCGCGGGAGACCTGTGACAGGCCGCCGGCGATGTTCGCGACCAGACGGGACTTCTCCTCCGCGGACATCAGGCGGTACAGCTCGCCCGCCTGGAAGAAGTCGTCGTCCTTGGTGTGGAGGGGAGCCTCGTGGGTGCCGGTGTGGCCGGCGATCGCGAGGGGGGCCGACAGCGGGCGGCCGGTCTCCACCGGGCCGTCGTAGGAGTTCGGCTCGTAGTTCTTCGCGTGGCGGCCCTGGGAGTTGGCCGCCATGAGGCCGTCACGGCCGTAGTTGCGGGCGCCGCCCGGGACCGCCTTCGGGGCGTTCACGGCGAGCTGGGTGTGGTTGACGCCCAGGCGGTAGCGGTGGGCGTCCGCGTAGGCGAACAGCCGTCCCTGGAGCATCTTGTCGGGGGACGGGCCGATGCCGGGCACGAAGTTGTTCGGGGAGAACGCGGCCTGCTCGACCTCGGCGAAGACGTTGTCCGGGTTGCGGTCCAGCACCAGGCGGCCGACCCGCTGCAGCGGATGGTCCCTGTGCGGCCACACCTTCGTCAGGTCGAACGGGTTGAAGCGGTAGTCCGCCGCTGCGGCCGCCGGCATCAGCTGCACGTACAGGGTCCAGGACGGGTGCACGCCCCGCTCGATGGCCTGGAGCAGGTCCGTCTGGTGGGAGTCGGGGTCCTTGCCCGCGATCTCCGCGGCCTGCTCACTGCTCAGGGAGCGGATGCCCTGGTTCGTCTTGAAGTGGTACTTGACGAAGAAGGCCTGGCCCTCGGCGTTCGTCCACTGGTACGTGTGCGAGCCGTAGCCGTTCATGTGCCGGTAGGACGCCGGGATGCCGCGGTCGCCCATCAGCCAGGTCACCTGGTGCGTGGCCTCGGGGGCGTGCGCCCAGAAGTCCCAGACGTTGTCCGGCTCCTGCCGGCCGGTGAACGGGTCCCGCTTCTGCGAGTGGATGAAGTCCGGGAACTTGATCGGGTCCTTGATGAAGAACACCGGGGTGTTGTTGCCGACCAGGTCGTAGTTGCCCTCCTCGGTGTAGAACTTCACCGCGAAACCGCGCGGGTCGCGGACGGCGTCCGCGCCGCCGAGGGAGTCGGCGACCGTCGAGAAGCGCACGAACACCTCGGTGCGCCTGCCGATCTGGTTCAGGAAGTCGGCGTGGGTGAAGCCGGTGACGTCGTCCGTCACCTCGAAGTGGCCGTACGCGCCGGAGCCACGGGCGTGCACGACACGCTCCGGGATCCGCTCGCGGTTGAAGCGCGCGAGCTTCTCCAGGAGGTGCTGGTCCTGGAGCAGGAGCGGGCCGCCGACGCCGGCGGAGGCGGAGTTCTGGTTGTCGGCGACCGGGGCGCCGGACTCTGTCGTGAGCACGCGCTGCGACATCGTGGACCTTCCGTGCGGGTGTCAGCGGAAACCTGTTTCCGCTTCGTGGAGCCTAGAAGTGGGGCGAACTGGCCGTCAACAGTTTGTTGAAGTTGATTCCGGGCCGCGGCGGCGCCTGGGCGCGACAGGACAGGTGTCAGCGGCGCCGCGGCCCGGAAGTCTCGAAGGGGGCCGTCAGGCGCGGGCGCCGGACAGGCGCTCCACGGCCCGCAGCAGGGCCGAGTGGTCCAGGCCGCCGTCGCCCTGGGCGCGCAGCGACGCGACCAGCTGGGCTACCACGGCACCCACCGGCAGGGCGGCGCCGACGGTGCGGGCGGCGTCGGTGACGATGCCCATGTCCTTGTGGTGCAGGTCGATGCGGAAGCCGGGCTTGAAGTCGCGGTTGAGGAAGTTGTCCTTCTTGCGTGTCAGCACGGTCGAGCCCGCGAGGCCGCCGCCCAGGACGTCCAGGGCGGCCTTCAGGTCCACACCCGACTTCTCCAGGAAGACCACGGCCTCGGCGCACGCCTGGATGTTCACGGCGACGATCAGCTGGTTGGCGGCCTTCACGGTCTGGCCGGAGCCGTGCGGGCCGCACAGCACGATGGTCTTGCCGAGCGCCTCGAAGATCGGCCGGGCCCGGTCGAAGTCGGCCTGCTCACCGCCGACCATGATCGAGAGTACGGCCTCGACGGCGCCGGCCTCACCGCCGGACACCGGGGCGTCCAGCACCCGGATGCCCTTGTCCTTGGCGGCCTTCGCGAGGTCGATCGAGGTCTGCGGGGTGATCGAGGACATGTCGATCAGCAGGGCGCCCTGCCCGGCGTTCTCCAGGATGCCGTCCGGGCCGTAGGCGATGGCCTCGACCTGCGGGGAGGCGGGCACCATGGTGATCACCACGTCGGCGTCCCGGACCGCCTCGGCGATCGAGCCCGCCGCGGTGCCGCCGGCGGCGGCCAGGCGGTCCAGTTTGTCCTGCTCCAGGGTGTAGCCGGTGACCTGGTAACCCGCCTTGATCAGGTTCTCGGACATGGGGGAGCCCATGATGCCGAGGCCGATCCACGCGATCTTGGGAAGGTTGCTCATGATGGGGGTGCCTCTCTGGCTGCTCTGCAAAGTCTCGGGGGTCAGCGCGTTTCGCGCGGGAGCCACTCGAAGGCCTCGGCGCTCGGACGGTCGCCCGGCTTGTACTCAAGGCCGACCCAGCCGTCGTAACCGGCCTTCCTCAGTCGGTCGAGCAGCTCCTCCAGCGGGAGCGAACCCGTGCCGGGGGCGCCGCGGCCGGGGTTGTCGGCGATCTGCACGTGCCCGGTCTTCGCCGCGTGACCCTCGATGACCGCGGGAAGGTCCTCGCCGTTCATGGACAGGTGGTACAGGTCCATCAGGAACTTCGCGTTCCCGAGCCCCGTCGCCGCGTTGACCTGGTCCACGATCTCGATGGCCTTGGGTGCGCTCACGATCGGGCACTTCGGCGACTCGGGCTGGTTGAGGGCCTCGATCAGCAGGATCGCGCCGATCCGGTCGGCGGCCCGGGCCGCGAGGGCGAGGTTCTCCAGGGCGAGCGCGTCCTGCTCGGCCGGGTCCACCCCCTCGACGCGGTTGCCGTAGAGGGCGTTGAGGGCCTTGCAGCCGAGGGAGGCGGCGAAGCCGGCGGCCACGTCGATGTTGGCGCGGAACTTCTCCGACTCCTCACCGGGGATCGACAGGGCGCCGCGGTCGGGGCCCGGCAGCTGTCCGGCGTAGAAGTTCAGCCCCGTGAGCTGGACGCCCGCGTCCTCGATCGCCTTCTTCAGCGCGTCGAGCCGGGGCTGTTCGGGGGTGGGGGAGTCGACCCAGGGCCACCACAGCTCGACCGCGGTGAAGCCCGCCGCGGCGGCGGCCGCGGGGCGCTCCAGGAGCGGGAGTTCCGTGAAGAGGATCGACAGGTTGACGTTGAAGCGCTGGTCTGCGAATCCCACGGGGGCGGCGCTCCCTTCCCTCTAATTCCGCGATGTGGAAGTTGGTTTCTGCTTAACGGAAGACTGCCTGGGTGGGTGGAGGACTGTCAAGAGGGACCACGAAAAAGTGCCCCCGCGCGTACCGCGCGGGGGCACTTACGGAGGCCTGTGTCAGAGGGCGTCGACGCCGCTCACCTTCCAGCCGCCGGAGGTGCGGGTGAGTGTCATCCGCACCCGGTTCAGATCCAGACGGGGCCCGGAGACCTGGGTGCTCTCGGTGACCTGGTCGACGAAGAGCAGGACGACGGCCCTGTCCGGTGTGGCCGACACGACGGAGACCGCCGGTCCCCCGCCGTCGGCGGGTGTGACCACGGTCGCCTTCACCACGCCGTGGTACTTCTTCGCGGTCGGCGCGACCACCGTCTTCGTGGTCCTGCCGTACTGGTCGCGGAAGTGCCCGGTCAGCTGGGCGCGGGCCCGGGTGAAGTCCCGGTCCAGGTGCCGGTAGTCGTACGACAGCACGACCGGCGCCGCCTTCCGCGCGGCAGCGAGGGCCTCACCACGGGCCTGCTCCGCCTGCCGCCCCTCCCGGTACCGCCACCCGAGTACGGCGGCCACGACCAGGGCCGCCACGAGTACGACGCCCAGCCCCGCGGTGAGCACCCTCCGCCGGACCCCGTGCGGGGGCGCGCTCTCCTGCGGCTCCTCCGCGACCGGCTCGGGCTCCGGCGGGTCCTCCCAGCCGTTCGCCGGGGGCTCGATGAGCAGGGTGCGCCCGCAGGGGGCCTCCTCCGCCGGGCGGGCGGCGGCAGGGCTACCGCGCTCGGGGCGTGCCGGCCGCCCGGCGCGCTTGGCCGCCGCGCGTGCGGCCGCGGTCATGGTGCGGCGGGCCGGGGAGCCGGTGCCGCGGTTTCGGGAGGTCGGGTTCACCACGGTGTCTCTCCTCACTGATGGCCTCACTGGTCGTTCAGCCCGCGAACGCGACGTCGGAGGTCAGCCAGCGGCCGTCCACCCGCACGAGGTCGAGCTGGAGCCGGTAGGTGCGCGCCTGGCCCTCGGGCGCGGCGGTGTTGGTCACCTTGCTGTCGGCCACGACCAGGACCCGGGCCGAGCGCCCGTCGGACCGCACGATGCCCGCTTCCAGCACCTGGCCCTCGGACACCGACTTGTTCTGGGCGACGAGCTTCGTCAACTGCTCGGTCTGCGCGGCGAACTGCTTCTTGAAATCGCCGGTGGCGCCCTTCAGCACATTGCGGCTGTCCCGGTCGTAGTGCCGGTAGTCGAGCGAGGTGAAGTTCAGCGCCGACTGGCGGGCCGCCGCCAGGATGTCCTGGCGGCGCTGCTCCGCGCCGCGCTGGCCGGCCAGCTTCAGGCCCAGCCAGACGGACAGCACGGCCGCCAGCACGGTCACGGCGACGAACCCCGCCGACAGCAGCCTCATGCGCCCCCCTGTCAGGCCATCGGTCCCACGAGCAGCCATTGCCACGACTCCTTTCCGAAGACGGTCTGTTCGCCGCCCGTCGAGCCGATCTCGACGGGCGTTCCGTCCGGGCCGGTCAGGCTGCCGGTCTCCGGGTCGTACGGGGCCACGAACGCGGCCTGGTTCGCGCTGGAGGAACCGGCCCTCGCGCCGGGGGCGTTCTGCGCGCCGCGGACCGAGGTCTCGCCTCCGCGCGGTGCCGTGCAGCGCGCGTCGGTGTTCGCCGGGCGGGTGCTGGTGTCGGCGGGATCGCGCCGCTGGGTGCCGTAGCCCTGGGTGCACGCGGGCGGCTCGTCGGCGTTCACGGTCAGCCCGAAGTGGGTGGTGCCGTCGCCGGGGATGACCGTGTAGCTGCCCGACACGGTGAGCGGGAGCGTGACCAGGGCCTGCTCGACCCCGGGCAACCGGGCCACGGTGACCTGGCCACCGCTGACGAGGTTGGCCAGCAGGACCGGCACGTGCGGCCGCGTGGACTTCAGCAGGGAGTCGACCTGCTGCGCGGCGGGCACCGTGTTGCCGATCAGCCGGCGCAGATCCCCGTCACTGGACTTCAACTCCTCGGCGAGGTCCGCCAGATCGTGCGAGAACGATGTGATGGCCGAGCCCTGGTCTGCCTGCGTCTTGAGTACCTTCCGCGAGTCCTCGATCAGCGACACCGTCTCCGGGAGCGCGTCGGACGCCGAGCGGACGAGCGCGTCGCCGGAGTCCACCAGGCGGCTCAGGTTCGGTCCCGTGCCGGCGAAGGCCTTGCCCAGTTCGTCGACGGTGGTGCGCAGATCGTCCTTCCCGACGGAGTTGACCAGCCGGTCGAGGCTGAGGACCAGGTCGGTGACCGGCAGCGGCGTGCGGGTGTGGCTGCGCGGGATCGGGCTGCCGTCGATCAGATACGGGCCGCCGGAGTGCCGGGGCTGCAGGTCGACGTACTGCTCACCCACCGCCGAACGGTTGGCGATCACCGCGAGTGTGTCGGCCGGGATCTCCGGGGCACCGTCATCGATCTTCAGGGCCACCGACACCCCGGAACCGGTCAGCTCCAGCTCGCCCACGCGGCCCACCGGCACACCGCGGTAGGTGACCTCGGCGCCGGGGAAGACGCCCCCGGATTCGGCGAAGTCGGCGCGCACGGTGTAGCCCCGGTCGAGGACGTCGTCCACCAGGCCCGTGTACCGGGCGCCGACGTACGACACCCCGAGGGCGGTGATGGTCGCGAAGGCGAGCAACTGAGCCTTGACCGTACGTGTGATCACGGCAGTATCCCCTTCAGCATCAGCTCGGCGAGGCCGAGGTCGACCCCCGGGGGGAGGCGACGCGAGCCGTCCCCGGTGCCGTAGGCCGCGGTGCACACCGGCGGGCACAGCAGGGTGCTGCCGTCGGAGGGCGCCGAGGGCACGGCGGTCGCGGAGGGCACGGACGGGGTGTCCGGCACGGACGGGGTGTCCGGCAGGGACGGGGTGGACGGGAGCGGCGTGGGAGTGGGAACACCCGGAAGATCCGGGGTCCTGGGCGTCGGGAAGCTCCTGCCCTTGCCCGGCTTGTCGGTGACGTTGCCGTAGATGCCCGTCAGGTCGAGGTCGGCGGTGATCCTCAGGTTGACGTAGTCCCCCTTCACGGCGTTCGTGGCGTTGCGCGGGAACGGATAAGTGGTCAGCAACTCCAGGGAGTTCGGCAGATCGTCACCCGCCTTGTCCAGCTCCTGCAGGATGGGCCGCAGCTTCTTGAGGTTGGCGACGGTGTCGTCCCGGGAGGCGTTCACGACCCTGGTGCCGGTCCTGCCGAGCTTGGACAGGGCGGTGAGCATCTTCGTCAGATCCCGGCGCTGGTCGGCGAGGGCCTTCAGGGCGGGCGGCATGGTGTCGACGGCCAGGGCGATCGTCTTCTTCTCCTTCTTCAGCCGCTTGGCCAGCCGGTCGACGCCCTTGAGCGCGCGTACGATCTCCGCCCGTTGGCCGTCGAGGCCGCCGAGGAAGGTGTCGAGCTGCTTCAGCAACGACCTGACCCGGTTCTCGCGGCCGCTGAGAGCCTTGTTCAGCTCGACGGTGATCGTCTTCAGCTGGGCCACCCCACCGCCGTTCAGCAGCGCGGACAGGGCCGACAGCACCTCCTCTACCTCCGGGTTGCGGCCGCTGCGGGACAGCGGGATGCGGTCGCCGTCGCGGAGCCGTCCCACGGGCTGCGTGCCGGCCGGCGCGGCCAGGGCCACGTACTTCTCGCCGAGCATGCTGGTCTGCCTCAAGTCGGCGACCGCGTTGCCGGGCAGCTTCACCGAGTCGGCGATCCGCAGCCGCACGCGCGCGTGCCAGCCGTCCAGCTCCACCTTCTCGACCGCGCCCACGGTGACGTTGTCGACCTTCACCGCCGACTGCGGCACCAGGTCCATTACGTCCCTGAACACGACGGTGACGTGATAGGCGTGGCCGTCCGAGGCGGCGCCACCGGGGAGCGGGACGTCGTACCAGCCGTTGAACTCGCAGCCGGTCAGCAGCAGCGAGCCGACCGCCGTCCAGGCGGCCACCCGACCCTTGCGCAGCACGCTCATGCCCGTGCCCCCAGGATTCCGCCGAGGGTCTTGTCGACCGTGCCCGCCGGCACCGTGCCCGCCGGCACCTTGGGCAGGGAGTCGAAGAGCTTCTTCAGGTCCTTGCAGTCGGGGTTCTCGCCGCCCTCGTCCCCGGTCGTCCTCAGGAGCGAGCAGAGCAGGGACGCCGGGTCCTGCGAGGTCTGCGCGTTGTTGCGGGTGTCGAGGGTGCCGGCGGCGGGGTTGTAGGCGTTCTGCAGGTTCGACAGGCCCGTGGGGGCGACGGTCATCAGCTCCTCCAGTGCGGCCCGCTGGGTGACGAGGACCTTGGTGACCTTGGCCAGGCCCTTGACATCCGAGGTCAGCGCCTTCTTGTTGCCCTTCACGAAGCCGGACACGTCACCGAGCGCGGCGGCCAGGTACTTCAGCGCGGCCGCGAGATCCTTGCGCTCCCCGGCGAGCTGCCCGGCCACGTCGGCGAGGCTGGTGTTGAACGACCGCACGCTCTTGTCGTCCGCCGCCAGAGCGGCCGTGAACACCTGAAGGTTCCGCACGGTCCCGAACAGGTCGCCGCGCCCGTCGGACAGCGTGGTGACCGCCTGGGAGAGGTCCTCGACCGTCTGGTTGAGGTTCTCGCCCCGTCCCTCGAGGTTGTCCGCGCTCACCCCGAGCAGCCGTGACAGCGAGCCCTTCTCGTTGGCGCCGTTCGGTCCGAGCGCGTCGGCGGTGGTGTGCAGGCTGTCGAAGACCCGGTCAAGCTCGACGGGGACGGCCGTACGGGACTCGGGGATGACGTCCCCGTCCCGCAGTACCGCGCCCTTCCGGTACACCGGCAGCAGTTGCACGTAACGGTCGCTGACCACCGAGGAGTTGATGATGGCGGCCTGCGCGTTCGCGGGGACCTTGCGGCCGTGGCCGTACTCCAGCTCCACGCGCACCCGCCCGCCCTCCGGTGTGATCTTCTTGACCTCGCCGATGCGGACACCGAGGACGCGGACGTCGGAGCCGGGGTAGATGCCGACGGTGCGCGGGAAGTAGGCCGTGACGCGGACGGGGTCCGGGCTCGGCCACAGGACCACGGCGAGCGCCACGACGACGGCCAGCGCGGTGAACAGGGTCAGGAACCTGCGGGTCATCGGGTGCCTCCCGTCCGTGGCGTGACCGGGGCGGCGACCAGGTTCTGGACGTAGGAGTCGAACCAGCGGCCGTTGCCGAGGGTGTTGGTGAAGAGCCGCACGTAGGGGGCGAGCAGTTTGACGCTGCGGTCGAGGCTCCTCTGGTTGCGTTCCAGCATCCTCACGAAGGTGTTGAGGTTCTTCAGGGCGGGCCCGATCTCCTTGCTGTTGTCGTCGACCAGGCCGGACAGCTCGATGCCCAGCAGCGCGGAGCTCTTGAGCAGCTTGTGGATGGCCTTGCGCCGCTTGCCGATCTCCTTGAACAGCTCGTCGCCGTCCTTCACCAGCGCGGAGAAGTCCTTCGTGTGGTCGGCCAGCACTTCGGTGACTCCGTTCGCGTGGTCCAGGAGTCCGCGCAGCGCCTTGTCACGGGAGGCGACCGTCTTGGAGATCCGCGACAGTCCCTTGATCGACGCCCGCACCTCCTCGGGCGAGTCCTGGAAGGTGACGGAGACCGTGTCCAGTGCTTTCGCGAGCCGGTCCGTGTCGACCTCCTCGCTGGTGGTCGTGAGGTCGCTGAAGGCCTGGACGACGTCGTACGCCGACACGGTCCGCCCGACCGGGATCTCGCTGCCCGGCTTCAACCGGCCGGGCCCCTTCGGGTGCAGGGCCAGGTACTTCGCTCCGAGGATCGTCTTGACCCGGATCGACGCGCCCGTGTCGGTGCCGAACGCCGGGTCGCCCTTCACCTTGAAGGTGACCTTGACGTGGTCGTCGTCCAGGTCCACGTCCTCGACCTTGCCGACCTTCACCCCGGCGATCCGTACCTCGTCGCCCGGCTTGAGTCCGCCGGCCTCCGAGAAGGCCGCGCTGTACGTCTCGCCGCCGCCGATCAGCGGCAGGCTGTCGGCGTTGAAAGCGGCGACCGTGAGCAGCGCGAGGACGGTGAGGCCGACGGCGCCGACGACGACCGGGTTCCTCCCCGAGCCACCGCTGGGACGTGCCTCCATGCGGGCGGGCTTCGGACGCGGGCGCTTCAACCGGATCCTGGGCAGCCTCGGCGGCAGGAGCCGTACCTTCACCAGTGGTTCGGGGCGGGGCTTGCGCTTCGGCAACCGGGGGAGCCTCGGCAGCTTCGGCGGCAGGACCCGTATCTTCACCAGTGGTTCGGGGCGGCGGACCCTGCGCCGCGGGACGCGCATGCTCATCCGCCACACCTCGCCCGTGCCACGTGCAGCTCCGGGGTGATCACCTGCTTCGTCTTCGGCAGCACGATCCGGCCGTCGAAGTCGCAGAGGTAGAAGTTGAACCAGGAGCCGTAGGACGCCGTCCCGGTCAGCTTGTCGAGCTTGTTCGGCAGCCGCTTCAGGACGCCCTCCACGGTCTTCTCGTTCTTGTTCAGGTTTCCCGTCAGGTCATTCAGACCGGCGATGTCGTCCTTCAGCGGTGGACGCGCGTCCTTGAGCAGCCCCGACGTGACGTCCGTGAGGTCGCCGATGCTCACCAGGGACCGCCCGATGGGCTTGCGGTCGGCGGACAGTCCGGAGATCACCCGGCGCAGCTGCCTGAGCAGCCCGGAGAAGCGGGAGCCGCGCTTGTCGAGCGTCTCCAGGACGGTGTCGAGGTTCTCGATCACCGAGCCGATCAGCTGGTCGCGGTCGGCGAGGGTCGTGGTCAGCGACGCCGTGTGCGCGAGCAGGCTGTTCACCGTGCCGCCCTCGCCCTGGAGGGTCTTGATGATCTCGGTGGCGAGCTGGTTGACGTCGTTCGGGCTGAGCGCGGCGAACAGCGGCTTGAATCCGTTCAACAGGGCGTTGAGGTCCAGCGCCGGCTGCGTCCGGGCCAGCGGGATGGTGCTGCCGGGCCGCAGCCGGGTGGTGCCGTCGCCGACCCCCTCGGTCAGCGCGATGTACCGCTGCCCGACCAGGTTGCGGTAGCGGACGACCGCGTGCGTGCCCGCGAGCAGCGGCCGGTCCGAGGTGACCGTGAAGGTGACCTCGGCCAGGGTCCGGTCCTTGATCCGGATGCCCTCGACCTGCCCGACCCGCACTCCGGCCACCCGGATGTCGTCGCCGGTCTCCAGCCCGGTCACGTCGGCGAACACCGCGTGGTACGTGTCCTTCGAGGTGAACGAGATGTTGACGATGGTCGCGGCCAGCAGGGCCGTCGCCGCGATCGTGACCAGCGCGAAGATGCTGAACTTGATCAGTGGGGCGGCGGTCTGCCGGGCTCCTGCCCTGCTCATGCGACACTCACCGCCGTTCCACGCGCGAGCGGCCCGAACAGCAGGGTCGCGACGGGCGGCACCTCGTCCGCCGGGACGCCCATGACGGGGGCCACGAGCGAGCCGACGGCCCGCTGCTCGGCCTCGGTGGCGGACACGTTGACACCTCCGGGAAGCGCGCCGCCCGGACTTCCGGCCGACGTACCGTCGTCGAGATGGGGTTTCGGCCCGGGCACCCGCGGATGCGGCAGGCCACGGCAGTTCGGGCCCGACCGCTCTGCGTAGACCGGCTCCTCACCGGGCTGGTACGCCCCCTGCTGCCGGACGACCTCGAGGGTGATCCGCATCTCCCCGCCCCGGAACGCCTCCTCCGACGCCTTCTCCTGCCGCACCAGGCCCTGGAAGAGGCACGGGTACTCGGGGGAGTAGCGGGCGAAGAGCTCCAGAGTGGGGCGGGAGACCCGCCCCAGGGTGATCAGCCGGTCGCCGTTCTCGGCGAGGAAGTCGTCCGCCGTGCCCGCCACGGAAGCGGTCGCGCGGAGCGCTGCGGCCAGCTGGTCCTTCTTCTCGACGATCGTCCGGCTGGTGGTGACCGTGTTGCGCAGGATCCGCATCAGGTCGGGCGCGGCGTTGCCGTAGACCTCGGCGACGTCGGCGAAGCGCGAGATGTCCTCCTTGAGCGACGGCAGGTGCGGGTTGAGGTGGCGCAGATAGCCCTCCACCCGCGTGAGGTTGTCGCCGATCCGGTCGCCGCGGCCCTCCAGCGCGGTGGCGAACGCCGAGAGCGCGGCGTTCAGTTCACCGGGCCTGACGGTGCGCAGCAGCGGCAGCAGGTCGTTCATCAGCTGCTGGAGCTCGATGCCGACCTTCGTGCGGTCCTGGGTGATGACGTCCCCGGCGCGGATGGGCCGAGCCGAGGAGTGCGCGGGCGGGACCAGGTCGACGTACTTCTCGCCGAACAGGGTCTTGGGCAGCAGCCGCGCGTGCACGTCCGAGGGGATGGACGAGGCATGCGCCGGCTTGAGCGCGATGTCGAGCGTGGCCTTCGTGCCGTCCGCGTGCACCGCGCGCACCTCACCGACCAGCAGCCCGCGCAGCTTGACGTCGGCGCGCGGATCGAGCTGGTTGCCGAGGGTGTCGGCCTCCAGAGTGATCCGTACGACGGACGTGAACGCCTGCCGGTAGACGGCCACCGCGAGCGACAGCAGCAGCGCGAGCACGGCGATGAACGCGATGCCGTACAACCTGAGTCTCGTCTTGCGCATCCGCACCGCCCTCACCCCGCGATCCGCACGGTCGTGCTGGCGCCCCAGATCGCGAGGCTCAGAAAGAAGTCCAGGACGTTGACGGCGACGATCGACGTCCGCACCGCCCGGCCCACCGCGACGCCGACACCCGCCGGGCCGCCGCCCGCGTAGTAGCCGTAGTAGCAGTGCACCAGGATGATCAGCACGGCGAAGACGATGACCTTGCCGAAGGACCAGAGGACGTCCACCGGCGGCAGGTACTGCTGGAAGTAGTGGTCGTAGGTGCCCGTCGACTGCCCGTAGTAGCCGGTGGTGATGGTGCGGGCGGCGAGGTACGAGGACAGCAGCCCGATCACGTACAGCGGTATCACCGCGACGAAGCCGGCGATCATCCGCGTCGTCACCAGGAACGGCAGCGACGGGACGCCCATCACCTCCAGCGCGTCCGTCTCCTCGCTGATCCGCATCGCCCCGAGCTGCGCGGTGAAGCCGGCTCCGACCGTCGCGGACAGGGCGAGTCCGGCGACCAGCGGGGCGATCTCCCGGGTGTTGAAGTACGCCGACAGGAACGCCACGAAGTTGGAGGTGCCGAGCTGGTTGAGGGCCGCGTAGCCCTGGAGGCCGACCTCGGTGCCGGTGAAGAAGGAGAGGAAGGCGATCACGCCGACCGTGCCGCCGACGACGGCGAGCGCGCCGCGCCCGAAGCTGACCTCGGCGAGCAGCCGCAGGACCTCTTTCTTGTAGCGGCGCAGGGTACGGCCGGTCCAGGCCAGCGACCGGCCGTAGAAGGTGAGTTGGGCGCCCAGCTCCTCCAGGGAGCGCAAGGGGCGGTCGAGGAGTCTTTGAGGTCGCATCGGCTAACCCCTCTGCGGGACGACCTGGAAGTACACCGCGGTCATCACGAAATTGGTCACGAACAGCAACATGAAGGTGATCACCACGGATTGGTTGACGGCATCACCCACGCCCTTCGGACCGCCCTGCGCGGTGAGCCCCTTGTACGAGGCGACGATCGCCGCGATGGCCCCGAAGACCAGCGCCTTGATCTCGGCCGCCCACAGGTCGGAGAGCTGGGCGAGGGTGGTGAAGGACGCCAGGTAGGCGCCGGGCGTGCCGTTCTGGAGGATGACGTTGAAGAAGTAGCCGCCCGCGACGCCGACGACCGAGACGAGGCCGTTGAGCAGGACGGCCACGACCATCGAGGCCAGCACGCGGGGGACGACGAGCCGGTGGATCGGGTCGATGCCGAGTACCTGCATCGCGTCGATCTCGTCCCGGATCTTTCGCGCCCCGAGGTCCGCGCAGATCGCCGTACCGCCCGCGCCCGCGATCAGCAGCGCGGTGACGATCGGCGAGGCCTCGCGCAGTACGGCGAGCACGGACGCGGCACCGGAGAAGGACTGCGCACCCAACTGCCGTGTCAGGCTGCCGATCTGGAGTGCGATGACCGCCCCGAAGGGAATGGACACCAGGGCCGTCGGCAGGATCGTCACACTCGCGACGAACCACGCCTGCTGAATGAACTCCCTTGCCTGGAACGGCCGTCGGGGCAGGGTCCGGACGACGTCCAGCGCCATCGCGAACAGGTTGCCCGAGTGCCGCAGTGCACCCGTCGGGGAGAGTCTCATGCGCTGCTCACCTCCTTCCGGTGCAGCTCGGTCTCCCGTCGGGCGATCGCCTCCCAGCGGGGCGGACGGGGGATACCGGGGCTCGGCAGCAGGCGGGGAGTGAGGCCTTCGGCTCCGCCGCCCTCGTCGATCTGGGCCAGCTCCTGCTCGACCTGGGCCGCGTCCTTCTCCTCCGCCATGCCGATCGGCCCCTGCATCCGGCCGTTCAGGAACTGCCGTACGACGGGCTCGTCACTGGTCAGCAGCTGCTCGCGCGGTCCGAACATCACCAGCTCACGGCGGAACAGCAGCCCGATGTTGTCCGGGACCTGGCGGGCGGAGGCGATGTCGTGCGTGACGATCAGGAAGGTCGCGTCGATCTGTGCGTTGAGGTCGACGATGAGCTGGTTGAGGTAGGCCACGCGCACCGGGTCGAGGCCCGAGTCCGGTTCGTCGAAGAGGATGATCTCCGGATCGAGCACGAGGGTGCGGGCGAGCCCGGCCCGTTTGCGCATACCGCCGGAGATCTCGCCGGGCAGCTTCCCCTCGGCGCCGATCAGCCCGACCATGTCCATCTTCTCCAGCACGATGTGCCGGATCTGGCTCTCGGACTTGCGGGTGTGCTCGCGCAGCGGGAAGGCGATGTTGTCGTACAGGTTCATCGAGCCGAACAGCGCGCCGTCCTGGAACAGCACCCCGAACAGCTTCCGCACCTCGTACAGGTCGCGTTCCCGCAGGCGGGTGATGTCCCGGCCCGCGACCTTCACCGAGCCGCGCTCCGGCTTCAGCAGGCCGACGAGCGTCTTGAGGAACACCGACTTGCCCGTCCCCGAGGGGCCGAGCATCACCGAGACCTCCCCGGCGGGCAGCGTCAGCGACACGTCCTGCCAGATGACCTGGTGGCCGAAGGACTTGGTCAGCCCTTCCACACAGATCTCGACACCCATCCGGTCCCACCCTTCGCCCGTGGAGCAGCTCCGACATCTGCTCTACGGGGAGGGGCGACGCGTCCGTCGCGGCGGCCGGGAAGTTTTTTCCGGACGTGTTTCCGGCGTGCTACGGCAGCTTCGTGGGAAGCACGCTCAGGGTGGCCACGGGCAGGGAAACAGACGGGAGGGACGGCGCGGAGGGCAGCGACCGCACCGACGGCGCGGAGGGGAGCGGCGGCACCGACGGCGCGGAGGGGAGCGGCGGCACCGACGGCACCGCGGACTCCACCGGCAGCTCGGGAAGCGGCGGCGACGAGACCTCCGGCAGGGACGGCACGGGGAGTGGAACGACGGATGCGCCGGCGGGCGGTCGGGTCGCCGTCCGGCTCGGAGCCGCCGCCGGGGCCGGGGACCTGCGCGTCCGAGGAGCGCGACCCTGTCCGGTGCCGTCGGTGCGGAGCACCTGCGCCCCGCTGGACACCGCCGGAGCCGGAGTAGTCGCGCCGCCGCCGTCGAGCGCGTACGGCAGCACGAACCCCGCCACCGCCAGGGTCGCCGCCGTCGAGGTGACCGCGACGGCCTGCACCTTCCCGCCCCCGCGCGGCCGCCCGCGCCCGACCAGGAACAGCACGAGCCCGAGCGTCCCGGCCAGTGAGGCGCGCAGCGTCCGCCGGGCCCGGGCGAGCAGCGACTCCACGGTCCGGTAGCTGAGCCCCATCCGCACGGCGACCTGGCTCACGTCCAGGTCCTCGGACTTCAGCCGGAGCGCCTCCGCCTGCCGGGCGGGCAGCTCCCCGCTGCGCACGGCGAGCCACCTGGCCTCGGCCCGGTCGCACACCGCCTCCTCGACGGGCACGGGGCCCGGCGCGACGAGCGTGGGGCGGCTGCCCACCTCGGCCTCGCGGTTGACCTGCCGGTACCGGTCGACGCACAGCCGCATCGTCACCGTCGTCAGCCAGGCGCCGAGCCGCTCGTCGTCGAGATCCGGGCGCTCCGCGGCCCGCAGCATCGCCTCGTGCACGGCGTCCTCGGCGTCCTCCGGGCTCATCGAGCGCCGCCGGGCCACCTTGAGCAGCTGCTCGCGGTGGCTCCACATGCGCTGCCAACGCTCGTCGGCGGCCTTGATGTCCGCAGGCATGTCCGTCGCCATGAGGGCCCCTTCACACGCACCCGCCGGTCCTGTGCTTCCGGCGGGTGGCGACATTACCGCCGGGTATCCGCGATTGTGGAGGGGGAGACGCTCATCGTGTTCTAGCTGTTGCTGGTCAGCGGCCCCGCGTCGGGCAGCACACCGCCACCGGACAGCGTGAGGGTCGGTGCGGGGACGGGGACCAGCGGCGTGTGCGGTGCCTTCGGGACCTCGGCGGTACGGGACGGGGCGGGAGAGGGCGAGGGGGGCGGGGCCGACGGCGTGCGCGACGGGCCCGCGCCCGGCTTCCGGTCGTCCGAGGTCTTCGCCCGGGTCTTCGGGGTCTTCGGGATCTTCTGGGTCTTCGGGCGGGACGGCTTCGGCCGGCCCGGGGACTCGGCGGACGCGTCCGGCACCACCCGGTGTCCGGTCAGGTAGTACGCGTACCAGGCCTTGACCGTGCGCAGATAGGCGTCCGAGTGGTTGTAGCCGAGGATCGCGCCGTCCAGGCCGGCGGGGTTCGACAGATCCCGGCCGCCCGCACACAGATAGCGGCCGGCGGCGAGGGCCGCGTCGTAGACGTTGTCCGGGTCGGCGTGCCCGTCGCCGTTGCCGTCCGCACCCCAGCGGGCCCAGGTCGACGGGATGAACTGCATCGGGCCGACCGCGCGGTCGTACGCCGCGTCCCCGTCGTGGGCGCCGCCGTCGGTGTCCGGTACGACGGCGAAGGCGCCGCCGGTCAGCCGGGGACCGAGGATGGGCGTCACGGTCGTACCGTCCGAGGTCACCCGCCCGCCCCGCGCCTGCCCGGACTCCACCTGGCCGATCGCGGCCAGCAGCTGCCAGCGCAGCCGGCAGCCGGGCGCGGTCCGCGCGAGTTCCGCCTCGGCACGCCGGTACGCGGCGAACACCGTCGCGGGCAGGGCGCCGCCCGCCACTCCCTGAGCGGGGACCTTCTCGTGGGTCCGCAGCGGGGGGAGATCGGTACGGTAGGGGGTGTCGCCGGACACGCTTGGCCCGGGCTCGGCGGGTGCCGCCTTCCGGGCGGGCTCCGACGCCTGCGCCGTGACCGCCCCCGGCGCCTGCGACGCGGTCAGTGCGGCCATCGCCGCCGCCGCGACCGCCGTACTCCTGGCACCTCTCCGTGCCGCCTTGAGTGCACGCGCTGTCACTGTGCAGTCCCTTCCGTGAGTGAATCCGTCGTCTGCTCTACGCGGCCGGACGGCGGGTCCGTCGCGCGGAGCGGGGCGGATCCGGCGGGGGCCTTCGCGGGAGCGGGCGACGCACGCGGGGTCCGTTAAGGTCTCACCAAGCGGTCGGGGCGGTCACCGACCCCGATCGCCGGCCCGCCGGAACGCGCGGGTCGGAACAGATGCCATGGGGGCACAGTGCGACTGAGAGTGGAGTTCACGACCGAGCCCTTCGATCTCGACGAGGCGCCCGCGCACGCGCTGGTCGCCCGCGAGGTCGTCGAGGCGGCGAAGCTGGACGCGGTGGACGTCGGCCCGTTCGGCAACACCGTGGAGGGCGCTGCCGACGCGGTGCTCACGGCCGTGGACGCCCTGCTGCGCAAGACCCTGGAGGCCGGCGCCACCCGGGTCTCGCTCCAGGTCAACGTGATCGGGGAGGGCGATAGGTGACCGGGGACGAGCCCTTCATCACGGCCGTGAAGCCGCTGGTCGACGCCATGGGCGGGGAGATGCTCCCGCCGGACGAGGCCGGTCCCGAGGACGTCGTCCTCGCCTGGGAGGGCGTCGACGTCGTCGCCGTACGCCTGCCCCAGCTGGCGGATTCGCTCGACCACATCCTGGCGGCCATGGAGCGTAAGCGGGGCAAGCCCCTCGCCGAGCTGGACCGCAAGGCGAAGCAGGAGATCGTACGGATACTGGAGGCCCGCGGCGCGTTCTCCGTACGGCACGGCGTGGAGACCGTGGCGAGCGCGCTCGGGGTGAGCCGCTTCACCGTCTACAACTACCTCAACCGCGAGAAAGAGGGCTGAGAGCCGCCGGGAGAGGGCGGGCGCACCCGGACTGGCCACCACCGATTTTTCAACAAAGTGTTGACGTGGTGTTTCCGAGGGCGTTAGCTATCGGCAGCCCGTTCCGCACGAAGGCCGTTTCCGGCCACGGAGGCTCCCGTGACTTCGACTTCCACGCCCCCGGGCCTGGCCCGGTTCAACGACCTGGAGGAGCACGCGGCGCTCGCCACCCTCCACGAGGCGTGCGCGTCCACCGAGTGGGCCCGGCGACTGCTCGCCGCCCGCCCGTACGCCACCGTGGAGGACCTCTGCACCGCCAGCGACGCCGCCATGGCCGAGCTGACCACCGCGGACCTCGAAGAGGCGATGGCCGGGCACCCGCCGATCGGGCGCCCCAAGCCCGGCGACCCGACCTCCGCCCGCGAACAGCGCGGCATGGCCGGCGCCTCCGAGGAACTCAAGGCCGAGATGCTCGACCTCAACCTGGCCTATCAGGACAGGTTCGGTCATGTGTTCCTCATCTGCGCCACCGGAAGGACCGCCGAGCAGATGCGGGACGCGGTCAGGGAGCGGATCGGCAACGCGCCGGAACAGGAGCGGGAGATCGTCCGCACCGAACTGGGCAAGATCAACCGCATCCGACTGGCCCGACTCGTCGAAGAGGACGCCTGACACCATGAGCACCAGCACCACCGCCTCCGTGTCCACGCACATCCTGGACACCTCCGTCGGCCGCCCCGCCGAGGGCGTCGCCGTCCACCTCGCCGCCCGCGCCGGCCGGGATGCGGACTGGCAGGCGCTCGGCGGATCCGCGACCGACGCCGACGGCCGGTGCAAGGACCTGCCGGCACTGCCGGCGGGGACGACCCACGTACGGCTCGACTTCGCCGTCGAGGCGTATTTCGAGAAGAAGCAAGCCGATGCGCAGCAGGACGCCCCCGCGAATCGGGACAGCGGACCTGGCGTGTTCTTCCCGGAGGTGGCGATCACGTTCGCCGTCGTACCGGGCGAGCACTACCACGTGCCGTTGCTGCTCAACCCGTTCGGCTACTCCGTTTACCGAGGGAGCTAGCTACATGACCGTCAATTCCCGCCCTGCCCGCCCTGTGATCCTGGGGCAGAACCAGTACGGCAAGGCCGAGAACCGAGTCGTCAGGATCACGCGGGACGGCGCCACCCACCACATCAAGGACCTCAACGTGTCCGTGGCGCTGAGCGGCGACATGGAGGAGGTCCACTACTCCGGCTCCAACGCCAACGTCCTGCCGACCGACACCACCAAGAACACGGTGTACGCGTTCGCCAAGGAGTACGGCATCGAGTCCGCCGAGCAGTTCGGAATCCATCTCGCCCGCCACTTCGTCACCTCGCAGGAGCCGATCCACCGCGCCCGGATCCGCATCGAGGAGTACGCCTGGGAGCGGATCGAGACCTCCGACGCCAACTCCAAGTTCATCGGCGCCGACGAGGTCAAGCACTCCTTCGTCCGCAAGGGCCAGGAGACCCGGCTGACCCAGATCACCTACGACGGTGAGAAGTGGGAGGTCGTCTCCGGACTGAAGGACCTGGTCGTGATGAACTCGACCAACTCCGAGTTCTGGGGCTACGTCAAGGACAAGTACACCACCCTGCAGGAGGCGTACGACCGCATCCTGGCCACCCAGGTCTCCGGCCGCTGGCGGTTCAACTGGACCGACGACGAACAGAAGGCGCCCAACTGGGAGAAGTCCTACGAGCAGGTCAGGAAGCACATGCTCCAGGCCTTCGCCGAGACGTACTCCCTCTCGCTGCAGCAGACGCTGTACCAGATGGGCGCGCGCATCATCAACAACCGCGGCGAGATCGACGAGGTCCGCTTCTCGCTGCCGAACAAGCACCACTTCCTGGTGGACCTGGAGCCGTTCGGACTGAAGAACGACAACGAGGTCTACTTCGCCGCCGACCGCCCCTACGGCCTCATCGAGGCCACCATCCTGCGGGACGGCTGTGAGGCCCGTATCCCGGTCGACATGACCAACCTCTGACGCGGGACGCGGGCCCGGCCCCCACCCGGGCCAGGGGCCCGCCACACCGGAGGGAACAGAATGGCACAGCCTGCGAAGGGGCCCGCCACAGCCCCGGGTTCCACCCCGCCGGTGCACCCTGCGGATCAGCGCAGGAGCGCCGGCCACGGTCCCGCTCAACGTCTTGTTCCACATCTCGGCACCCGGAGCCGGACGGCTCCGGCACTCAAATCCTCCTAGGGTCCTGCCGTGCCCTCCCCGTGGACACTCCCGGTCCACGGGCCGCCACTGAAAGACAAGGAAGCCCCATGGCACCATCGGCAGCCCAGCGCATCGTCATCGAGAACTGCGCGATCGCGACCGTGGACGCGGGCGACACCGAGTACGCCTGTGGACACCTGGTACTCGCCGGCGACCGGATCGAGTCGGTCGGCGCGGGCAAGGCCCCCGAAGGCCTCGAGAACGTGGTGCGCCGGATCGACGCGAGCGGCCATCTGGCCACGCCCGGCCTGGTCAACACCCACCACCACTTCTACCAGTGGATCACCCGGGGTCTGGCCACCGACCACAACCTGTTCAACTGGCTCGTCGCGCTCTACCCGACCTGGGCGCGCATCGACGAGCAGATGACGTACGCGGCCGCGCAGGGGTCCCTCGCCATGATGGCCCGCGGCGGCGTCACCACCGCCATGGACCACCACTACGTCTATCCGCAGGGCTCCGGCGACCTGTCCGGCTCGATCATCCGGGCCGCCGCCGAGATGGGTGTCCGCTTCACGCTGGCCCGCGGCTCGATGGACCGCAGCGAGAAGGACGGCGGTCTGCCGCCGGACTTCGCCGTCGAGACGCTGGACGGTGCGCTCGCCGCGACCGAGGAGACCGTCAAGAAGCACCACGACGCCTCCTTCGACGCCATGACCCAGGTGGCGGTCGCCCCCTGCTCGCCGTTCTCCGTCTCCACCGAACTCATGCGTGACGGCGCCGAGCTGGCCCGGCGGCTGGGCGTACGGCTGCACACCCACGGCTCGGAGACCATGGAGGAGGAGAGGTTCTGCCACGAGCTGTTCGGCATGGGCCCCACCGACTACTTCGAGTCCACGGGCTGGCTCGGTGAGGACGTGTGGATGGCGCACTGCGTCCACATGAACGACTCCGACATCGCCGCCTTCGCCCGCACCGGCACCGGTGTCGCCCACTGTCCCTCGTCCAACGCCCGCCTCGCGGCCGGTATCGCCCGCGTCCCTGACATGCTCAAGGCAGGCGTGCCCGTCGGCCTCGGCGTCGACGGCACCGCCTCCAACGAGTCCGGCGAACTCCACACCGAACTCCGCAACGCCCTGCTGATCAACCGCCTCGGCGCACACCGTGAGGCCGCGCTGGGCGCCCGCCAGGCGCTGCGGCTCGGCACCCACGGCGGCGCCCAGGTCCTTGGCCGGGCCGGGCAGATCGGCTCGCTGGAGCCCGGCAAGCTGGCCGACGTGGTGCTGTGGAAAATGGACACCCTCGCCCACGCCTCCATCGCCGACCCGGTGACCGCGCTCGTGTTCGGCGCCGCGGCCCCGGTCACCGCCTCCTTCGTGGGTGGCCGGCAGATCGTCGACAACGGCCGTCTGCTGACCGTCGACGAGGACGCCGTCGCCCGCTCCACCCGCGAGGAGGCCCAGCGCCTCGCCCGGATCGCCGCCCAGGCCTGATCCGCGGGAGCCATCGGGCCGGCCGCCGCAGGACCGGTCCGCCACAGGACTCCGGCCGGGAAGGGACGGTTCCCGGCCGGGACCGTGGATCCGAGCGGGATCCACGGCAGGCCGGCTCCGGGGCACGTGCGGACGCGCGCGCCCCGGAGCCGGTCACCCCCGCACCTCTTCACCGCTCACCGCTCATGTGCCACCCCCGTCACGGTCCCTCCCCCAAGCTCTCGGCTGCGCTCGAGCAGGAGGTACCCCCATGACCACCCGCACCACCTCCCTGAAACCCACGTCGACGACGACGTGTTAACCGCCCGGAGGAGCCGCCGTGGCCGCCCATCCTGTCGACGAGAAACTCCCCGCCCTCAAAATGGCGACCAGCGGCCTGCAGCACGTGGCCGCCATGTACGCCGGAGTCGTCGCCCCACCCCTGATCGTCGGCGCGGCCGTGGGCCTTTCCGCGACCGACCTGACGTTCCTCACCGGCGCCTGCCTGTTCACCGCGGGCCTCGCCACCTTCCTCCAAACCCTGGGCATCTGGAAGATCGGTGCCCGGCTGCCCTTCGTCAACGGCGTCACCTTCGCCGGTGTCGCCCCCATGACCGCGGTCGTCGCGTCCACCGAGGACAAGTCCGACGCCCTGCCGATCATCTTCGGCGCGGTCATCGTCGCCGGCTTCCTCGGGTTCCTCGCCGCCCCCTTCTTCAGCAAGGCCGTCCGCTTCTTCCCGCCCGTCGTCACCGGCTCCGTCATCACCCTGATCGGCGTCTCGCTGCTGCCGGTCGCCTTCGGCTGGGCCCAGGGCCCCGACCCCAAGGCCGCCGACTACGGTTCGACGACCTACCTCACCCTCGCCGGCATCACCCTGCTCATCGTCCTGCTGCTGCGCCGCTTCGCCCGCGGTTTCGTCAAGCAGATCGCCGTCCTGCTCGGCCTGACCGTCGGCACACTCGTGGCGATCCCGTTCGGCGTCACGGACTTCGGCCCCGTCGCGGACGCCGACGCGGTGGGTTTCCCGACCCCGTTCCACTTCGGCGCCCCCCAGTTCCAGTTCGCCGCCATCCTCTCGCTGTGCGTGGTGATGGTGGTCTCGATGACCGAGTCGACCGCCGACATGCTGGCACTCGGCGAGATCGTCGAACGACCCGCCGACGAGCCGACCATCGCGGCGGGCCTGCGCGCCGACACCCTCGGCTCGGCGCTCAGTCCACTCTTCAACGGCTTCATGTGCAGCGCCTTCGCCCAGAACATCGGCCTGGTGGCGATGACCAGGATCCGCAGCCGGTACGTCGTCGCGACCGGCGGCGGCTTCCTGGTCCTGATGGGGCTGTGCCCGATGGCCGCATCCCTCATCGCGGTCGTACCCCGCCCGGTCCTCGGCGGCGCCGGCATCGTCCTGTTCGGCTCGGTCGCCGCGAGCGGCATCCAGACCCTGGTGCGGGCCGGCCTCGACAGGGACAACAACGTCCTGATCGTGGCCGTGTCCCTCGCCGTCGGGATCATCCCGATCACCGCGCCGGAGTTCTACCACTCCTTCCCCGGGCCCGCGAAGATCGTCCTGGACTCCGGCATCTCCACGGGCTGTGTGACGGCCGTCGTCCTCAACCTGCTCTTCAATCACCTCGGCAAGGGGCGTGAGGCCCACGACGTCACCCCTCCGATGGAGGCGGGGGAGGAGATCGCCGCCGCACACTGAACCACCCCGCACGCAGGGTCGTGCGGGCGAGTACGGAAAACCATGCCGTGTCCCCGCCCGCCAGGGTGCACCCTGGATGCCATGAACGAATCCGGCCGTGTCGAGGCCTTCAGCGATGGGGTTTTCGCCATCGCCATCACCCTGCTCGTCCTGGACATCAAGGTGCCGGAGGCGGGTGAACACGGCGGTCTGTGGCACGCACTGGGCGCGCAGTGGCCCTCGTACACCGCCTACGCGGTGAGCTTCCTGGTCATCGGCATCATGTGGGTCAATCATCACCAGATATTCAGCCATGTGGCCCAGGTCGACCGGACGCTGATGTTTCTGAACCTGTTGTTGCTCATGGTCGTGGCGGCGGTGCCCTGGCCGACCGCGATGCTCGCCGAGTATCTGCGCGAGGACACCGCCTCGCACGCGGCGGCCGCTGTCTACAGCCTGGTCATGGTGGCCATGGCCCTCGCCTTCCAGGCCCTGTGGTGGCATCTGACCCGCACCGGTCACCTCTTCGACGCCCGCGTGGACGTCCCGGCGGCCCGGGCGACCCGAATCCGCTTCGCGCTGGGCTCCCTGGGCTACCCGCTGGCCGTCGGTCTGGCCTTCGTCTCCGCGCCCCTGACCCTGGCCGCGCACGGCCTGCTCGCCCTGTACTACGGCTTCAACCAGGTCCCGGTGCCGACCCGGCAGAACCCGGCGATGTCCTGAGGACGGCCGGCGACTCCGTCCGCCGGGTACCGGCCGGGCATCCGGATTCAGCCGCGTGCGCCCGCCCGGCACGGGTTTCATCAAGCCCTCCTCGGCGGTCGCAGAGCGGCCTGCACCGTCGCGTCCAATGCTCTGCGCAGCGTGCGGGTGCGGAAGTCGGAGGACACGCCTGCCGGAGGGCACCGTGCCGGGCCGGGCCGGCGAACAGAGAGAAGCGGCTTCGCCTGCGGCTTTAAGTCGTCACTTAGAGGCTTGTCGGTGAGAGATGGCGCCTGCCAGTGTGTGCTACGGCAAAGGGGCGGATCATCCTGGCGCGATGAGACAGCTCATTGTCCGAGTCATCAGACACGAAGCGGAGTGTGGCGAGAATGAAGAATTTACGGGTCAATGGCATGCGGCGATGGGTGGCGGTCGCCGTCCTCGGCTCCGCCGCGGTGATGAGCTCGATCACCCCCGCGAACGCCGGTGACACCAGCACCGATGAGGCCGGCACTCGAGCCGCCGCCTCGCCGTGCGGGTACTACGCGGGCAGGGAAATCGCGTACTACAACCACTGCGGTCCCACCACAATCAAGATCAAGCTCGACGTCGTCCGGGGGTTCGACAGGACCATCTGCGTGCCACCCGGCGAAACGCGGCTCGGCCTCAAGAGTCAGATCAGGGACGCGAACTACGTCGGTGGGGCCGGCTGCGTCGTCTCGTAACCATCTCCGATCCACAGCTTCTCGGTGACGGTTGAGTTGTGCGGGCCGGCCGAAAAGGCCCAAGGATCCGGCGATTGCCCGGATCCTTGAGCCTTTTCGAGCCTGACTTGTTCCGCTGTGATGAGTGAGGTGAAGGAAAGGCGTGCGGTGAGCCGGCCGGGGAATGCTCGGGGTGCGCGGACGTGCTCCAGCGCTCTGGCAGGGGGTCAGGTCAGTGCTACGCATCCACTTCACGTCGGAAGACCTCGTGCGGACCCGTCTGGCCGCGACGATCGGAGTCGCGGCGGAGACCTACTACAGCCTGGAACTGCTGCGGGAGCACCGGGAGCTTCCGCACTTCCGCCCGTGGCGGTCGGCGGTCGCGGGCCGGATGGGGGCGGACACGCGCCCGTTGACATCGTTGCTTCCGGTGCGCGGCCCGGGGCTCGACCTGCTGGCCCTGATGGGTGATGTGCCGTCCCTGGACCACGCCGTGGACAACCTGCTGCACGCACCCGTGTCCCGGCTGAGCCGAGAGTTCCAAGGCGTTGACTTCCATCCCAGGCACCTGCCGTGGGCCAGGAGGCTGTCCGAGGGGGACCGCGAGGCGCGGCGGGAGCTCGCCGCGGCCGTGCGCGCCTGCCATCGACTGGCCGTCGAGCCCTACTGGCACAAGGGGCGGTCCGAACTCGTCGCGCTGTCCTCCCGCTACACGAACCTGGTGCTCGAGGGAGGCGTCGACCTGCTGCTGCGCTCACTCTGCGCACCCCTGGTCCGCTGGCGTCCGCCCGTCCTGGAAGCTCCCTACCCGCGTCGGGTGGAGGTGCATCTACGAGGCAGAGGACTGCTCATCACTCCCACTGTCTTCTCGCCGCGCGCCGTGAGCCTTCTGTGGGACCCGTTAGACATCACGCAGCCGCCCCGGCTGACCGTGCCGGCCCTCCGCGAGCCGCTGACCGGTACCGGACCGGCCGAGGCGGACGGCACCCCCGGCCGGAACCTGGAATCACTGCTCGGCCGCACGCGAGCCGCCGCGCTGCGCGTGACGGCGGAAGGCAGCACGACGACGGAGCTGGCCCGCCGCCTCGGCGTCTCGGTCGCGGCCGCCAGCCAGCACGCCACGGTGCTCCGGAACGCCAAACTGATCACCACCACGCGACGAGGCGGATCCGTACTGCACCTCATCACCCCCCTGGGCCTCGCCCTGCTGGGGACCGGAACCACGACGGAACCGTGAGCCGACCCCCGGCGCGAATGGTTCGAGCACGTGCGCCGGGTGTCCGCGGCGTTCACCTCCGCCGTGAGGAGCGCCGCGGCCCTCTGCGACCACCTCAACGCCGAGTCCGTCGTCGACGCACGGCCACCGGCCGGATCCTGGTCCGGTACCTGGCGGTCCTGCTCGACGCCGCTCGCTCGGTGCCCCCGGCAGCACACGGCTGACCGACTGGGCCGATCGCAACCGGGTGTACATCGCCGAGGCGCGGGCGGCCTACGACGCCGAGCACCAGCCGCGGTTGCTCGACGCGTAGACCGGAGGCCGGTTACAGGCCGAACAGGCCGAGGTCCGTCGCCAGCTCCTTGAACACCTCCCGTGGATCGGCGAGCAGCTTGCGCTCCTGCAGGTTCAGCAGACCGCCCACCGCGGTGACCTCGGCCGCCACGGTGCCGTCGGTCTTGCGTATCTCCTGCCGGATCCGGAAGGTCTTGCCGCCACCCCACTCGAACTCACACGTCACGTCGACCTCGTCGCCGGCGAGCAGCTCACGCCGGTAGCGGATCGTCGTCTCCAGCGCCACCGGGCCCACACCCCGGCCCACGAGCCGGGCCTGGCTCACCCCGGCCGCCTGGAGCAGCGACCAGCGGGCGTGCTCCGCGTAGTTGAGGTACACGGCCTGGTTGAGATGTCCCTGCACGTCGGTCTCGTAGCCGCGGACGGTCACACGGACGGAAAACGGTTCGGCCACTGCTTGCCCTTCTCGCGTTCGGATCACCGGTCGACCGATCTTGGCACGCCGGTCACGCCCGGCGCGGCGAGGCCAGCAGATAGCGCGCCCTCGTCCGCGGCTCGGTGTACTCGCCCGCCTGCCATCCGGCCCGCTCCAGCGTCGCCGCGCAGGCCGCCAGCGTCTCCGCGTCCGGCGCGTACACCGCGACCGCCTCCGGCTGCGGGGTCGCCCGTACCCGGTACCCGTCCGCGCCCCCGCCCGCCGGGCGGTGTCCCGCCGCCTCCAGGGCCAGCGCCGCGGCCCGCACCAGATGCGTACGCTCCCAGCCGCACGGCCGGTCCACGGCACCGTCGGGATGGGTCATCCGGCGCAGCTCCAGCAGCCCCTGCCAGGCGCTGTGCACCTCGCGCAGCCGCGCCGGCCCCGGCGGCGGGGCCTCCTCCTCACCGCCGACGCGGGCCGCGAACACCCCCGTCGACGGCGCGGACTCCTGCGGTACCGCGGGCTCCTCCGCGGCTTCCGGCGCCACCTCGCGTATCCGGTGCCCGGCAGGGGTCAGGAAGTGATCGTGCGGCGGCCGCGGATGCCGGAAGGCGAGTCCCCGCTTCACCAGCGCCGCGAGCTGCGCCTCCGTGCCCCGCAGCCGGCCGGTGACCGGATCGGCGGCCTCGATCACCCGCCGCTGGGCGGCGGTCGGCGGTCGTGTCACAACGCTCCTCCCGGTGCCCGCTGCTTGGGGCGCCGCCCGGCAGACGGCCCATTCGCAGAGTACGGCCCGGGTCTGACAACGAGGGCGCGAAGCCGGCCGCCCCCCGCTCTACTCCCGCGGCCGGATGTTCCACCCCGCCACCACCGGTCGCCCGTGCTCGGTGCCGATTCGGCACAGGGTGCCCGTGGCCAGCTGGAAGAGGGCCCCGTGGTGTGGCGGGAGTCCCAGGCGGCGGGCGGTGAGGACGCGCAGGAAATGGCCGTGGGCGACCAGGACGACGACCCCCTCGGTGTCGGCGAGGGCGGCATCGACCTTGCCCAGCACGCGGTCGGCGCGCTTCCCGACCTGCTCCGCGGTCTCGCCCGGATGCTCGGGCGGCCCGGGCGCGACCCCGTCCGTGAACAGGAACCAGCCGGGCCGGGTCCGCTGGATCTCCACGGTGGTCACGCCCTCGTACCCGCCGTAGTCCCATTCACGCAGGTCGGTGTCGACCCGGGCGTCGTGGATGCCGATGAGCCGGGCGGTCTCCCGGGCCCGCTGCAGGGGGCTGACGAAGGCGGCGCCGATCCGGTGCGAGCGGATCAGCGGGACCAGCCGGCGCGCCTCCTCCCGCCCGTGCTCGGTGAGGGGTACGTCGGTCCAGCCGGTGTGCCGTCCGGACCGCGACCACTCGGTCTCACCGTGCCGGACGAGAAAGAGGTCACCCACGTCAGCGCCCTTCCCGCTCGTCTGTCAGCACGGTGTCACAGGGCGGCCGCCGCCCGCAGGACGGACTGGGCCAGACGGCCGTTCTCCACGGCGGCGCCCACCCCCGAGGGGAAGCCGAACCGGCGCCGGGTGTACCCGTTCGGTGATCACCTACGGAGTCCACCAACAGGGCGGCGCGGCGCGCCCTTCCCTTCACGACCCGTTTTCGGTGCGGGAGCACGGGCGGCGGGCCGCGGTGCGCTGCGGAGCCCTCAGGATCCGGCCGGCGTCCGCCGCGGAGGCTCCAGGGCCATCGTCTCCCCGCAGGCGTCGATCGCCCCGGTCTTCCGGTGCGCGTCCACGACGGGGACGACCGCGCGGTGGGTGTCGTGCGGGGCCCAGACCACCGCATCGCTCTGCCGTACGCAGTACAGGCCCGCGCCCTTGGCGCCGCGGGGCGTGTAACGGAGGTCGATGACCACGGTGGCCTTCCCGGGCACGGAGAGGGACGCGGCGTGGCCCCGGCCGGCACCGTCGATGGTCTCCGCTTTCCCGTTGTGGATCTCCACGCCCGGATAACCGTCGAACACACAGGTTCCGGGGCCCTTGTTGGCGGCGGTCAGCCGGGCGTTGGGCCGCTTGCCGTCCTTGTCCGCGCTGTCGAGCAGGCTCAGCGTCCACTTCAGCGAAGAGGTCCGGCACGGCGGTACCGCCGCGTCCGATTCGGCGGTCGTGGTGGTGGCGCAGGATGTCAGGGCCAGGCCGGCCGTGAGGACGGCCAGGCCGCCGGCCAGTCGAGTCGTCGTTCGCATCGTTCCCCCTGGAAGATGTGCGGTGTGGTCAGGTGCCGGGGTGAACCAGCGTGTGCTCGGTGCCGAGGGCCTGGGTCCGCGTGTCGGCGTACAAGGTGGTCTCCCCGTCGGACCAGCGGACGACCAGGTCGTTGCCGACGTGGTCGGCGGTGAAGTCACCGGCCGTCATGACCCGGGCGAGCTTCCAGAGACCGTTCGGGCCGCGCAGCGGTGCCTTGGTGCCGAGCTTCACGGCCGAGGTGGCCGCGTAGGTGTCGAGGGCGCCGTCCGTCCGGCGCACGAGGATGTCCCAGTCGGCCGTGCGGCCGAAGTTCCCGCCGGTCAGCAGGGCTGCCTTGGTCCAGGTGCCGTTCGCCGCGCGGAGCTGCTTCGCCGTGCCGAAGGGGCCGGCACCGACCCCGGTGTACACGGTCACCCGGCCGTCGGTCCAGCGGACCAGCAGGTCGGTGGCGCCCTTGCCGCCGTGGAACTGCCCGGCCGTCATCTGTACGGCCTTCTTCCACCCGGAGCCGGGGCGCGCCATCCGGATCTCCCGCCCCAAGCCGGAGGCGCCGAGGTCCGGGTAGAGGGTGACCTCACCGTCGGACCAGCACACCAGCAGGCCGGACCGATCGCCGTCGGTGAAGTTCCCGCCGGTGAGGGTCCGGGCGTGCGTCCAGGTGGCGTTGGCCTTCCGCAGCCGCTTCTCGGTGCGGAACCCGCCCTTGCCGTCGCCGGGATGCAGGGTGACCTCACCGTCGGACCAGACCACGAGCAGGTCGCCGCGCCGGTCGCCCGTGTAGTCGCCGGAGGTCATGAGAGCGGCCTTCCGCCAGCGTGCCGCGCCTCCCGCCAGCTTCCCCGCCAGGCCCTGATACGGGGGCAGGTCGGCGGGCGGGGCCTGGTCGGCCACGGCGTAACCGAGGAGGTTCGCGGCGTCGGCGCCGAACGCGGGGGCGTAGCTGATGTAGTCGACGTTCGCGTCGTTGCCGCCGCCGTTGTAACCGCCGAGGTTGCCGATGACGTGGCCGGAGCGCGCGTCGTCCTTGTAGTCGGTGATCCACGGGCTGCCGGACACACCGCCGTAGTAGCCGCCGCAGGTCATCGACATCTGCCGGTAGCCGCGCAGTTGCCTCGTCGGCACGGTGCACTTGACGGCGCGTCCGGCGCTGTTGTGCCGGTGCGCGGGGTAACCGACGACGGTGACCTTCTGGTGGGTGTAGCCGGACGGCCGGGTGAAGGTCAGCCCGCCGCCCACGGCGTCCTGGAGGGACGTGCCGTGCTGGTTGGCCGAGACGCGTGCGAACGCGGTGTCCAGGTCGGACGAGGCTTTCTTGGTGGTCGTCGACCCCCGGTCGGGCTGGTAGCGCGGGTCGGTGAACACCCGCTGGATGTGGAAGACGCCGTACGGCTGCTGGTCGGGGCCCGCTCCCTTCACGAACTTCGGCACGAAGAGGTAGTCGCTCTTCATGCTCAGCGCGCAGTGGGCCGCGGTGAGGACGATGTTCCGCGCCGGGGTGTCGATCACGCTGCCGGTGCAGTGCCAGGTGGTGCCGCGCGGCCCGTCGGAACCGAAGAACGTCCCTACCAGGCGGGTCCCCTTGAACATCGTGCCCTGGGGCCGCCGCGCCGCCGCGCTGCCCGGCCGCACGGCCCCGGACGGCGCGGTGCGGACCGCGTCCAGCGGCTGCGCGTCCGCCATGCGCTGGGCGGTCCAGTACCGGGCGGCGTCCCGCGCCTCCTGCCCGGCGGTGGGCGACGGCGGCGCGGGCGACCCGGCCCGGGCGGCCGGAGCGGCGAGCCCGAGCGCCGCCGCGCACAGAGCGGCGACGGCCGCCCGGCGCCCGCCGCCGTACGCGGACGGGCGTCTTCCGTGCGAGAACATGGTGCTCCCCCCTGATCGACGGAATCGGACCGGAGGGGACGGCGGCGCGGTGCGGCGCTGGTCAGGCGCGTACCGGCGGCTCGTGTGGGCCGTACGCCGCGACAGTCCCCCTGGTCATGCGGGGTGATCTTCGCACAGACGCGCGAAACGGGCCACTACTGCCGGTATCCGCTGAGGAACCGTCCGATCCGGCCGATCGCCGCCTCGAGGTCGTCCGCGTGCGGCAGGGTGAGGATGCGGAAGTGGTCGGGGGAGGGCCAGTTGAAGCCGGTGCCCTGGACGACCTGGATCTTCTCCCGCAGCAGCAGGTCGAGGACGAACCTCTCGTCGTCGTGGATCGCGTGGACCTTGGGATCGATGCGCGGGAAGGCGTACAGCGCACCCTTGGGCTGCACACAGGACACGCCGGGGATCTCGTTGAGCTTCTCCCAGGCCACATTCCGCTGCTCGTACAACCGGCCGCCGGGCATGGTCAGCTCACGGATGGACTGGCGGCCGCCGAGCGCGGCCTGGATGGCGTACTGGGCGGGCGCGTTGGCGCACAGGCGCATGGAGGCCAGCATGGTCAGGCCCTCCAGGTAGTCCTTCGCGTGCTGCTTCGGGCCCGTCACGACCAGCCACCCGGAGCGGAAACCCGCCACCCGGTAGGTCTTCGACAGGCCGCAGAAGGTGAGCACCACCAGGTCGGGGGCGAGCGCGGCGGCCGAATGGTGGACGGCGTCGTCGTACAGGATCTGGTCGTAGATCTCGTCGGCGAGGACCATCAGACCGTGCCGGCGGGCGAGGTCCAGGATGCCCTCGACGACCTCCTTCGGGTACACCGCGCCCGTCGGGTTGTTGGGGTTGATGATGACCACGGCCTTGGTCCGGTCCGTGATCTTCGACGCCATGTCGGCCAGGTCCGGGTTCCAGTCGGCCTGTTCGTCACACAGGTAGTGGACCGCCTTGCCGCCCGCGAGGGTCGTCACGGCGGTCCAGAGGGGGAAGTCCGGTGCGGGGATGAGGATCTCGTCGCCGTCCTCGACCAGGGCCTGTACGGCCATGGACACCAGCTCCGAGACGCCGTTGCCCAGGTAGACGTCGTCGACGTCGACTTCGAGCCCCACGTTCTGGTAGCGCTGGGCGACCGCGCGGCGCGCGGAGAGGACGCCGCGCGAGTCCGTGTAGCCGTGGGCCCGCGGCAGCATCCGGATCATGTCCTGGAGGATCTCCTCCGGCGCCTCGAAGCCGAAGGCCGCGGGATTGCCGGTGTTCAGGCGCAGCACGCTGTGCCCCGCCTCCTCCAGCGCGTTGGCGTGTTCGATCACCGGGCCGCGGATCTCGTAGCAGACCTCGCTGAGCTTGTTCGACTGCCGGAACTCCATGCGCCGCTTCCCCTCCGGTATCCGATGTTGCTTGGTTTTACCAAGTGGGAGCTTGGAAAGTCCAACGACATGTCTAGACTGCGTCGCATGTCACCTCGCCGAAGCTACGACCAGTACTGCTCCGCCGCCCGCGCCCTCGACCTCGTCGGCGACCGCTGGACCCTGCTGATCGTCCGGGAGTTGCTCGCCGGCCCGCGCCGCTACACGGACCTGCACGCGGACCTGCCCGGCGTGAGCACGGACGTGCTCGCCTCCCGGCTCAAGGACATGGAACGCGACGGGCTCACCACCCGTCGGCGGTTGCTCCCGCCCGGCGCGGCGTACGTGTACGAACTCACGATGCGAGGAAGGCAGTTGCTGCCCGTACTACAGGCGCTCGGGAAGTGGGGCGAGGGAGAACTGGGGGAGCGGCGCCCGACCGACGCGGTGCGAGCGCACTGGTTCGCGCTGCCGCTGCTGCGGGCCCTGGAGGGGGAGGGGCTGGTCGAAGTCCGTCTGGAGGAAGGGGACTTCCATCTGCGCGTCGGCGCCGAGGAGGGCCCGGTGTACGGCGACGGGCCCGCCCCCGGGGCGGTCGACGCGCGGCTCGATCTGGACACCGCGACCTGTGAGGCCGTTTCCCGCGGGGAGTCGACCCTGGCCGACGCCGTCCGGGCCGGACGGGTCACCGTGACCGGCGACGGCACGCTCGCCAAGGCGCTCCGGGAGGCGTGAAAACGGGCCGCCCCCCGGACGCCGGGTATCCGGCCGACCGAGTCGGGGGCGGGTGGGCGAAACGGAAGGCCCGCCGATCAGGCGGGCCTTCACCTACGTCGGCTCACACGCTCGGTGGCACCCGGGACGGCCGTCCCGTGCCCCGTGTCAGCGCGTACCCGCCGATGCCGGCGAGCGCGGCCAGGATGCCGCCGATCGCGGTCCACACCCAGCGGTCGGACCACCAGCCGGAGGACCAGCCGTCGTCCGAGCCGAAGCTGGACAGCACCGCCGACTTCGAACCGTCCTCGTCCTCCTCGGTGTTGACGGCGATCCCGGGGACGAGGGGCTTGCCCAGCGAGCCGTCCACCGCCGCCGCACCGCCGATGTCCTTGGAGTCGACGCGGACCTCGGCGCTCACCGGCAGACCGAGGTCGGAGGCGCCGAGGCCCACCACGGTCAGCCGGACGTAGTACGTGCCCGGCAGCGGGTCGTCGGCCCACGGCTCAGACCAGCCGCGTACCGTGCGCAGCACACAGGCCAGCTCGACCGAGGAGGCGCCCTGCGCGGCGGTGCGGGTCTGGGCTCCGTACTGGCATGCCTGGCGGCGCCGCAGCCCGTCGTACACGTCGAGCTGCCAGGTCTGCGAGCCGTGCGTGTCCGGGAGCTTGACCGTCGCCTTGACGGTGGGGCGCTGCCCGGTGTCCGCCGGGAACGACCAGTACAGGTAGTCGCCGGTGGAGCCGGAGGCGGTGGCCTGCTGCCCCTGCTCGATCTCCGTCGCCGTACGGAACGAGGTGCCCGCCTGGGTGGGCGCCTTACCGTCGCCGGAGGCGCTCGGGGAGGGCGAGGAGTCGGCGGCGGCCGGCCCGGCGGCCAGCCCCAGCGCCAGCAGTGCGGCGCCCAGCGTACGTGTGATCCGCATCAGTTCGTCCTCCAGACCGCGACCCGCCAGCGCGGCAACCAGCCCCACAGCAGGCCCGCCAGGAAGCCGACCAGCACCAGGGCGCCCAGCAGCCACCAGCCGCGGCCGAGCCCGAAGGAGGCCACGTCGTGGTGGCCCGACGGCCCGTCCACGACGTCGACGGTCAGCTCCAGCGGCAGACCGGGCGTGGTCTTCACCCCCGCCCCCGCCGAGAACGACTGGGTGACCTGCAGGCACACGGTCTCCGCGGGCGCCGTGTCGTCGTCGCTCTCCGGCTTCGGATACCGCAGCCCGGTGGAGATCACATCCGTACGGCCGTTGCCCGCCGCCTCACCGCGCACGATCTCCCGCCCGTGCGAGGTAACCGCTCGCAGCAGCACCCCGTAGTCGGGGTTGACGGCCCGGTCGGCCGCCACGCTCACCGAAGTACGCAGTTCCTGGCCGGGGTTGACACTCACCTTGTACCAGCGTTGCCGCCCGAACTCCGCACGGTCGGTGTAGAGCCCGGACTTGAGCACCGGCGCCTTCTCGCACTGGGCCGCGCCCTCGGTCGCCACCGGCGTGACCACCGGATCGGCCGCCCGGTCGACCAACTGGCCGACCCGGTCGCTCAGCTCCTCCTTGTGCCGTACGGAGGTGTAGGTGCCGCCGGTCGCGTCCGCGATGCAGCTGAGCTGGTCGCGGGTCTTGGCGTCCGGTACCAGGCCGAGGGTGTCGATGGTCAGTCCGATGCCCTTGGCCGCTATCTCCCGCGCCACTTCGCAGGGGTCGAGCGGCTGGCAGGTGTCCTCGCCGTCGCTGATCAGGACGATACGGCGGGTGCCGTCACCGCCGTTCAGATCGTCCGCCGCCTTCAGCAGCGCGGGCCCGATCGGCGTCCAGCCGGTCGGCGCCAGCGTGGCCACCGCCGTCTTCGCCTCGGTCCGGTTCAGCGGGCCGACCGGGTACAGCTGCTCCGTGTCCTTGCAGCCCTCCTTGCGGTCGTCGCCACGGTAGTTGGCGCCCAGGGTGCGGATGCCGAGCCGGACCTCCTCCGGGGTCGCGTCGAGCACCTCGTTGAACGCCTGCTTCGCCGCGGCCATCCGGGAGCCGCCGTCGATGTCCCGGGTGCGCATGGAACCGCTGACGTCCAGCACGAGTTCGACCTTGGGAGCGGCCTGCTCCGTCTCGTCGGCGACCGCTCCGGCGGGGAACGCGGTCCCGGCCGTCAGGGCGGCGAGGAGAGCGCAGACTCCCGCCGCCAGCCGTTGTCTTCTGATCATCGGCGGATCTTATTGATCAGACGGGCTGTGCTCCAAACGTGCGGGTGGCGATTCGGGTGCCGCTCAGGACAACGGGTTGGGTAGGTACGTCCACTGGTCACCCGGCGTGTGAGGGGACAGCCGCATCAGGCTCAGTGCCTTGGCCGGCAGAGGGTCTTCGCACAGGGCCTTCACATCGGGCGTGTCCGGCAGGTCCGGTACGGCGGATGCCAGGGCCGCGCCCAGGGCCGGGCCCGAACCCGCCGTGTCCGCCAGCGCTCCCGCCACCAGGGAGCCGAACAGCTTGCGGCGCAGGGCGCTTTCGTCGTCGGTGATCAGGCGGCCCGTCAGGGCGGGCGGGGCGATGCCGTGCCGGGCCAGGCGTGCGGGGCTGATGCGGATGTCGGCGAGGTCGCGGTAGACGAGGCGCAGCGGGATGCCGTCGGCCGACAGGATCACCAGGAGGTTCTGGCCGTGGGCCTCCAGGGCCACCCCCAGCTCCAGCAGGCGCAGGCCCACGGTCAGGGCCAGGCGGGTGAAGGCGGCCAGCCAGGCGGGGGAGTCGGGGAGGTCGGTGGTGGCCAGTGCGGCCACCGGCAGGACGCGTTCGCCCGGTGCCGTGTACGTCTCCGGCGACTCCCGCAGCAGTGCGGCCAGGTCGGGGGAGCGGGCGGTGACGGCGGCCAGGGTGCGGGTGACGTGCAGCAGCCCGTCCGTGCGCGTGGCGAGATCCGTCGCGAGGGACGTCAGCGCGGCGGACGCCTCGACGGAGTACGGCGAGATGTCGCGCACCGAGGACGTCAGCCGGGCGCTCAGTGCGGTCTTCACGTGCGGGCCGCCGGGCAGGGCGAGGGTGCGCAGGGACATCAGCGGGTGCGCGGACCGCCAGGGGTCGCACGGCCGCTTGAGCACATGGGCGGCCTGCCAGGGATGCACCGGCACCAGCAGGCCGTCGGCGTCGCGCAGTTCCGCCGGCCAGTCCCCCGACACCAGGCACTCCGCGGCCGGCACCGGCACCGTTGCCAGTTCCACCGACGGCCGGTGCTCCGGCCCGTACGCCAGCTGGTCCGCGGCCGAGAAGCCGGGCCGGGAACGGCAGTTCGGATGAAACGGATGGCCGTCCACCACCCGCTGCTCCCACTCCCAGTCCCGCTCCGGCCACTCCTTCGGGTGATCCGCGCCCGCCCTTGACAGCGCCAACGAGGCGGCGCTGCCCGCCAGTTCGGCGGCGAAGGCGGACGCGTGCGGCACCGCGAGGTCGGTCATGAGCCGCGCCGGATCGTCGTGGCGCTCCTGGTCCAGGCGCACGTCCGTGACGTACGCGCCGGTCGCGTAGGGATCCGCGTGCGGCCCGTGCAGCCTTCTGCCGTCGGCCAGCCGCAGGGTGAGGCCGTGGGCCCCCTCGAGGCGGTCGGCGACCCACGGCAGGGGTTCATGGGTGAGCCCCCGCCACAGGCGGGTCAGCACGGCCGCGCGGGCGCCCGGCAGCTCGGCCCGGTACCGGGGCAGCAGAGCGGGCCGGGCGGCGGCCAGCTCCTCGGCCAGCCCGTCCTCGGCGGTGGGGGAGTGGTACACGGTCGGCTCCTCGGGTACGGGCACCACGGCACGATGGTCAGGGACGACAGACATACTGATCGGGATCGGGCCCCGGACGAAGAACGAATGGATCGCGTGGACCTCAAGCCCCCCGCCGACACCGTCGGACAGCGCGCCGACGCGTACGCGGCCGCCCCCCTGCTCAACTGTCTGCTGCGGGAGGTGGCCCAGCCGCTCACCGGCCACGACGGGGAACGGCCGGTCTACCGGCTGCCCGGCAGCGGCCGGCTGCTGCGCGTGCGCCCCGGCCGCCGGCCCGCCGACCCCGAGGTACGCACCGCCGGAGCCTGGCACCCGGTCGGCCACACCGAACTGGTCAAACTGGTCGCCGACGAACTGCGCCGGCACACCGGGGCGGCGGGCGGTGACCTGCCCGCCGAGATGATCGACAGCCGGGACGCCGTCGCCGCCCTGCTCACCGCCCGCGAGCAGGCGACGGCCCCCTCGGACCCGTACCTGCGCTCCGAGCAGTCCCTGCTCACCGGGCACCCCCACCACCCGGCCCCCAAGGCGCGCGGCGGTGGCCCGGTGGCGTCCTGGCTGCCGTACGCCCCCGAGGCCCATGCCCGCTTCCCGCTGGCGCTGCTCGGGGTCCGCGAGGACCAGGTGGCCGAGGAGGGCGACACCCGCGCCCTGGACGCCCTCGGCACCGCCCCGCCCGGCTACCGGCTGCTGCCCGCCCACCCCTGGCAGCTCGACCTCGTCGCCCGCGACCTCGCCCCGGCCTTCGCCGACGGCCGCCTGCTCCGGCTCGGCGCGACCGCCTTCGACACCTGGCCGACGGCGGCGGTACGTACGGTGTACGAGCCCCGGCGCGACCTGTTCCTGAAGTTCAGCCTGGACGTGCGCATCACCAACGACATCCGTCGCCTGTGGCGCCACGACCTGCACAGACTGCGCCGCACCGACCAGGCCGCCGAACACGCCTTCGCGGCGCTGGGCCGGCCCGCGGCCTGGCTGAGCGACCGCGGCTACCGCACCGCCGTCTTCGCCTTCGAGGAGCTGGCCGTCCTCGTACGGGACGGCCTGCGCGGCCATCTGCTGCCGGACGCCACCCCGCTGCTCGCCGCGGGCCTCGCCGAGGGCTTCGACGGCAGCCCGCTGGCCGCCGCGGCCGATCCGGCGGCCTGGTGGGAGGCCTACCTGCGGCAGGTCGTCCCACCCGCCCTGACCGCCTTCGACGACCACGGGGTCGTCCTGGAGGCCCATCTGCAGAACACCCTCGTCGCCGTGGACGCGGCCGGTACGCCCGTACAGTCGCTGTTCCGGGACGCCGAGGGCGCCAAGCTGCTGCCGGACGTCTCCCGGGCCGCCGGCTGGGAGCGGCTGGTGTACTGCTTGATCGTCAACCACCTCGGCGAGATCGCCGGCGCCCTCGCCGAACACCATCCCGGTCTCGACCCGTGGCCCGCCGCCCGCCGCGAACTCGCCCGGCACGACCTGCCCGAGATCCCCGCCCTGCTCGCCGCGCCCACCGTGCCCGGCAAGACGAACCTGCTGCTGCGCTGGACCGGAGCCGACGGCGCGGCGGCCCGCTATGTGCCCCTGCCCAACCCGCTGCTGGGCCGCTGAGCGCGTGCCGGGTGGGGAGCGCCCCGAAGGGGAGCGGGTTTTGAGTCAACATCGCCTTCGAAACCATTCAACGCTTGCTCTCGCCAGGCCCGATGACAACGATCAAAGCGGGGCAGGCGCAGCCCCCACGTGCTCACTCCCGGCAATCAGGGGTTCTCGGGCGTGACTACGTGGGCCAGCAGACCTACAAACGGGGACACAGCCTTGAATGAACGAGGGTTAAGAAGGCAATGCAGGCGCTTACTCAGAAACCTTGATATCGAACCGCCGCTCCAGGTGCACCAACTGTGCCGGCGTCTGGGTGAACATCGCGGCCGCCCCATCAGCCTGGTTCCGTACCCGCTGCCCGTACCCGGGCCCTTCGGCTTGTGGATCGCCACGGACACCGTGGACTACATCTTCTACCAGCAGGAGACCAGTCCGTCGCACCAGGACCACATCATCCTGCACGAGGTCGGCCACATACTCGCCGACCACGCGGGCGGTGAGGCCGACGGGGGGATGTGGCAGGCGGCACTGCCCGACATCCACCAGGACGTCATCACCAGAACGCTGCGGCGCACCGGATACGATGAGGAAGCCGAACGCGAGGCCGAGCTGGTAGCGACCATCATCCTGGAGTGGGCCTCCCTGCTGAACCACGTCACTCCCCGCGACTTCGAGGACCCCTCCCTCGGTCCGTTGCGTTCCGCGCTCCACTCCCGCTGGGGGTGGATGTGACGTTCCAGGTGCCTCTGATCATCCTGTTCGGCATCGGGGTGCTGTGGAAGGGTGTCGACCTGGCGCGCGCCCCGCGCGACCGGGTGCTGCGTCTCCTCGTCGTCTGCCTGCTGTTGTTGCTGGGCGGCGAAGTCCTGAGCATTCCCGGGATCAACAGCGCGATCGACGAGGCCACGATCACGGGGGCGGGCAAGGTGGCGTTCAACGCTATCTACATGTCAGGCCTGTGCGCCCTCAATCTGTTCTTCGCCTCCTCCGTGGGTGGCAGCGACGGTGCCTACCGCCGCCACCTGCGGTCGAGCACCGGCCTTCTCTGCGGCGTGCTGATCGCCCTGGTGGCCACCATGACCGCCACACCGGCGGCGATGCGTGGTCACTCCTTGGCGACCCCCTACATGGGGGAGCCGCCCATCGCCTTGTTCTATCTCGTCGGCAACGTCTACTTCCTCTACGCGTATCTGGCCGCCGCCCGGTGGGCACTGCGCTATGCCCGGAAGGCGGCCCAGCACCTCGGGGTCGGCTTGCGGGTCATGGCTCTGGGCCTCCTCGGGCTGGCCGCGACCTCGGTCAACCGGATGATCCTGGTCGCGCTGCGCTATGACGAACCCGGATCGCACGAGGTGTTCAACGCTGTCAACTGGTCCCTGTCCGACTGGGCGATGGGGGTCACGCTCGTCGGAATCTGCTACTCGGCCTCCGTGCAGGTCCTCACCAGGGTGCGGTCGATGGCACGCCACCGCCGCATGTACCACGAGCTCACTCCCCTGTGGACGGCGCTGACCACCGCCTATCCGGAGCTCGTCCTGAAAGAGCCGCCGGCCGGCGCCCGGTGGCGCCGTCTGCGCCCGCACCGTACCCATGAGCAGCGGTTCTGCCGGCGCGTCATCGAGTGCCGCGACGGACTCGTCTGCCTGAGCCCGTATCTGGCACGAGTCGCTTCCGGAACCGATCTCGCCCATGCCCCGGCCCAAGAACTCGCCCGGCACATCACGGAAGCACTGGCTCTGAACCCGACGACGGAGTCCCCTCAGACCGAGCTGCCCGCGGTCCGCGTCGCGGCACCCGCGAGCGGCGACCTGGAAGCCGACGCTCGCGAACTCATCGCCGTCTCCCGGGCCCTCGACGAAAGGAAGTCATGAGCAAGGTACTGATCACCGCGGACCGCGTCATCCCAGGGCCCGCGGATCAGTTGATCGCCGACGGTGCCGTACTGGTCGACTCCGGTGTCATAGCCGCCGTCGGCCCCGCCGCCCGGCTGGACACGTCGGTCGACGCACAGGTGCCCCGGGTGCGCTGTCCCGGAGCGACGGTGATGCCCGGGCTGATGGACTGCCACGTCCACCTCGCCTTCGACGCGGGGCCGGACCCCGTCAGTGCGGTGATCGACGCGGGCCGCCGCGAGCTGTCCACCGCCATGGCGGACCGCGCCCAGCAGCTGCTGGCGTCGGGGGTGACCACCGTACGGGACCTCGGTGACCGTGACGGCCTCGCCGTGGCGTTGCGTGCCTCCGTCGACTCCGGGGCCGTCGCCGGGCCGCGCATCGTCGCCGCGGCCACACCGCTGACGTCACACGGTGGCCATTGCGGCTTTCTGGGCGGCGAGGTGGACACGGACGACGCGATTCGGGCGCAGATCGCCCGTAACGCGGCGGCCGGAGCCGACCTGATCAAGGTCATGGCCTCGGGCGGTGCGCTCACCCCGGGCGGCCCACGCATGTGGGAGCCGCAGTTCACCGCCGCCCAACTCCGCCTGATCGTCCGGGAAGCGGCGCGCCACGGTCTGGGTGTGGCCGCTCATGCGCACGGCACCGAGACCATCGCCGCGTGCGTCGACGCCGGCGTCCGGACCATCGAGCACTGCTCCTGGCGCAGTGCGGAGGGCATTGTGTACGATCCGGCGATCACCCGTCGTATCGTCGACAACGACGTCTCCGTCTGCCGCTGTGTTTCCGGGGACTGGCAGTTGTTCCTCAAGCAGATGGGGTCCGAACGCGCCCAGCAGATGACGGAAGTCATCCGGGAGATGCGGGCGGCCGGTGTCCGGTTCATCGCCGGCACCGATGCCGGCGTGCCAGGAGCACGCTTCGGTGACTACGTCGGCATGCTCGAATTCTTCGCGTCGCTCGGCTTCAGCAACACCGAGATCCTGGACAGCGCCACCGTCAACGCCGCGCACGCCCTCGGGCTCACCGACACAGGTGCCCTGGCTCCCGGAATGCGCGCCGACCTCATCGTCCTCGACGGCAACCCCGTGACCGAGTTGGACGCTCTCCGCCGGATCCGGTACGTCTTCACAGCGGGCCGCCCCGCCCTTCGCCCTGACAACGGCTGATTCCGCTCGGGCGGCGCGGCGGGGCGGTCTCCGGGCCGTCCCCCGCCCCTGGCCGTCGCCGCGGACCTACGGTGCTCCGGCCGGGCGGGCAGGCCCCGGCGTCACGGCCGGCATCGTGTGACGCGGTGCTGACAGCAGGCGCGGTGCTGACGGCAGGCGCGGAATTCAGCCATCCAGGTTCGCCGAATCCACGGGCAGCCCTTCGAGTTCACGTACCCGGTCGATCACTTCGGTGATCGACCTCAGGCTCTTCTCCGAGAGTCCGGCAGTGCGCAGGGCGATCCGCTGCACCTTTGCGTCGCGCAGCGCGGTGAGGAGGGAAAGCTCGGCGTTCACCGTCTCGGTGACCCGGTCATCGAAGAAGTACGCGGGAGGTACGCCGAAGAACTTGGCCAGTCCCTCCAGGTGCCGGAGCGTGGGATTGTCGCGCTGTCCCTTGCGCAGGAGCCAGATGTAGCTTCCCGAGATCGGAATTCCCGCGGCACTGATGGCGCGTGCGACCTCCTCGACGGTGTACGGAGCCTGGCCGGCGGGCTTCATGTGCGCGAACAGATGGTTCAGCTTGTCGGCCAGGCTGTTGCCCGGCTCTCTGTCGCCGTTCGGCATCGCGTGGCCTCCTCTTTGAAGGCATACCTTAACCTCGCACTGAAGTGTGACCCAGCCGTCACCCGACGTCGGTCGGCAGCGCTGTGGGGACTTGGGCCGGCCACCGGTCCAGCCGGCGTGCGAGCAAGCTATCTCATGCGGCGACTCGCCCGGTAGCAGCGAAGGGACCGCCGGATCGTCCACCGGGCGACGGGAACCACCCTGCCGACAGGCGATGCACCGGTATCGGCCACCTCGTCGAGCTTCCGGTGAACCGTGTTGACAGTGGTTTGCCCGGGGATTAGCGTCCCTGCGCAGCGATCTTCGACTCATGTTGGATTCGACCGTCTGCGGAACGTACTGAAGTTGATCCAGGACGCGGGGCCCGCTCGTGGGGGACTCGGCCAAGCGAGGGAAATCATGGAACTTCACGTACTCGGAGCGATAGAAGCCCTCGAAGGGGGCCGGGCACGCGTGCTCGGTGGGATGCGCCCCAGAACTCTGCTGGCGGCGCTCGTGGTCGCGGGAGACCGGGGCCTGGGGCAGCGGGAGATCCGCACTGCCCTGTGGGGCACCGCCCCACCGGCCACCGTGCGGGCCCAGGTGCACACCTACGTCTCCCGGCTCCGCCGGGCTCTCGGTGGCCGGGCCGAGTTCGTGCGCACGCATGACGGGTACGTCCTGCGGCTGGACGGTGTCACCGTCGACTACCGCGAGTGCCTGCGGCTGTCCGCCCAGGCCCGTACGGCCTTCGCGGAGGGCCGGTACGAGGAGAGTTCCGCCCGGTTCGCCGAAGCACTGCGGCAGTGGCGCGGCCGGGCGCTGACCGGTGCGACCGAGTTCCTGGACCAGCAGGAGGGGCCGCGGCTGGAGGAGTTACGGCTGTCGCTGCTGGAGGAGAAGGCCGACGCCGACCTCGGCCTCGGCCGTGGTCGCGAGGTCGTCGACGAGTTCACCGGACTCGTCGAGAAACACCCCTTCCGGGAACGGATGCGGGCCCAGCTCATGACCGCCCTGTACCAGTGCGGCCGGCAGGCCGACGCCATCGCCGTCTACCGGAAGGGACGTGCCGTACTCGCCGAACACCTCGGCGTCGACCCGGGGGAGACGCTGGAGAGCACCTTCCACGCCCTTCTCTCCGGATGCCTGTCGGCCCCGCAGGTCGGCCGCCTGCCGTCGACCGCACGGGTGCTCCCTGCGGCACCGGCCGGCGATCACGGATCCCACGCCGAACTCCCCTCCGATCTACTCGACTTCGCCGGACGCAGTGCCGAACTGGCCCTTCTGCGGCGGTGGCTGAGGGACCCGCATCGCGACGTGCCCCCCGGACCGGTCGTGATCACCGGCATCGCGGGCAGCGGAAAGAGCGTCCTAGCCGTCCGTGCCGCCCACCAGAACGCCGCCGCGTTCCCCGACGGGTGCTTCTTCCTTCGTTTCCGGGACGCCTCCGGACGGCCCCGCCCGTTACCCGCGGTGCTGGACGAACTTCTCACGGGGCTCGACGGGGGGCCGCCCACAGCCCACCAGGGCCTCGAGGACCGGTTGTGGCTGGTCCGGCAGCGGCTCGCCCGCGGGCGGCGGCTTCTCGTCCTCGACGACGTCGGAGCCGGCGACCCCGTCGACGCGCTGGTCTCCGCCGGTGGCCACAGCCAGGTCGTGATCACCGGGCGCCCCCGCTTCGCCGACCTGCCCGGCGTCCGGGTCCTGGCCCTCGGTGCCCTGCCGCAGAGCGAGGCGGTCGCCCTGCTGACCGGGATCACCGGCCGCACCACGGCCGCGGGTGGCGACCCGCACGCCGCCGAACGTCTCGTCCACCTCTGCGACCGGCACCCGGGCGCCCTGCGGGCCGTCGCGGCCCAGCTCACCGCCAAGCCGCACTGGACCCCCGGCCGCCTCGCCGACCGGCTCGCCGATCACCGGCGTAACATGCTCGACCTGTTCCGCGTCGGCGGCCTCGACGTGGGCGAGTCACTGCGCCGTCATTACGCCGAACTCCCCGAGCCGTTGCGCCGCGCGCTGCGTCGGCTCGCCATGCTCCGGGCACAGACCGTCTCCGTCTGGTCCGCGGCCGCCGCCCTGGAGTTGTCGCACGGGGAGACCGAGGACGTCCTGGAACAGCTCGTCGACGCCCACATGCTCACCGTCACCGGCGTCGAGCAGGACGGCGCCTTCGTCCTCGGGCTCTCCCGGCTGCTGCTGTGCGTCCTCACCGAGGAGGTCGAACGGACCGAACCCGAAAGGGTCTCGGCCGAGGTCGCGGTCCGCGTGCTGGCGTCCTGGAGGCAACGGCTGACGGATGCCGATCCGGTGACCGCGGCGGAACGGTACGACGCCGAGGCGCATCTCGGCGGCCGCCTCGCCGAAGTTCTGCGCTCCCTGCCTGCCGGGCCCTTCGCCGGCAGCGCCGAGTTCTGCCGGGCCTGCATCCGGGAGCTGCGAGCCGCCCGGACCGCCCTGCACGTATAGCGGCCGTATAGAACTCCGCCACTGCCGTATAGCGGTGCTTTGCATGATTGCCGCGAGCGATCCATTCACCCGCGAACTTCGGAGGCTCATCCCGTGTCCGACACCACAGCGAACCACGAGTTCACTGACGCGACGGAGCTCAGGCGCGTCAACCGGGCCACGGTGGAGAAGTACATGAACACCACCGGCCAGGACCGGCTCCGGCGGCACCTGCTGTTCACCGAGGACGGAGAGGACGGTCTGTGGACGGCCGACACCCCCGGGCCCATCGCCATTCGTGGCCGTGACCGGCTCGGCGAACACGCGGTGTGGTCCCTCAAGTGCTTCCCCGACTGGGTCTGGTACAACATCGAGATCTTCGAGACGCAGGACCCTGACGTCTTCTGGGTCGAATGCGACGGACAGGGGAAGATCCTGTTTCCCGGATATGAGCCGGGGCACTACCAGAACCACTTCCTGCACTCGTTCCTCCTGGACAACGGGAAGATCCGCCGGCAGCGGGAGTTCATGAACCCCTTCAACCAGCTGCGCGCGCTGGGCATCGACGTCCCCGTCGTCCGGCGGGAGGGCATCCCCACATGAGGGCCATGGTCGCCTGGTGGGACCTCACCGAGTCCGACCAGACCGTCGAGAGTCTGCGTTCCTTCCTGCGCGACGAGGCCGTCGAGGCATGGTCCGGGCACGAGGGCCTGGTGCTCAAACTCTGGATCGCCGACGACGAGAACAACCGCTGGGGCGCCGTCCTGCTCTGGGAGTCCGCCGAGGCGGCGGTGCCGCCCCACCCGCGCAGCGCGGCCGAGCTGATCGGCTATCCCCCCACCCACCGCACGTGGTTCGACATCGAGGCCACCATCGAAGGCCGCCACGGTATCCCCTCACTCGTCGGCCTCGGCCGGGCACTGGAGGCACAGAACCGATGACCACGTCCCCCACCACCGACGCGGCCGCGATGGAACCCGCCGAGTTCCGCATACCGCCCCCGCACCCCCTCCCCCTGCTGCGCACCTGGCTCGACGACGCCCGCGACCACGTACGGGAACCCGGTGCCCTGGCCCTGGCCACCGGTGACGCGGACGGACGCCCCTCCACCCGCATCGTCCAGCTCACCTCCCTCACCGACGACGGGCTGGTCTTCACCAGCCACCGCGGCAGCCGGAAGGGACGCGAACTCGCCGCCCGTCCCTGGGCGTCCGGCGTCCTGTACTGGCGGGAAACCGGCCGGCAGATCGTCATCGCCGGGACCGTCGCGCAGCTTTCCGACGCCGAGTCCGACGCGTTGTGGTCCGCCCGGCCCGTCGCCACGCACGCCATGTCCGCGGCTTCCCGGCAGAGCGAGGTCCTCACGGACGTCGAGGCACTGCGGGCGGAGGCCGCGCGGCTCGCGGCGCTCGGCCCCCTGCCGCGGCCGGATGCGTACGTCGGCTACCGGCTCACCGCGCACACCGTCGAGTTCTGGCAGAGCAGCCCCGACCGGCTCCACCGAAGACTGCGTTACGACCTCACGGACGGAGTGTGGTCCGCCGCACGGCTCCAGCCGTGACCCGGACCCCGACGGTGGCCGGCGCCCGCCCGGCCACCGCCCCCGCCTACCGTCGTACCGCGCCCGCCTTCCGCCGTGCGGCCCCCGTCTACCGCCGTGGGGTCCCCGCCTTCCGCCGTACCGCCTCCGTTCACCGCCGTACGGCCCCCACCTACCGTCGTACCGCGCCCGCCCCCACTGCCGTACCGCCCCGCCCCCACTGCCGTACCGTCCCCGCCCCCACTGCCGTACCGTCCCCGCCCCCGCTGCCGGACCCTCCCGCCCCTCCGTCGTACCGGCCGCGCCAGCCGACCCGCCGTCCGCTTCCACGACGGCCACGGCCTCTGCCCGCACGTGCGACGACCCGCGCGCGCCTCAGCGACCGGCAGCCTTACCGCCCTGGGCCTGCGCCCGGCACCCCCGCGCCGCGCGCCCGCAGTGCCGTCACCTCCGTGCCGGACGCGCCGCGCCCGCCGGTGCGGCCCGGTTCTTCGCCGCCCCGACCGGCCGCGCGCGGGCCGCCGTCCCCCTCGTCGCCTGTCGTGCCCAACCGGGAACCACCCCGCCGGGACGGGGAACCACCCCTCCCGGGCGGGGTACCGCCCTGCCCGACCTGGAGCCGCCGGGACCCGTCGGCAGGACCACGGCCGGGCTCCGCGCCCCGGTCTCCGGCGCCCGGCCCAGGCCGTCGGCACCCGGATCCTCCTCAACGGCCGTATCACCTGCCGTTCCCGGACGCCTGGTCTCCGCGGTCCCGCCGGCCGGCGCCCTCCCCGGCGTCGCGGCCGAGCCCGCTTCTCCCCGCATGTCCACAGCCAACCGATGGGATGCCCTGACCATGCATCATTACGTCGTGGCCGACGCCTTCACCAGCACCCCGCTGGAAGGCAATCCGGTCGCCGTCTTCCTCGGCGCGGAAGACCTCACCGCCCAGGTGATGCAGCGCATCGCCCGGGAGATGAACCTCTCCGAGACCACGTTCGTCCTGCCGCCGTCGGGCGGTGCGGACGCGCGGATCCGTATCTTCACCCCGGTCAACGAACTGCCCTTCGCCGGTCACCCCCTCCTCGGGACCGCCCAGGTCCTGGCCGAGCTGTGGCAGAACGACCGGTTCGTGCTGGAGACGGCCATGGGCGAGATCCCTGTGGCGGCCGAACGGGAAGGTGACCGGTTCACCCGCATCCGCCTGGCCCAGCCGGTCCCCGTCCGGGAGCCGTACGAGAAGGCGGAGGAACTCCTCGACGCGCTCGGCCTCGACGCCTCCACCGTGCCGGTGGAGATCTACCGGAACGGCCCGCGGCACGTCTTCGTGGGGCTGGAGAGCGTGGAGGCGCTCGCCGCCCTGCGCCCGGACCACCGGGCGCTGTCCGCCTTCCCCGACATGGCGGCCAACTGCTTCGCGGGCAGTGGCAGGCACTGGTACACGCGGATGTTCTCGCCGGCCTACGGAGTGGTCGAGGACGCCGCCACCGGCTCCGCCTCGGGGCCGCTCGCCATCCATCTCGCCCGGCACGGGCTGATCGAGCCCGGCACCGAGATCGAGATCGTCCAGGGCGCGTGGATGGGCCGTCCTTCCACCATGTACGCCAGGGCCGTCCATGAAGGCCACCGGGTGACTGCCGTCGACATGAGCGGCAGCGCGGTCACCGTCGCCCGAGGGACGTTGCTCGTCTGACGCCGGAATCGAACCGGGGGAAGGAAACACACGCAGAGATGTCGCGTCGCAACGCCCTCACGAGCCCGTGGATCACGGTGAACCGGGGGCGCGAACTCGACCATGTCCGGCAGGCGCTGTCGACGACTCACGGCGTCCTGCTCACCGGCGAATGGGGGGTCGGCAAGAGCCGGCTGCTCCAGGCCGCGCTCGAGCAGGCCGCCGCCTCCGGCGCCGACACGACCAGGGTGAGCGGAGCCGTGCCCACCGGCACCACCGGATCGCTCGCCGAATGCCTGGAACAGCGCGCTGCCGAAACCGGCCCATGGGTCCTCGGGCTCGACGACGCCCACCTCGCCGACCCCGTGGCCGCCGCCTCGCTCTACGCCCTCGTGCGCGGAGGACGCGTGCGGGTGGTGGCGTCGGCACTGTCCGGGGTGGCGCTGCCCCCCGGGATGAGCATGCTCTGGGTGGAGCGGCTCATCGAGCGCCTGGACGTCCCGCACTTCGCCCGCACCGACGCGGTCAAGGTGCTGCGGGCCCGCCTCGGCGGTCAGCTCTCCGCCGACTGCCTGGAGCGGCTGTGGTCGGTGACCCGTGGCAACGCCCTGCTGCTGCGCGAGGTCACCGACGCCGCACTCGCCGAGGGCGCGCTCCGGGAGGAGGACGGCATCTGGCAGTGGCGGGGTGAGCTGTCCGTCGACCCCGCCGGGCGGATCGCCGCCCTGGTCCAGCTGCGGCTGGCGGGGCTGCGCCCGGACGAACGCGAACTGCTGCAGCTCGTGGCGCTCGCCGAGCCCATGGAGGCCGACCTCGCGACCGCGGCCGGGCTCGGCCGCGCCGCCGAGTCCCTCAGCCGCAGCGGCCTCGTGGTCACCGAGCGCTCCGGTCGCAGACTGCGGCTGCGGTCGACGTACCCCCTGTACTCCGCCGTCGTGCTGCGGGCCCTGCCGGAGCTGGCCGGGCGCCGGCTGCGGCGCCAGCTCGCCGACGCCATCGAGGCGACCGGCATGCGCCGCCACGAGGACGTACCCCGGGTCGTCGCGCTACGGCTCGCCGCCGGCCAGACCGTGGCGACCGGGCAGTTGCTGACCGCGGGTCAGGCGTCCCTGCGTCTGCACGACTTCGACCGGGCCGAGGAGCTGGCCCGGCTGGCCCTGCCCCAGGCCCGCGGGGACGAGGCGACCGCCCGCGCCCGGCTGCTGCTCGGCCAGTCACTCGAAGGCCGGGGCAGCCACGCGGAAGCCGAGCGGGTGCTCGCCGGCGTACCGGGGCCGGACCCGCTGAAGGCCGGAGAACTGATCGCGGTCCGGGCCGTCAACATGGCATACGGCCTCGACCGGTTGCCCGAGGCCAAGGACGTCCTCGACCGGGCCCTGAAGGAGGCCCGCGGCCCCGGCCGGCTGCCGCTCGCCGGTGCCGCCGCTCTCCTCGGCCTGCTCGACGACCGGTTCGCCGAGGTGGCCGCGGCATCCGCGGGTCCCGGCGCCCCGGCGCTCACCGGCCTGGTGAGCGTGCCTGCTGCCTACGCCCGGACCGAAGCGGGCGACCCCGAGGCCGCGCTGCGCCTGCTGGCCGCCACCGAGCCGGCCGGGAGCCACCGGTTCGTCGGCGCCGCCGCCCAGTGGGTGGGCTGCTGGGCAGCACTGAACACCGCCGGCGTCCACGAGGCGACAGCCCGGCTCGACGGCATGCGCTGGTGGGACGAGGGCGACCCGCGGGAACGCGTCCGGGTCGCGTTGCTGCGCGCCCGGCTGCACCGGGCGCGGGGCGACGGGTCCGCCGCCGTGGAGGAGTTGCGCCGCGCGGGCGCCCTGCAGGCCCCGCCGGACTGGCTGACCGCGCCCGCCTGGACGCTGGCCCAGCTCGCCGCGGCTCTCGCCGAGGCCGGCGAGCACGCCGAAGCCGTCCGCACCCTCGTCGAGGTGCGGGCCGTACAGGCGCGGACCGTGCGCTACCCGCTGGCCCGGGACGGCGCCGCGCTGGAGACCGCCCTGGTCTACGCCCATGTGGGCGACCGCGCCGGGGCGATACGGCAGGCGATCGCGGTCGCCGCCGCCGCGGGCGAGGCCGGGCGGTGGGCACAGGCGGTCGCCGCGCTCCACCTGGCCGCCCGGCTCGGCGCCGCCCGTGACGCCGCCGCCCTGCTGCCGGACCCCGCCGGCCTCAGCGGTACGACGGCCCTGCAGATCCGGCACATCCGGGCCCTCGCGCGCTGGGACGCCGATGGCCTCGAAGCCGTGGCCGAGACGCAGGCGGAGCTGGGGTTCCTGCCGCTGGCCGCGGAGACCGCCGCCCAGAGCTCCCGCATCCACCAGGCGGTCGGCAACCACCGCAGAAGCCGTGCCGCCCGCGCCCTGTGCCGTGAGCACCTCGCCGCCTTCGACGGGACGCTGCCGCCCTGGACCCGGCGCGAGGACGCCCCGCCCGCCGACACCTTCGGCTCGCTGACCGTACGGGAACGGGAGGTGTCCGCCCTGGTCGCCGCCGGGCTGACCAACCAGGAGGTCGCCGACCGGCTTTCGGTGTCCGTGCGCACGGTCGAGAACCATCTGCACCGGGCCTACGGCAAGCTGGGCATCACCACCCGTGCGGAGCTGGCCGGACGGCTCGACCCCCCGCTGGTGCCCGGCGAGGAGCCCCGCGCGGACGCCGCCGCCCCGGTGGGCCGTCCCCGTTGACGGCACCGGAACGGCGGACGCCGGCCGGTCACTTCGCCGCGAGCTCCGCGACGACCTGGGCCACCTCCAGCGACTGGCTGCGGTTGAGCCGCGGATCGCATGCGGACTCGTACCGCGAGGGAAGATCCCCGAGGCACACCCCGGCCGCACCGCCCACGCACTCGGTGACCTCCTCACCGGTCAGCTCCAGATGGACACCGCCGGGATGGGTGCCGAGCGCCCGGTGCACCTCGAAGAAGCCGGAGATCTCCTCGACCACGTCGGCCACCCGCCGGGTCTTGTGGCCGGACGGCGCGGTGTAGGTGTTGCCGTGCATCGGGTCGCAGACCCAGCCCGCCACCGCCCCCGCGGCGGTGACGCGGTCCACCAGGTCGGGCAGCACCTCGCGCACCCGGCCCGCGCCCATCCGCACCACGAAGGTCAGCCGCCCCGGCTCCCGCTCGGGGTCGAGCCGCCGCACCAGTTCCAGAGTCTCCTCCACGGTGGCGCGGGGCCCCAGCTTCACCGCCACCGGATTGCGGATACCGGCGAGGTAGGCGACGTGCGCGCCGTCGGACCGGCGGGTGCGTTCCCCCGCCCACAGCAGATGGCCCGAGCCGGCGTAAGAGCCGCCCGAGCGCGGGTCGAGCCGGGTCAGCGGCTGTTCGTAGTCGAGCAGCAGGGCCTCGTGGGAGACGAACAGCTCCCGGGGCCGCTGCCCTCGCCCCGGCAGGGCGCCCGAGGGCTCCCAGGCCGGGGCGAGGGCCCGCAGAGCGTTGAGCGTTGCCGCCGACGCGCCGTACATCCGCAGCATGCGGTAGGGGTTCGGGGTGCGCATCGCGGGCGAGAACTCCAGGCCGTTGACCGCGTCACCCCGGTACGCGGGCAGTACCACGCCGTCGTGTTCCTCGGTCGGTGAGGAGCGGGGCTTGGCGTACTGGCCGGCGATCCGGCCGAGGACGACCATGGGCAGCCGGATGCCGGCCGACAGGACCGTCGCCATCGTGAAGAGTGTGTCCAGCTTGGCGGCGACGGAGTCGGCGGTCAGCGCGTCGAAGGTCTCGGCGCAGTCACCGCCTTGCAGGAGGAACGCCTCGCCGCGGGCGACCGCCGCGAGCCGCGCGCGCAACCGGTCGCACTCGGCGGGCAGGACCAGCGGCAGATAGCCGGCGAGGCGTTCGGTGACGTCGCGCACGGCGTCGGCGTCCCGCCAGCCCGGGGGCTGGGCCACGAGGGGGGCGACCGCGGACTGGCGCGCCGGGTCGCTCCTCGTGGTGCTGACCAGGGAGGAACTCATGCGATGACCTCACGCTCTCGGGGCGAGTCGGCGGACGGCGCCAGCACCGAACTGACCAGTCGTTCGAGGACGGCCGTTCCGTTGCGCGTCATCACCGACGCGGGATGGAACTGTACGGAGGCGAAGCCCGCACCGCTGAGCGCGTGGACCTCGCCGCTCGCCGGGTCGCGGCACACCCGCACCCGTCCGGGACGGCTCTGCGGCGCGGGGAAGGAGTCGGTGGGGCAGACGGCCGTGAACGAGTTGTAGAAGTACACGTCCTGCCGCTCCCCGAACAGGTCGATGGTGCGCTGCACACCCTGGTGGGGGATGTCCTTGCGGACCAAGTCGAGGCCGAGCAGCCGGCTGAGGACCTGGTGGCCGAGGCACACCGACAGAAACGGCACGTTTTCGTCCAGCAGTCGCCGGGTCACCGCCAGCAGGTGGGCGATCTTGGGGTCGGCGCCGTCGCGCGGGTCGCCCGGGCCGGGCCCGACGAGCACCAGGTCCTGCCCGTCGAGCGTGTAGGGCTCGTCGAACCGCCGTACCGTCACCTCCAGGCCGATGGCGCGCAGCAGTGTGTCGCCCATGGCGGTGAAGGTGTCCTCGGCGTCGATGAGCAGCGCTCGCCGGCCCCGCAGATGCGGCACCCGAAGCGAGCGTCCGGCCGGCGAGCGCCGCCAGAACTCCGCCAGTGGACCGTTGCGTTCCTGCAGCGCGCGCCGGACCCGCGGATCCGCGGACAGCCCCGGGGCCCGCTGCCCGGCGTCCTGCCCGACGCCCGGGGCGCCGTGCAGGGCGGTCAGCAGCCCGGCGGCCTTCGCCCTGGTCTCCGCCGCCTCGGCATACGGATCGGAGTCGCGTACCAGCGTGGCGCCCACCGCGAGCCTCAGCCGGCCGCCGTCGTCGATGTCGGCGGTACGGATCAGGATGGCCGAGTCCAGCCGGCGGCCGCCCTCGCCGTCCCGGCCGACGAGAGCGGCGACGCCCGCGTAGTACCCGCGGCCCTCCGGCTCATGGGCGCTGATGACCCGGCAGGCGCTCTCCAGCGGACTGCCGGTGACCGTGGGGGCGAACAGGGTCTCCCGCAGGACCTCCCGGACGTCGCGGTCGCTGCGGCCCTCGATGAAGTACTCCGTGTGCGCGAGGTGGCTCATCTCGCGCAGCTGCGGCCCGATGACCTGGCCGCCCTCGGGGCAGATGCGGCTCATCATCTTCAGTTCCTCGTCGAGCACCATGTACAGCTCGTTGGACTCCTTGCTGTCGCCGAGGAAGTCCAGGAGGTCGCCGGGGGTGGGGCCGGCGGGGGCGTAGCGGAAGGTGCCGCTGATGGGGTTCATCACGGCCTTGCCCCGGTCGAGGGTGATGTGGCGCTCCGGGCTCGCCCCGACGAACGTGCGCCCGCCGGCCCGGATCAGGAAGGTCCAGTACGCGCCGGAGGCGGTGCTCAGCAGCCGCCGGAAGAGGGTCAGCGCCGCCCGGGCCGACCAGGTGGGCAGCTGGGCGGTGAAGGTGCGTTTGAGGACGAAGTTGGCTCCGGCGCCCGAGCCGATCTCCTCGTCGACGATCCGGCGCACCCGCCGGGCGTAGCCGTCGTCGTCGAGGTCGAAGGCACCGTCGCACACCTCCAGGGCGGTGTCGTCGATCCGGTCGAGCACCTCCGCCACGGGCAGCACGCCCTGTTCCCGGACGTCCATGACGAGCAGCGGCTCGCCGTCGTCCGGACAGGCGAAACCGCGCTCGGCGATCTGCCGGTACGGCAGCAGCAGGAGCCGCTCGTGCCGCGCGGGGCCGTCCGTGTCGGACAGCTCGATCTCCGCCAGGCCGGCCGCCTCGCGGACGTCGCCGACGAGCACGTCCACCACGGAGCCGTCACCGGCCTCGGGGCGGTGCAGCAGGGCGAACGCGGGCGGCGGGGTGCCGTCGGTGAGCCGGCCGAGCAGGCCGGCCGCCGACCACGCGGTGGACGTCATCGCACGGCTCCCGCAGTCGGGGCGGTGAACACCGACAGCACGGACGCGGCCGGCACCACCACCGCGCAGCGGGCCGCCGCGTAGGCCAGCGCCATGCGGTGGTCGGTGGCGGAGAAGTCCGCCATCGCGTCGGCGACCATGAACGCCTGCACGTCGTTGGCCAGGGCTTCCATCGCGGTCTGCAGGACCCCGACGTGGGCGTAGACCCCGCACAGCACCAGCTGGTCGCGTCCGCTCGTGCGCAGCAGGTCCAGCAGCCCGGTGCGGAAGAACGCGCTGGGCCGCCATTTCGTGAGCACGGTGTCCCCCTCGACGGGGCCGAACCGCTCGGGGATGCCGCGGTGTTCGGGAGCGGACGTCATACCGGGGCCCCAGAAGTCCTTCAGGAGCCCGCGCTGCTCCTCGGTCATGTCCCCGGGCTGCGCCGTGTAGGCCACCGGCACCCCGGCCCGCGCGGCGGCCCGGCGCAACACGGTCACCTGGTCCTCCAGTTGCCGCCGGGGTGGCTCGCCGTCCGGCAGGAACCCGAGGAAGTAGTGCTGCATGTCGTGGATCAGCAACAGCGCACGGTCGGGGTCGACCGTCCAGTTCGCCCTGTTCCGGGGCAGGTCGTCGGCCGTGGGCAGGGAATACGGGCGTATCTCGGGTATGGCGGAGCGCGCCACGGTGCTGGCTCCTTTCGGGTCCGTACGGCTGCGGGGCCGGATCGTGGGGGTGGCTCAGGAGGCGGAGGCGTCGTCCGCGGTGAGGGAACCGATGTGCCGGGCCCAGCCGCTGACGGTGGGATCGGCGACGAGGATGTCGAACTTCACCGGGACGCCGCCGCGGCGCCAGCGTCCGCTGAGCCGCATGACGTCGAGTGAGGTCAGCCCGAGGCGCACCAGGTTGGCGTCATCGGGGATGTCGGCGGCGGCCGTGCCGATCAGGGAGGCGACCACCGCGCGGATCTCCTCGGCCGAGCGGGGCACGTCGGTGTCCATGAGGGCCCTTCCATCGTGTGTCATGAGTGGGTCATTCGCTGTCCGTGGTGGCCGCACGCGTGCCGGTAGAGGGCAGCAGGCCGGTGGTCCACGAGGTGGACTCACCGCGGGCGAGGGCGGCCAATACCTTCTTGTCGATCTTCCCGAGTCCCGTCAGCGGCAGCTCGGTGACGATCTCCAGCCGGTCCGGCACCTTGTAGGCGGCCAGTCCCCGCTCCTCCAGGGCGGCCTTGACTCCCTGCAGGGAAGGAGCCTGGCCGGCCGGGACGACGTAGGCGCAGGTGCGCTCGCCGAGGAACTCGTCCGGGTACGGCACCACGGCCGCGCGGGCCACGGAGTCCAGCGTGAGCAGATGGCCCTCGACCTCGGCCGCGGACACCTTGTCCCCGCCCCGGATGATCACGTCCTTGATCCGGCCCTCGATGACGAGGTTCCCCTCCGGGGTCAGCCGGGCCAGGTCGCCGCTGCGGTAGAAGCCGTCCTCGGTGAAGGCCCGGCTGTTGTGCTCGGGCGCCCGGTAGTAACCGCGCAGGGTGTAGGGGCCGCGGGCGAGCAGTTCCCCGACCGTGCCCACCGGCACCTGACGGTCCTGCTCGTCGACGATACGGATCTCGTCCGCGGGTGACACCGGGCGGCCCTGGGTGGTGAGCACCGTGGCGGCGGGGTCCTCGGGGCGGGTGAAGGTGAGCAGACCCTCGGCCATGCCGAAGACCTGCTGGAGCCGGCAGCCGAAGGCGGGCTGTACCCGCTCGGCCGTCTCGGGGTACAGCTTGGCGCTGCCCACCTGGAGAAAGCGCAGGCTGCGGAGGTCGTCGTCCATCCACTCCCGTGCCTCCAGCCACAGTTGCAGGACGCTCGGGACGACGGAGGTGAACGTCACCCCCTCGCGGGCGATGAGCGGCAGGCACACTTCCGGGACGGGTTCCTCGGCCATGACCACGGTGCCGCCCGCGCCGAGGACGCCGACCACGCCCGGGCAGCCCCAGGTGAAGTTGAACTCCACGGGCAGGACGGCCAGATAGACGTCGTCGGCACCGACCGGGCAGGCCTCGCGCGCCGCCCGCACCTGGTACGCGTAGTCGTCATGGGTGCGCGGGATCAGCTTGGGCAGGGCCGTCGTACCGCCGGACAGCAGGAAGAACGCCACGTCGGACGGGTCGGGGGCCGGCAGCTCCACCGGATCGGCGTCGACCTCGGCGAGCGGGACGGCGTCCCCCTCGGCGTCCTTGCCCAGCACGAACAGGTGCCGCAGCGCGGGCAGTTCACGGCGCACTCGGTGGGCCAGCGCGAGATGGTCGAATCCGTGGTGGCTCTCGGGGAAGACGTACCCGACCGCCCCCGACAGCTCGCACAGGTGGCGGATCTCCTGGAGGCGGTGGGACGGCAGGGCGAAGACGGGCTTGGCTCCCAGCCGGAACAGCGCGAAGCAGACCACCACGAAGTCCGGCCCATTGGGGAGCTGGACCACGATCCGTTCACCCGCCCGGATGCCGCGGGCCCGCAGGCCGGCGGCCGTCCGCCGGGTGAGCAGGGCCAGTTCGCCGTAGTCGATCCGGCGATCTCCGCCCACCAGGGCGGTCTTGGAGCCGTGTGCCCGCGCGGCGGTGTCCAGCAGGTCCACCAGGCTCTCGCCCCGCCACAGGCCCTCGGTGCGGTACCGCTCGGCCGCGTTCTGCGGCCACGGCGTGAAACCTTCGAGCATCACTGCCCTCCTCGGGAGTCGGACGCGGGCAGGGCGCCGTGGCCCTCCCCGGGCGCCGCGGTGATCTCCAGTACGGCGCAGGCGGCCTCCATGCCGGTGGTGAAGCCCAGCACCAGCACCTGGTCGCCGGGGACCACCTGCCCGGTGCGCCACAGGTGCTCGAGGCCGATCACGAAGTCGGAGACACTGGCGTGGCCGATCGTGCGGTTGAGCTGCCAGGTGCCGCGGGAGGCGTCCAGACCCAGCGGGTCCAGCAGGAACACACCCAACGGGTCCTGGTTGAAGCCGTTGTGCACCACCCGGGCCATCCGGTCCAGCGAGGTCCCGGCCGCCCGGAGCGTGCGTTCCACCGTGGCCGCGATCAGCTCGCCGAAGTCGGCGAGCGGGATAGCACCTCCCTCGGCCCACTGTTCGCGCCAGCTCTCCAGCCGCCCCTCGAAGTCCATGGCGTGCCGAACCGGTTCGGCCGGCGGGAAGAGCGGCTCGTCACCCCGGTGCATGGCCTCCATGGCCGGCTGGGAGACGAAATCCATCGCGAGCAGCCGGGCGAAGCCGCCCCGTCGCGAGACCACCACCGACGAACCGGCGTCCGCGAGGACGAACATCGACGACGACGTCCAGCGGCCCACCAGCGGCGTGTTGAAGTTGTCCGCCGCCGTCAGCAGCATCGCCGCGTCCCGCTCGCCGCCTGCGGCGAGCCGGAGCGCCGCCGACTCCAGGGCGGCCAGCAGTCCCAGACATCCGTGCTGCACATGGAAGGCGGAGACTGGCCGGTCCAGTGTGTTGCCCAGCACGTAGTGGGCAGGCGACCAGCCGTCCGGCCCCTGGTAGTAGGTGCTGCTGTGCAGCAGGCCGCAGAAGTCGTCCGCCGTGTGCCCGGACCGCTCCACGGCCGTCCGCGCCGCCAGGACGGCCATGTCGACCGCCGGCAGGGAGTCCTCGACGGCCACCGACTCCAGACCGGACGCCTTCCGGGCGTCCTCGGTGTACCAGCCCTCCTTGACCGCGGACTCGGTCGTGACGGCAGGCGGGACGTAGGTGCCCACCCCCGCGAGATAGGTCTCCTCGAATTTCATGGCGTTGCGTCTGCCCTTTCGTCACCCGGTGTGTCCCCGCCGCCCCACGCCACGACGGTCACCCGCCGGTCTTTCCGGCGATGCCCCACCGCTCCCGGGGCACGCCCCGCAGCACCACCCAGGTGTGCTCACGGATGCCCTCGCCGAAGACGGAGGCGGCCGCGTCGGTCAGCCGGGCGACCAGCTCGCCCTGGGTCGTCTCGTCGAGCCGGTCCTCGTAGATGGTCACTTCGATGAGAGGCATGACAGTCCCTTCACTGCGGTACGCAAGGACGCTTCGAGCGCCGACACCAGGTGCTCCACCTGCTCGTCGGCCAGCCCCGGATGGCAGGGCAGATTGACGTGCTGGTGGAACCAGAGCTCCTCCGCCACCGGGCACTCGCCGACGCCGTGCCCCCGGTCCCGCCACTCCGGCATCAGGTGCAGCGGCAGATAGCGCAGCTGGACCTCCACCCCGCGCTCGTCGAGGCCGCGGATCACCGCTTCGCGCATCCCGGGCGGCCCGTCAACGAAGAAGGTGTGCAGGTGCTGCGCGTGTTCCACGCCCGGCCGGGGCCGCTGGACGCGGGTGTGCGGATGGCTCTCGATGACCTTGTTCAGGCGTGCCGCGATCCACTGGCGGCGGGCCACCAACTCCTCCAGCCGGTCCATCTGGGCCAGGCCCACGGCCGCCGCCGCCTCCGAGAGCGTGGCGTTCGTGCCCGGCCGGCGGACACCGGAGCACACCTTCTCGTACGCCGGTGACGCGTACTTCATCCACGGCAGCAGCTCCCGGCCGAGCTGGAGCCCGCCCGGCGCGGCGGCGAAGTCGCCGTCGACCTCGTTGGACCGCAGCCGGTCGATCCGCTCCGCCCAGTCGTCCCGGTCGAGGGTGATCATGCCGCCCTCGCCGAGTGTGGTGATGTTCTTCGAGGCGTGGAAGCTGAAGCAGCCGATGTCGCCCAGGGAGCCGGGACGGCGCCCGTCGTAGACCGCGCCGAGCGCGTGCGCGCAGTCCTCGATCACCACGATGCCGCGGTCCCGGGTCAGCGCCGAGATCTCGTCCATCTCCGCTGTCCAGCCGCCGTAGTGGACCAGCAGCACCGCCCGGGTACGGTCGTTGACCAGCGACTTCAGGGCGGCCGGGTCGACGTTCAGGGAGTCGGGGTCGACGTCGCAGAACCGCACCGTGGCCGGCAGCCCCAGCAACGGCTGAGCGGTGGCCTGGAACGTCTGCGGGGTGACGATGACCTCGTCACCCTCCTTCAGGTCCAGCAGGTGGATGGCGAGTTCCAGCGCCACCGTGCCGCTGGTGACCGACAGAGCGTGACGCGAGCCCGTGTGCTCCCGGAACCGCTGCTCGAAGCGGTCCCGGAAGGATCCCATCGACAGCGGGTCCTCCGAGGCGATCAGCTGTCCGATCGCCTCGCGCTCGGCGCCACCGAGGATGCTGCCACGGCTCGCGTACGGCACGGCATAGGTTCCGCGCATGACGTCCTCCGGCGTTCGATCGGGGTCGGCTGCCGCTTCCCCCGCGACAGCGCATGACCCGCAGACAAACAGCCCCGCCACGACCACGGCAATGGAGAACGGCATTTCCTGACCCGCCGCTGACGGGCTGACATGACACCGCCCGCTTTCCTTGACGGCCGTCGCCGGACTCGCTTCTTCTTGAATGCGCCACTCGAACGCCGGTAGTCAGGAGGGCCGTCGATGACGGAATTCGGTGTCAACTTCTTCCCGGTGGTCGATCCGGCGGTGAAATCCGCCACCGACTACTACGACGAGACGCTGCGGCTCATCGAACGCGCGGAATCTCTCGGATTCACGCAGGCCCAGACGGTCGAGCACTACTTCACCTCGTACGGCGGGTACAGCCCCGACCCGGTCACCCTGCTCACCGCGGCCGCCGCACGCACCACACGCATCCGGCTCGCCACCGGTGCCGTGGTCCCGGCCTTCACCCACCCGGTGAAACTGGCGGGAAAGCTCGCCATGCTCGACCACATCTCCCACGGCCGGCTCGACGTCGGGTTCGGACGGGCCTTCCTGCCCACCGAGTTCGCGGCCTTCGGGATTCCCATGGACGAGAGCCGGGCCCGGTTCGCCGAGGGCGTCGAGGCCTGCCGCCGGCTGTGGACCACCGAGGACCTGGTGTGGGAGGGCCGCTTCCACCGGTTCGGGCCGGTCACCCTGCTGCCCCGGCCGTACCAGCAGCCGCACCCGCCGATCTTCGTCGCCTCGGCCACCAGCGCCGAGTCGTGCGCGGCGGCCGGTACCGCGGGCCACCACCTGCAGGTCGTGCCGTCCGTCACCTCGGCCGAGCAGCTCGCCGCGATGCTCGACGCCTATCGCGCCGCCTGGGACGCCGCGGGCCACGACCCGGCCGCCCGGCGCGTCCAGATCAAGTACACCTGCTACCTTTCCGGGGACGCCGACGAGGCCCGCAGCCAGGGCGAGATCTACGAGCGCAACTACATCCAGCACATGGCCGCGGCCGTCGCCCCGCTCGCCACCGGAAAGAGCGCCGACTACCCCGGCTACGACAAGTTCCTGGAAAAGGCCAAGAATTACGACTTCGCGAGCTCTCTCGCGGCCGACAAGGTGCTCGCCGGCGACCCCGACGGCGTCACCGGGCAGATCCGCGCGATTCGCGAGCGATTCGGCGAGGACCTTTCCTTCAGCCTCCAGTTCAACCCCGGCGGACTCGCCTACGCCACGGCCGAAGCGGCGATGGAACTGTTCGCCGCCGAGGTGATGCCGGAGTTCGGGGAGGCGGCATGAAGGACGCGCTGAACGGCATGCGTACCCGCACGGCCCTGCGCGACTAGGCCCCCCTGTGCCTCGACGACGAGCTCGTCGAGGACATGCTGGAAGCCATGCCATGGTGGCGGCGCCGACCGCCTCCGACGAACGGGCCTGGTCCTCGGTGGTGGTGCGCGAGCCCCGGGCGGTGGGGCCCGGTACGGCCTTCGCACCCGGCGTCATCGGCACCCCGGCCTTCTTTGCCCGGCCCGCGTCGGCCGTTCCCGCATCCACCGCCTGACCGGTCGGATCTCGCAGAGGATCCACCGCACCGGCAAGCTGTGCCTGCCATGGCCGTGGAGAACCTGCTGCTCGCCACCCACCCGCCGGCCTCGGCGGGCGTCCGGTGAGCAGCTTCCGCGAGCGGCGGTGGCGGGGCCCGCTCGCCCTGGGCAAGATGTGGCACCGGGGCGAACACGCCCTGACCGAGTGAGCGCCGGCCGCCGGCGCGGCCCGTACGTATGCCGCTGCCTGCGGGGGAGACGCCGAGAGGAATCGTCATCTCCGCCGCTCGGGCCGGCACCGGCCGCAGCCGTCCCGCCGGCCGACGTCACCGTGATCCCCGGCAGCGCCCGCAGGCCGGCGGCCCCGGCGATGACCGCCGGTTGCGGGACCGCCTCCCACAGCCGCTCGGTGACGTCGCCCGTTGAATTCAGCGCGCTGATGGTTCCCGTGACCGCGAGCGGGCCAGGGGCGGTAAGCCCGCCGTTTCACCGAACTCGTACAAGGCCCGAGGGGCAGGCACTGACCACGAGTCGGGCGTGATCGCGTCCCCCGGTTCGGTCGTGGCTCGGTAGACGTGGGCGCACACCGTGCCGGAAGTGTGTGAGCCTGCTGACTGCGCGTTCCATGGGGAAGCCCTTCTCGCACCGCTCTCCGTCGAAGCCAGGTCGCCGTCGGCCGCGTGCGCCTATTCACCGGCGGGCGGTCTGGCCGCGGTCCTCGCCGGGATCGGTGGCGCGTCTGCGCGACCAACTGTCAGAGGCCGGGGCGCACTCAAGGGAGTTCAGCCAGTCATGCGTTTTTTGGTTACGGCGTTTCCGCTGTGCTCACTGTGCGTGGTGATGCGACGAACATTAGGCCATTCGAGTTAATCCTCATCGGGCATATGGTCTGGATTTGGCTCGTGTGGTTGTAATGGCGGTAACCGACTGTGGGTGCCCATCCTCTGTCGGGGCGTCGGGACAGCGAATCGTTTGACGGTCGTTGTCCACATGCATGGGCACCCCGGCAGGTGAATGCGTGAACCGCACCAACTAAGCGTGCGGCCGTGCGCGGCAGCCCACACCCGACTCTCCGCAAAAGGGGCTGCTCTCATGGCAGTAACCATCATTCCCTCGACGGTGGCGGCCTGTTCGACGTTCAGCGTCATCGCCACCGGCGCGCCCACCGGAGCCACCTCGGCCGTCTTCACCTACGACGGCGACACACCCCAGACGCTGCCCGTGGTCGCCGGCGCCGCTGGCCCGGCGACCTTCACGGCCGTCGGCTCCGGTGTACAGCTCATCTCAGTGACCTACGTCGACGCCAGCGGCGCCGTGGTGGGGTCCGACAGCGGCACGGTGACCGTCACTGCGGCACCGGCCGGAACGATCTCGACGACGCTGTCCGCCTCCGCCGGCGGCACCACCACAGCCACGACCACGCTGACCTGCAGCGCCGGCCTGGCCTCCGTCAACGGGACCCTGACCTACACCCTGCCGGATGGGACCACGGTGACGGCCTCGGTGGTCGACGGCGTGGTCCAAACCGTCGATCTGGGTGTGACTCTGACGGGTGGTCAGACGGTCGCCGTCAGCTTCACCCCGGCAACCGACACCTGTGTGGCGTGCACCTTCGCGCCGATCACCGTCACCCTCCCCGCAGCGCCGTCCTGTCTGGTGCTCCTGCTGCCGCCGCCGGGGACGGTGACCGCCGGGCAGCCGACCAGCCTGACCGCTGTGGTGTTGTGCAACGGTCTGCCGGTCTCCGGTGCCTCGGTCACCTTCAGCGGCGGTGGGGCGACTCCGGTGACGGTCACCACCAACGCCCTGGGGATCGCCACCGGTTCGGTGACCTTCCCCACCGCCGGCCCGGTGTCGGTCACGGCCACCGCCACCGCGACCGGTACCGCCTGCGCGTGCACGAACGTCTCTTCCACCCCGGTCACCGTCACGGTGGCCGCGCAGCCGACTTGCACGGTGGTGCTCCGGCCTGTGGTCGGTCCGGTGATCGCCGGGCAGCCGACCACCCTGACCGCTGTGGTGTTGTGCAACGGTCTGCCGGTCTCCGGTGCCTCGGTCACCTTCAGCGGTGGTGGGGCGACTCCGGTGACGGTCACCACCAACACCTTGGGGATCGCCACCGGTTCGGTGACCTTCCCCACCGCCGGGCCGGTGTCGGTCACGGCAACGGTCACCGCGACGAACACCGCCTGCGCGTGCACGAACGTCTCTTCCGCCCCGGTCACCGTCACGGTGGCCGCGCAGCCGTCCTGCCTGGTGTTCCTGCTGCCGCCGTCGGGTCCGGTGATCGCCGGGCAGCCGACCAGCCTGACCGCTGTGGTGCTGTGCAACGGTCTGCCGGTCTCCGGTGCCTCGGTCACCTTCAGCGGTGGTGGGGCGACTCCGGTGACGGTCACCACCAACGCCCTGGGGATCGCCACCGGATCGGTGACCTTCCCCACCGCCGGCCCGGTGTCGGTCACGGCCACCGCCACCGCGGCCGGTACCGCCTGCGCCTGCACGAACGTCTCTTCCACCCCGCTCACCATCACCGTGACCACGCGGCCGACTTGCACGGTGGTGCTCCGGCCTGTGGTCGGTCCCGTGATCGCCGGGCAGCCGACCACCCTGACCGCTGTGGTGCTGTGCAACGGTCTGCCGGTCTCCGGTGCCTCGGTCACCTTCAGCGGTGGTGGGGCGACTCCGGTGACGGTCACCACCAACGCCCTGGGGATCGCCACCGGTTCGGTGACCTTCCCCACCGCCGGGCCGGTGTCCGTCACGGCAACGGTCACCGCGACGAACACCGCCTGCGCGTGCACGAACGTGTCCTCCGCCCCGGTCACCGTCACCGTGACCGCGCAGCCGTCCTGCCTGGTGTTCCTGCTGCCGCCGTCGGGGACGGTGATCGCCGGGCAGCCGACCAGCCTGACCGCTGTGGTGCTGTGCAACGGTCTGCCGGTCTCCGGTGCCTCGGTCACCTTCAGCGGCGGCGGGGCGACTCCGGTGACGGTCACCACCAACGCCCTGGGGATCGCCACCGGTTCGGTGACCTTCCCCACCGCCGGCCCGGTGTCGGTCACGGCCACCGCCACCGCGACCGGTACCGCCTGCGCCTGCAGCGGGGTGGCTTCCACGCCGCTCAGCATCACGGTCACCGCGGTAGGGACGGGAGTGCGGCTCCAGGCGCTGCCCTCCTGCTGGCAGGCCAACCTGCAGATCCCGCTGCCGACCACCTTCCCGGCAACACTGCAGGCGCGGGTCTCGCCTGCGACCGCGGGCGTGACGGTGAGCTTCTTCGTGGGCGGGCAGCTGGTGGGCACCGCGGTGACCGACGCCACCGGCACGGCCACCCTCAACACCAGCCTGAGCCTGCTGCAGGTACTGGCGGGCACCTTCACCGCCACCGCCACCGTCGGCGGAACCGCCGTCCAGGCGACCGGCACCCTGCTGCCCTGCCTGCCGTCGGCGTGACCGGTCCTGACATGACGGTCTGCCGATAGACGATCGTCCTCCCCGTACGGAGTCGTCCCCCCGTCGTGCAAGGACGGGGGGACGACCCGGCCGGTAAGCCTAACGGCGAGCGCGCACACGCCGCCCGCGGACGCGCTGCCCCGCAACGAACCCACCCGCTGAGGGGAGACTTCCATGAACCTGACGGCGTTTCTGCTGGCCCTCGGCGCCACTTGCCGCATCACCCGCTTCCTCACCAAGGACACGCTGGCGGCCGGCCTCAGATCACAGGTCGCCGATCGCTTCGGCGACGACTCCAAGGCCGCCTACCTTGTCAGCTGCGGATGGTGCGCGAGCGTATGGGTCGCAACCGCCATGACCGTCTACGCCCTCGCACTGGCGGACAACGCCTGGTTCAAGGTACCGGCAATCGCCCTGAGCCTGTCCTACCTCGCCGGAGTGGCCTCACGGTGGCTGGACTGAAACAACGCCGAAACCCCTCAGGGAACCATCCACCAGGTGCGCATTGCACAGTGCGCCGCCTGCGGGCGGCATGACAGCGCAACGGCCGCCACTGCGGCACTCAAACACCGAGAGAAACGAGAACAGACATGGCCTGCAACTGCGGCGGCGGATCCCCGCAGCCCCTTATCGTCTACCAGTTGAACCTGCCCGACGGCACGATCCGCCAGTACGTCACCTACCAGGAAGCCCTGGCCGCCCAACAACGAGCGGGCGGCATCGGCACGATCACCATCGCCACGCGGTGAACCTGATGGCCGGGTGGTGCGGTGCGGGGTCGTGGGCTGTGTGCCCACCCGCGCGCGGAGCGGTGCCCGCACGCTTCCGAACCGTCCGGTGGGTGCCCGGCAGCACCTGCGGCGAGTCGAGCGACCGGACCCTGGTGGTGCTCTACGCCGGGTGATCCCGGCTGGTGGTACCTGGGCCTGGACCACATCGAAGGCCGCTGCTCCCGGCGCGGCCGGCACCACCACCCGTCCACGCCGGACCGACCCTCTACCAGGTCCTGGACGCGCTCCAGGACCTGCTGCGGTGCTGGACCGGCACCGGCGCCACCTGCGGTCGGCGGAGTCTCCTCGCCGACCGGCGGGAGCGCGGTGGTCGTGGGCAGCGGACCGTGGACGTCGATGGCCTCGTCAAGGGGACTCCGGGCCTGTACGCGGAGGTCGGTTCGCCGCCCCGTGCCGGTGGTCGACCACCGGCACCGAGTGGTATCCGCGGACCCGGCGCGGGAACGCGCCGTCGCTCGCGTACTCACGGCACACCACCTTGGGGAACGCGGCACGCAGGTGCTCGCGGGTTCCTCTGACGGGCCTGGAGCCCCGGGTGACGGGGGACCCGGTGAAGGGCCGCGGCTTCGTGCCTGCGGCTTCGGGAGCCGGATCTTCACGGCTCGGAAGGGAACGGCTATGACGCGGTGGAACGGCACGGCAGGGGAGAAGAGCGGGGCGGTGGAGGAACCGGCCCACGCGCAGGTGCCTGCCGCCAGTCTGGAACCCGAGTATTGACTCGGAAGACGGCACTGACCATGCTCATGCCCCACGGATTGTGTAGGACATGACAAATCGGTATGCGTGAGCGCCTCGGGGCCTGGACCTCCTTGTCGGTCGACCGCGCATCCCGCCGACCGAGGGACGTGGGCCGTGGCCATGACCAGCCGCCCGTACCGCCGACGCAAAGACGTCACCGTAGTGTCGCTGCTCCTCCTCTTACTGGCCGTCGTGCTCGGCCCCGCCCCCAGTTCGGCGGCCGGGAACGACTGGTGGGTCCCAAGCGCACGACCGACCCCGGACTCCGGGATCGGCGTCATCGGCGAGCCGTTCACGGGCACCGACGCCAAGGGCCGGGTACGCGGGTTCGTCGACGCCCACGACCACCTGTTCGCGAACGAGGCCTTCGGCGGGCGCCTCATCTGCGGCAAGACGTTCTCCGAGGCGGGAATCGCCGACGCGCTCAAGGACTGTCCCGAGCACTACCCCGACGGCTCGCTGGCCGTCTTCGACTTCATCACCAAGGGCGGTGACGGCAGACACGATCCGGTCGGCTGGCCCACGTTCAGGGACTGGCCCGCACACGACTCGCTGACCCACCAGCAGAACTACTACGCGTGGGTGGAACGCGCCTGGCGCGGCGGCCAGCGAGTGCTCGTCAACGACCTCGTCACCAACGGTGTGATCTGCTCGGTGTACTTCTTCAAGGACCGCACCTGCGACGAGATGACGTCCATCCGGTTGCAGGCGAAGCTGACGTACGACCTGCAGGCCTACATCGACAAGATGTACGGCGGCCCGGGCAGGGGCTGGTTCCGGATCGTCACCGACAGCGCCCAGGCGCGGGACGTCGTCAGGCAGGGCAAGCTGGCGGTCGTCCTGGGGGTGGAGACCTCCGAGCCCTTCGGATGCAAGCAGATCCTGGACATCCCGCAGTGCGACAGGAAGGACATCGACGCCGGCCTGGACGAGCTGTACGCGCTGGGCGTACGCAGCATGTTCCTGTGCCACAAGTTCGACAACGCGCTGTGCGGCGTCCGCTTCGACTCGGGCACGCTCGGGACGGCCATCAACGTCGGGCAGTTCCTGTCGACCGGCACCTTCTGGAAGACGGAGACGTGCACGGGCCCACAGCATGACAACCCGATCGGCTCGGCCGCGGCACCCGGAGCCGAGGCGAGACTCCCGGCGGGCGTAAGGGTCCCCTCCTACGACTCGGACGCGCAGTGCAACGTCCGGGGGCTCACCGACCTCGGCGAGTATGCCGTGCGCGGCATGATGAAACGCAGGATGATGCTGGAGATCGACCACATGAGCGTCAAGGCCGTCGACCGCGCGCTCGACATCTTCGAGGCCGGCTCCTACCCCGGCGTGATCTCCTCGCACAGCTGGATGGACCTGAACTGGACCGAACGGGTTTACGGCCTCGGCGGCTTCATCGCCCAGTACATGCACGGCTCCGAGGGATTCGTGGCGGAGGCGAACCGCACCAAGGCGCTGCGGGACAAGTACGGTGTCGGCTACGGCTACGGCACGGACATGAACGGTGTCGGCGGCTGGCCGGGACCCCGGGGCGCCGACGCCCCCGACAAGGTCACGTACCCCTTCCGCAGCGTCGACGGAGGATCCCTCATCGACCGGCAGACCACCGGTGAGCGCACCTGGGACCTGAACACCGACGGAGCCGCCCACTACGGCCTCGTCCCGGACTGGATCGAGGACATCAGGCTCGCCGGAGGCCAGGGGGTGGTGAACGACCTCTTCCGGGGGGCCGGGTCCTACCTCGACACCTGGGGAGCGACCGAGCAGCACCAGGGGGGAGTCAACCTCGCCGAGGGGGCGCCGGCCACGGCCAGTTCGACGGAGTGGAACCCCTTCACCAGCTACGCGCCGAGCCGCGCCGTCGACGGCAGAAGGGAGACCCGCTGGGCCAGCGGCTGGAGCGACGACCAGTGGCTGCGGATCGACCTGGGTTCCACCCACCGGGTCGGGCGGGTCACGCTCGACTGGGAGAGCGCGTACGGGAGGTCGTACGGCATCCAGCTCTCGACGGACGGCGCGAACTGGCAGACGGTCTGGTCGACCACCACGGGCCACGGCGGCCTCGGCACCGCCCGTTTCACCGGCACACCGGCGCGCTACCTCCGCATCACTTGCTCGGAGCGCGGTACCAGGTGGGGGTACTCGCTGCACGAGGTCGGCGTCCACAGCAGCTGACGGCCTCTCCACCGGCCCGCGACGGGCCCGACGGTGCCGTCCGCAACGAGGTCGTACACGAAAGGTCCGCGTCAGCCGGCGTCGGCCGCCGCCGGCTGGCGGATCCAAACCCCTCTCGCAGGGGTACCCATCGCGGCTGCCGCCCCCGGCGCTCGGCCGTAACCGACGCGCGCGACGGCTGGGCAGCCGCTCCCCCCGGGAGAGGGCGGGCGGCCCACCGGTTGGATGCACACTGTTATCCGCCCAGTTGGCATATGACTGCAACAGCGGACAACGGATTGACACCCGGATGGCGTACCGCGGTGTGATGGGCTGTCTGTTCAGATGTTTCCCGGACGGGGCACGGCAGGCGAGGGAAGGCCAGGTTCGATGCTGCGGAGCTGGCCGCTCGCGAGGTCGCGGCTCACCCGCAGCGTCACTTCATCTGGTTCCAGCTCCAGGACTGTGGCGCGGGTCCGGGCTGCGGATCGGGCGGCTCGGGGTATACATCGACTCGTTTTCGAGTCGGAGTCACCCGACACGCGGGGAGTCAGGCGATTGCTGGTAGGGCGGCGCGCGTGCGGTGTAATCCTGGGGCGCTTTGCCTAGTACATGCCGAGGTGGAAATGGGCCGGACCGTAGTGATTTTTGCCGCGGGATCCCGCGGGGACGTCCAACCGTGTCTGGCACTGGGGCGACGACTCCATCAACAGGGCGATGTCGTGCGGGTGATCGCCAGCCACCGCTATCGCGGCCTGATCACAGCAGCGGGCCTGGAATTCCATTCACTCTCGCTGGATCCCGTCGAGATCGTTGCGTCGCCCGAGGGGCAGGAACTACTCGCCGGTGGGCGCAGCGCGGTGAGATTCATTCGTGGTCTCCACCGGATTCTGGGGCCACTGATCGCCCGCATGCTCTCGGAAATTCAGACCGGCGTCGCGGGAGCCGATCTCATCCTGACCCCCAGCCTGACTTTTCTGGGCCTCCATCTGAGTCAGTACCTGCAGGTCCCGTATGCGGTCATCCACTTCCAGCCGAGCCATCCCTCCGGGGCATTCCCGCATCCCTTGCTTCCCGCTGCGCGGTTCCTGGGAGCCTTTGGCAACCGCCTCAGCTTCTACGCGGTCGATCTGGCCTCCTGGCTGGCCTGCCGCCAAGCCGTCAACACCTGGCGACGCGAGAGCCTCGATCTCTCCCCCATGTCCCCACTCGGCCCTTTTCGCCACGTCCGTTCCGCCCCCGTGCTGTGTGCGTTCAGCCCCGTTGTCGTGCCGCGGCCGAGCGACTGGGGACCGAACGTCCATGTGACCGGCTACTGGTTTCATGAGCAGCCGTCCTGGACTCCGTCGCCGGATCTCCTCGCCTTCCTGGACAGTGGGCCGCCGCCTGTCTATGTGGGTTTCGGCAGCATGGGCACCGGTGATCCCGAGGCTACCGACCGCATCGTACGGACGGCACTGCGGCGTGCCGGCCTGCGAGGCGTGCTGACGGGAGAGCCCACGACGAGCGATGACGACGTCCTCGTGGTCGGAGACGTTCCCCACGACTGGCTGTTCCGACGCATGGCGGCGGTGGTGCATCACGGCGGAGCGGGCACCACCGCCGCCGCGCTGCGGGCCGGAGTGCCGTCGTTGGTCTGTCCCTTCTTCGGAGACCAGCCCTACTGGGCCGAGCGGGTGCACCGGCTGGGCGCGGGCCCGAAGCCGCTGCCGGCCCGGCACCTCACGGTCTCGGTCCTCGCGGAACGGCTGCGCGCCGTCACCCACACCAGCGGGTACACCGAGACTGCCCGACGGCTGGGCCGGGTACTGAGCGCCGAGGACGGCGTGGCGCATGCCTGCCGGACTCTTGACCGACTGGCCCGGTGACGGCCGACGTCCGCGCGAACCTCCATCAGGCAGGAGTCCTCGTACCGGCCTGGCGACCGAGTTCGTTCATCACCGTGGGCCAGAGGAGGTGCAGTTCCCGTTTCCAGTAGGGCCACGAGTGTGTCCCGGGCGTGTAGATGTGCGTCGTGACGTCCACACCTGCTGCGCGCAGTGACTCGGCGAACCGCTCCTGGCTGGGCCTGAAAATTCCTTCTGACATCGACGCGAGTACCGAAGCGGAGTCCCGGCCGGCGTCCATAGGTCCCACCTCGCCGGTCCCCACGGACAGGCGGATCTTCGTGCCGCGGTAGGCGGTCACCATGGCGGACGGATTGTGTGACGCCCAGATGTCCGGATGCTGTGCCGGGTCACCCCAGGTGCGGACGAGCTCGTTGTCGTGGGTGGCGTTGTAGGCCCAGAGGAAGGCGTGAGTCGCAGGGTCGTCGAGGTCGACGATGCCGCTCAGGCTGGCCGCGTAGCGATACATGCCCGGGTGCCGGCCCGCGTAGTTGAGCGCGCCGAGTCCCCCCATCGAGAGACCGATGACCGCGCGGGTGGAATTCGCTTGGAACCTGCGTTCCATGAGGCGGGGCAGCTCAAGGGTGTGAAAGGTCTCCCAGCGGGGCCAGCCGGCGTACCAGTCGGAGTACTGACCGTTTCTGCCGCCGTCCGGCATCACGATCAGCGTCTCGGAGTCCTTCGCCAGATCCTCGATGTCCGTCTCGCGGGTCCAGGACGTGTAGTCGTCCTCTCCACCGTGGAGCACATAGAGTGTGGGGTAGCCGCGCGTTCTCTCGCTGCTCCAGTTCCTGGGCAGGATGACACGGACAGGCACCGTGCCACGCATGGCCGGTGATTGCACGGTCAGATCCAGCATCCGGGCGTCAAGTTTTTTTTCGGCCGTGATCCGGGCGCCGGTGGGCGGCGGGGGCACGTCCCCGGAGGCGGATGCTGTCGGCCCGGCAACGAACGGCAACGTCACAAGGGTCAGGAATTGAAGGACGCAATAGCTGATCAGCCTTGCTCGGCCGACGCTGCTTCTGAAGTCGAATGACATGGGCTGAGGACCGCCTTGGAAAATCAGCGAACCAGAAGGGGCATTGCTCCTCGCCCCTGTGCGGACGAAACGAGAGCCTCCATTGCGTGATCACGCAGGCCGGGTCTTCCGTGAGGAGGCCTCAGAGCGCATCGTTGCACCGCATGAGCCCAAAGCTTCGTCGACTCAGCCGACTATCACAGAATTGACTCGTTCGGCGGCGGTTCCGCCCGGTCGGTGGGACCACGCCCGAGGATGCCGGTGGAGGCGGGGACGCCCGTCTCCTCACACGGTTCGCGGGCAGGGCCGAGGGACAGCGGGACGCAGGCTGGTCACGACTTGGTGTCCGGTGACGAACCCGCGGCCCGGCAGGGGGCGTTCCCGCCTCGTTCGTGGGGGCGGCGCAGGGCCCATACGGCGACGGGGGCTCCCGCGCCGACGAGAGCGGCCGCGATGCACAGCCCGGCTTGATACCCGGCCAGTGCGGCCTCGGGACCGGGGATCCGCCGGGACAGACAAAGGTGTTGGACAAGTGTCACCACAGCGCCTACGAGCACGATGCCGAACACGCCGGACAACTCGCGTGTGGCGCTGAAGAGGCCGGCCGCGAAGCCGGAAAGACGGCCTGGGGAGGACGCCAGCGCCCGCGCGGTCAGGGGGATGGCAAGCGAAGAACCCACGCCGACTGCCACCAGGCCGGGAATCAGGTCGGCCAGCCCGCCGTGCTCACTGCCCAGCGCAAGCAGCAGCAGCCCCAGGGCGACCAGGAGCAGACCCGTCGCGGAGATGCGGGCCTCTCCCCACCGCCTGGCCATGGCGGTGGCCACCGGGGTGGTGAGGAAGAGCGCCGAGCAGACGGGAGTGAACGCCAGGCCTGCCTGGGTGGGGCTGAGCCGCAAACCGCTCTGCAGAAACTGACAGGTGTAGAAATAGACGCCGCTCACGCCCAGGCCCCACAAGAGTTGGGTAACGAGTCCGCCGCTGTAAGCTCGCTGCCGCAGGAGGAGCCGCAGGGCAGGATGGCGGCCGCCCCGGCACAATACGATCACGCTCGCCGTGGCAACGACCTCGCAAAGGACGACGGGCGGCGTGGTGAATCCGTAGGCGGGTCCCTGGATAAGGCAGTAGACGAGAGAAGACAGAAAAAGGCACGCCAACGCGATCTGGTGGTTCGGCACGGGGGTCGCGATGGGCACCGAGTGGTTCCGGCGTCCGGCCACGCCGGGAACGGCCCAGGCGCCGACGACGAAAGCAGAAACCCCCAAAGGGGTGTTCAGGAGGAAAAGCCATTCCCACCCAAGGTGCTGCGTCACCACGCCGGAGAACACAGGTCCGAGAGCCAGCGCGGAGGCCAGAGCGGCACTTGTTGCGCTGAACGCGGCAGCCCGCGCCCTGGACGGCAGGTCGTGTGCCATCAACGCCAGGGACGCCGGCAGGATGAAGGCAGCCCCGACGCCCTGCAGTGCGCGGAAACAAACCAGCATCACCCCGGTGGTCGACAGTGCGCAGCCCGCCGACGACACCGTGAACACCGCCACACCGGTGAGCAGCGCCCAGCGCCGCCCTCGGGTGTCCGTCAGCTGACCGCACCCCAGGAGAGAGCCGGCCAGAGCCAAGGGGTATGCGGTCCCCACCCACTTGACGTCGGTCCCCGCCAGGCCCAGCTGGGCGCTGATCTGAGGCAGGGCGATATTCACCACGGTGTTGTCCAGCGCCGTCAGGAAATTGCAGCAAATGACGGCCGCGATAACGCTCCACAGGCGCAACCGGCTCATGATTGCTGTCCGAACCGGTAAGCCCCGCAGGGGTGAAAGACGGCCGGACCGCACGAAGTCTGCACCGTCCTCCCGTCCTTGCGTAGGTCATTCACCGATATCCGTATGTGTGAACCCTAAGCGTTTCCCTGGCTACGAGGTGGCCGCGCGGGCGGCTCATACCGGCGTGTCGACGTCAGAGCATGACGGCTCCGTGTTTCGCTGTTCCCTGCTGCTTGTCTCCGGAGCCGCGTCGCCGCGGCACGCATAGCAGAGTGCGGCCGTCGCGGAGGCTCTCGAAATGGGCCGTTGCCGACGGGCCCCGCTTTCCACCCCTGAAAAGAAGGTTCGGTGAGCCAGTGCCATCATCGGTGACAGATACACTCAGCCACCATCTCGCCCGTGTCACGGCTCTCACACCGGACGAAACCGCCTTCACGTTCGTCGACCACAGCGCAGACGTCGAAGGAGCGGTCTCCTCGCTGAGCTGGCGGCAGTTGGACGAGCGGGTTCGAGCCGTCGCCGCCGGACTGCACGGGATGATCGATGAGGGTGAAAGAGTGGCCGTCGTCGCGCCGCAGGGCCTCGAATACATCGTGGGCTTCCTCGGCGCCGCCTGTTCCGGAGCGATCGCCGTCCCCCTTTTCTCCCCGTCGCTGCCCGGTCACGAGGAGAAGCTGGCTGCGGTACTCAAGGACGCCGCCCCCGCGGTGCTGCTGACCGTCGAGACCCAATGCGGGCTGCTCACGGACTTCTGTGCGAAGCACGGCCTGGGCTCCGACCGGCGCATCGTCACCGCGCGTGACTTGTGTCAGGAGGCAGCACACGATCAGGCCGAGTTCGGGCGGCCGCGTCCCGACGATGTGGCCTATCTGCAGTACACCTCGGGTTCCACCCGCGTTCCGTCCGGTGTGGAGATCACGCATGCCAACGTGTGCGCCAACGCGCGCCAGGCTCTGGAGGCCTACGACATCCGCCGGGGCCGCAACTGCACCGTGGGATGGCTGCCGCTCTACCACGACATGGGCCTCGTGCTGGGGATCGCCCTGCCGGTCATCGGCCACATTCCATCGGTGCTTATGGATCCTCTGGCTTTCATCCAGCAGCCGGGGCGCTGGCTGAGTCTGCTGAGCCGGCACACCGGCGCCCTGACCGCCGCTCCCAACTTCGCGTACGACTACTGCGCCCGCCGGGTGGACGCCGATGAGCGTGACAGGCTGTCGCTGGGGTCGGTGGCCGCCATGGTCAACGGCAGCGAACCCATCACACCGGCCACGCTCGAACGCTTTCAGGCGGCCTTCTCGCCGGCCGGCATGATGCGCACGACCATGCGGCCCTCCTACGGGCTGGCCGAGGCGACCGTGTTCGTCTGCGCCTCTCCCGCGGGCGAGGAACCCACCGTCATCGCCGTCGACCGGGAAGCTCTCGGCCAAGGCGTCGCCCGCCCCCTGGACACGGCCGACCAGGAAGCGGTGGTCGAACTGGTGGCATGCGGCCGGCCGACCGGTCAGGAGATCGCGATCGTCGATCCGGCGACGTGCCAACGCAGAGAAGACGGCCACGTCGGTGAGATCTGGCTGCGCGGTCCCAACATCGGACGCGGTTACTGGGGCCGCCCCGAGCAGAGCGAGACCACCTTCCGCGCGGTGCTGCACGGTGAGGAGCAGGGCGCCCCCTGGCTGCGCACCGGTGATCTGGGGGTGTGGCACGACAAGCAGTTGTACGTGACCGGCCGGTTGAAGGACCTGGTGATCATCGACGGGACCAACCACTACCCGCACGACATCGAGGAGACGGTCCACCACGCCCATCCGGCCGTCCGGCCGCACCGCGTCGCCGCCTTCGCCGTGTCCACCGGCGAGGGGGAACGCCTCGTCGTCGTGGCCGAGCACGGTCGCGACGCGAACCCTGACGACATCGCCGGGCAGGAGGTGACCCGCGCGGTGCGGGCGGCGCTCGCCACGGGGCACGGCGTGGCCCTCCACGACTTCGTGCTGGTGCCGCCCGGCAGCGTGCCCCACACCACCAGCGGCAAGGTCGCCCGCGGCGCGTGCCGCGAGCAGTACCTCGCGGGCGCCTGGAATATGGACGCGAGGACCTGAAACGCCACAAGGCGGCACCACATCAGGGCGCAGGCAGGGAGAGACAGATGGAACCAGACAGGGAATCGGTCCCGCCGTCCGGGCAGAGGCCGGCTGGCGCCGCCGGGCTACGGGCGACCCTGCGCACCCTCGTCACCGAGGTCTGCGGCATCCCCGAGGACGAACTCGACGACACCCGGCCCCTGGTGGACTACGGCCTCGGCTCGCGTGCTGCCGTCGGCTTGAGTGGACGTCTGGAACGCGCACTGGGCCAGCCGCTGCCGGCCACCCTGCTGTGGGAGCACCCGACCGTCGAACGACTCGTGCAGCACCTGAGTACGACCCGGCAGCCCGCGACGCAGGGCCGGCAGGAACACCAGGAGCAGGCCATGCCCCGCGACTCCCGCCAGACTGCGGCCTTCTCCACCGGCGGTGACCGCGGCCGGCAGTCCTCGGATCCCTGTCCCGTCGCCGTGATCGGCATCGGCTGCCGCCTTCCCGGCGGCGTCAACGGACCCCAGGCGTTCTTCCGGCATCTCCTGACGGGCAGCGACCTCGTCGGTCACGTCCCCGGCAGACGCTGGCGGGACTTCGCCACCGGCCCAGGCACCGACGCGCTGCTGGAACAGACCACCCGCCAGGGCGCCTTCCTCGACGACGTCGAGGCCTTCGACGCGGGCCACTTCGGCATCACCCCGCGGGAGGCCGAGGTCATGGACCCCCAGCAGCGTCTGCTGCTGGAAGTCGCCTGCGAAGCGCTGGACCATGCCGGACGCCCCGCCTACAGCCTCGAAGGCAGCGATACCGGAGTGTTCGTCGGCCTCAGCGCGCTGGAGTACGGGCATCTGACCACCGCGGACCCTGCGCGACTGACCCCGTGGACCAGTACGGGAGCCGCCGGCAGCATCGCCGCCAACCGGCTGTCCTACGTGTTCGACCTGCACGGTCCGAGTCTGACCATCGACACGGCCTGCTCCTCGTCCCTGGTGGCGGTGCACCAGGCGTGCCGGAGCCTGGAGACCGGCGAGTGCGGCACCGCGCTGGCGGCGGGCGTCAACGTCCTGCTCACACCCGCGGTCACGGCGTCGCTCGGGCAGGCGGGAGCGCTCGCCGCGGACGGACGCTGCAAGCCGTTCGACGCGGCCGCGAACGGTATCACCCGGGGTGAGGGCTGTGGGGTCGTCGTGCTGAAACGGCTCGTCGACGCCCAGCGCGACGGCGACAGGATCCTGGCCGTCATCACCGGCACGGCGGTCAACTCCGACGGCCGCTCGGCCGGACTGATGGCCCCCAACCCCGCGGCTCAGGAGAGCCTGCTGCGCAGCGCGCTCAGCAACGCCCAGGTCGACGGCGCCGGAATCGACTACGTCGAGGCTCACGGCACCGGCACCCTGCTGGGAGACCCCATGGAGGCAGCGGCCCTGGGTGCCGTCATCGGCCGTGGCAGGCCGGCCGATGAGCCCTTGCTCATCGGTTCCGTGAAGAGCAACCTGGGCCACCTGGAAGGCGCGGCGGGCATCGTCGGCCTGATCAAGACGGTGCTGGCGCTGCACCATCGGCAGATCCCGCACAGCCTTCACTTCCACACGCCCAACCCGCACATCGACTTCGCCGCGCTTCGGCTGCGCGTCGTCACGGCGCCCACTGCCTGGCCGAAGCGGGACCACCCGCCCCGTGCCGGCGTCTCCGCCTTCGGCTTCGGCGGCACCAACGCCCACGTCGTCCTCGAACAGGCACCCGCGACTCCGTCCGGCGACAGCGTGTCCCGAAGCGGCGACGGCCAGGCGGCAGGCCCGCACGTGCTCGTCGTCTCGGCCCGCTCCCGGCAGCGCATCGGCGATGTCGCAGCCGGCCTGGCCCGGCAGACCGCGGCCGAGGACGCACCGGCACTGAAAGACCTCGCGCACACCCTGGCCCGGCATCGAAGGGGCCCGACGTGTGCCGCCGTCGTCGCCCGCACCCACCAGGAGGCGGTCGGCCGGCTTGCGGCCCTGGCCGGCGGGGTCGAAGCCCCTGGCCTCCTGCCGCCCTGCACCGACAACCCGGCCGGCCGGTCGGCCGGCACCCGCCACCCCGTTCTCGTCTTCTCCGGCCACGGCTCGCAGTGGGAGGGCATGGGGCTGCGCCTGCTCGAGGACGACCCCTTCTTCGCCGCCGCGGTGGACGAGCTGGACGCCGTCTACCAGGTACAGGCAGGCGTCCCGCTGCGGCAGATGCTCACCCGGCTGGGCCCCGGCAGCGGCGTCGAGGACATCCAGCCCGCGCTGTTCGGGATGCACATCGCTCTGGCCCGCACACTGCACCGCTACGGCGTGCACCCTGCTGCCGTCATCGGCCACTCGATGGGCGAAGTCAGCGCCGCGGTCACCGCCGGAGCCCTCGACCTAGCCGAGGGCCTGCGCGTCGTCCTCAGCCGGTCGGCGCAGTTGGCCACCCTCGACAGGGAATCCGCCGGTGCGATGGCCGCCGTCGAGCTGGCCGTCGAGGAGCGCGCACAGGTCCTGTCGCGCTTTCCCGGCGTGGAGATCGCCGTGGATTCCTCCCCGCGCCGGTGCACGGTCGCAGGACCCGCGCACACCGTCCGGCAACTGGTCGACGAACTCGCCGCCGAGAGCCGCCTGGCGCGGCTCATGGACATCGGGACAGCGGGCCATTCCCCCGCGGTCGACCCCCTGCTGCCCAAGGTGCGGCACGCCCTGGCCACGCTGAGCGCCCGTGCGGCCGACATCGCCTGGTACAGCACCGTGCTCGACGACCCGCGAGCCCACGTGGCCGCGGACGCCGCGTACTGGTGCGCCAACCTGCGCCGTCCCGTACGTCTGCGCCAGGCCGTGGCCGCCGCCGCAGCCGACGGGCATGATCTCTTCCTGGAGATCTCGCCCCACCCCATCGCCCTCGTCTCCCTCAGCGAGACCCTGGAGGCGGTGGCAGACGCCTCCGAGGCGGTCGCCGTCCCCACCCTGCGCAAGCAGGGCGACGAAGCCGTGGAACTGCGCGCGGCCTTGGCCCGGCTGCACTTCGCCGGGGTGCGGGTGGACGAAAGACGCCTGTGGCCCCATGGCACCCGTGTCCCGCTGCCCAGCCCCGTCTGGCGCCACGAGCGCCACTGGTTCGCCCGCCGCGGCCCGGCGATCGGTGCGACGGGTGCGCCCCATGCCGTGCTCGGGCTTCGCATCGACGACCCCCGCTCGGGCGCCGTCCTGTGGCAGACGGACCTCGGCACAGACCATGCACGGGCCGCCGGACGCCACCTCCACGGTCACCCCGTCCTGGACCTGCCCGCAGCCGCCGCGCTCATGATCGCGGCAGCCCGGGAGATCCACGGGCGGGACTGCACCGAAGACCTGCGCTTCGAGGAACTCGCCGTCCACCGGTGGCTGCCGCTGTCCCGCAGCACACCCGTCACCCTCACCTGGGAACCCCTCGACACTCATGCGACCGTCACCGTCAGTGCGCGGGCCACGGACGGCACATGGCACTGCTACGCATCGGCACGGATGCACACCGACGTCCCGCCGCTCAAGGACCAGGCCCCCGACACCCCGCCCGCCGTCGTGACGCACTGGACCCCGGCCCCATCGGAGGAACCAGGCCCGCGCTCGTATGAGGAACTCCTCACCGCCCTGCTGTACGCACCAGGCGGAACCGGCGGGTCCGGCCCGGCCGCCGACACCACCTCCGGCGACTGCACCGAGGTCGTCCCCACCCTTGTGCAGAGCCTGCGGCTGGAGAACCTCGCGGCACTCGGCACGCCCCACACCATTCAGGCCTTCCCCCCCTCCCACATCGCCCAGAGGCCCGCCGACGGTACCCCGAGCGGTGATCACGAGCTGAGCTGGATGGTTGTGGCCGCCGGGGCACAGTCGCGGATCACCGCGACAGGCCTGCGGCTGCGTCCGGCCGCGCGCGACGAGGTGCCCAAGCCCCTGGAAGCACTCACCTACGAGATCGAGTGGCAGAAGTCGCCCGTGGTGCTCCCCGGTCGGCTCGGCAGCGCCCTGCTCCTGCTCGACGAGCCCACAGCCGGGTCGGGCAGCGCCCTGGCCTCCGCCCTCGGAGCGGCGCTGGAGGCGAGGAACGTCACCACGACCACCGGGACCGCCGCGCCGGCTGACGCCGTGGAGCTGGTCGACCACTGGCTGCGGAACACCGGGCCGGAGGATCCCAGGGCGGTCGTGTTGCTGCTGACCCGCCCCGCCGAGCCCCATGACCTCCGGGCCCTGCACACCGCCGCGCAGATCGCGCGTCGGCTCGCCTCCCGCCCCGGCGGAGGGCAGCCGCCGCGGCTGTGGCTGGTCACGGTGCGTTCCCGCGCCACGTCGTCGGGCGAAGCAGGCCGGCCGGACCTGGCGTGCCTGCGCGGTCTGGTACGCACGCTCGCCATCGAGGAACCCGCCCTGCGGGCCTGCCTGGTCGACATCGACACCCAGCCCGACGCCGTCGAGAGCCTGTTGCAGGAACTCCTCGGCACCAGCGCCGAAGACGAAGTCGTCTGGAGGGCCGGGACCCGCCTCGTCGCGCGCCTCACCTCAGCCGACCTGTCGGCACAGCAGTACGAGGCGCCGTTCGTCCGCGGCAACGGCGCCTATGTCGTGACCGGCGGCCTGACCGGTCTCGGCCTGGAAACGGCCCGCCGCCTCGCCGAGCAGGGAGCCGGCCGTCTCGTCCTCAACGGCAGGCGACCCCCCACCCCTGAAGCCGAGGCGGTGATGACCGGGCTCAGCGCCCGCGGAACCTCCGTCACCGTGGTACTGGGAGACATCGCCGACCCCGACGTCGCTGAGCGCCTGGTGCAGGCCGCGGTAAGTGAGGGACACTCCCTGCGTGGAGTCGCCCACTGCGCGGGGGTCCTGCACGACCGCATGATCACCGACCTCGAGACCGCCGACCTCGAGACCGTGCTGCGGCCCAAGGTCACCGGCGCACTCAATCTCGAGGCCGCGCTGGCCCCCCACGACATCGACTGGTGGGTGTTCTACAGCTCGGCGGCCGCTCTCCTCGGCTCACCGGGGCAGGCCGCTCACGCGGCCGCCAACGCCTGGCTGGACGCGATGGCGCAGCGACGCAGGGCCGAAGGCAAGCCCGCCACGTCCATCGCCTGGGGTCCCTGGAGCGACGCCGGTGCCGTCGCAGACGAACGGGCCCTGGCTCTGCACTCCCTCACCGTGGCCGAGGGCCTGGACGCCCTGCAGACACTCATCATCCACAACCGCACCCACACCGGCGTCTTCCATCTGGACGCCCCACGCCTCCTGGAGGCCTTCCCCGGCTTCTCGGCCATTCCCTTCTTCGCCAACAGCGTCCGTGCCGACGACCTGGCCCCGGAGGACTGGGGCGGCCCCTCGGGCATCGACTCCCTCGGCGACGGCGCAGCGGACAAGGTGATCCAGCGCCTGGCCAAACGCACCGCCGCCATCATGGGCTTCAGCGTGCCGGGCGTCGACGAAGCCGTGCCGCTGCGCGAACTCGGCCTGGACTCGCTGATGGCGGTACGCATCAGAAACGCCGCCGAGCAGGACTTCGCCGTCGATCTGCCCCCGGACGTCATGCTCCGCGGCGCAACACTGCGCGACCTCGGCGACACCGTCCTGCGAGCACTCGGACTCCAGCGGGAGACGGCCGGCCCGGCCGTGCCCTCCGCACCACTCGGTGCGGCCGACGACACCACGCCGGCCGGCCCACCGTCCGTGACGCTGCCGTCCACCATCGAGCCGCGCGATGCCGCCGAACGCCTGGTGGCCGGTGCCTGGGCGGAAGTCCTGCGGCAGCCGCCCCCCGACGTTCGCGCCGATTTCGTCTCGACGGGAGGAAACGAACGCACGGCCGAAGACCTCGTCGGCCTCATCCGCCGCCGTCTGGGCGGCGCCGACCTGAACCTCACCGCCCAGACCGTTCTCGAACAGGGCACCGTCGCCGCGATCGCGGAACTGATTCGGCCGGCCGTCAACCCCACCGGTGAGCGCACGGTCAAGGTTCTGCGTCGGCCTCGGGCAGGGTCCGCCAGGCCCCCGCTGTTCACCTTCCATCCGGCCGGCGGCCCCACGTCCGTCTACCAGCCCCTGACGGAACTCCTGCCACCGGACCAGGCCGTCTACGGAATGGAACGGCTGGACGCGCTGGGGACCATGGAGGAGAAGGCCGCACACTACATCGCCCTGATCAAGGATCTTCAGCCACAGGGGCCCTACCGGCTCCTGGGCTGGTCCTTCGGCGGCTGCCTCGCCTACGAGACGGCACAGCAGCTGACGGACGCCGGGGAGGCCGTCGGTTTCCTGGGTCTCATCGACACCATCCTGCCCGCCGCCCTTCCCGACCTGCAGTCACCGCGGGTGCTGCTCGAACGCTTCGGCCGATTCGCCCAGTACATCGAGAAGACCTACGGCCACCCCGTGCGGCTGCCCTACGGCGAACTCGCGGTCACCCCCGAGGACGAGCAGATCGACGTCGTCATGCGCGCGGTGGCCGAGGCCGGCCTCGACATGAGCCCGGGTATCAGGGAACACCAGCGGACCTCGTACGTCGACGCCCGTGTCGGCGAGCGCTACCGGCCCCGTCCCTATGAGGGCCATGTGGTGCTCTACCGTGCTCGGCAGGCTCACAGGCTCATCACCGCGCTCGACCCGCGCTATCTGAGGACGGAAGCCGACCTCGGCTGGGCATCCTTGTGTCCCCGCCTCGAAGTCGTTCCGGTCGAGGGCGACCACCTGTCCCTCATCGACCCGCCGCACGTGGCCACGATCGCCCAGCACCTCGGACAGTGCTTCGAGACATGACCGGCAAGCCGTCGACCGGCCTCACCCGGGCCCTTGGGTGAGGGGCGTGCCCGGCCGCACGCCGTGGTGATCGCGGCACGTCGCCCCGCCGGTGTCAGTCTGCTCGCGCAGGCCCCAGGGAGGCCCCGCCTGCCAGGTACACCACGAATGCGCTCCTGTAGTGCGCCTCTCCGTTCGGGTGACTATGCGACCGGAATCTTGCGGCATATGCCGGGATCCTGCGTCACTTAGGTATCCAACCGGTGGGCAGCCCATCCCTCTCGGGGGGCGTGGCACCGCTATGGCCTGTGGCTCCCTGCGGTTAAGGAGTTACGACCTACCGGAGTCGCGATGGGCACCCCCAAGGGGGGTTGGATCGCCAGCCGGCGCCACTCATGTGGCACCGGCTGGTTGGCTGTCCGGCTCCCTCGTGGGCCCCACGGGCGATCCGCGCGGACATCGGCGTCCACAGGTGCCGCTGTGCGGTGCGGACGGCGCGGTCAGGCACTGCTTGGTCGGCGGGCGGCCGCGTTCTCAGGAGTCGTCTTCTTCGCCGGGGTCTTCTCGTCCGGCTGTTTCGCGCTGTCACCTTCTTCTTCGGTGTCGGCAGCTCGTGCACGTCGGCCTCGCTCGCCGGATAGCCTCGGGAGGGCCTTAGCCATCGGCACCGGCTCCTGGAGCGCGGCCATCAGATCGAGCGCGCCCTCTATCTCCTCGTCTGACACCTCGACCCGGCGGCGGGAGCAGCTCGCAGCGGTCGCGGATCTCGTCGGGCCAGCGCATGGCGTGCAGCTCCAGGACGTCGTCGCGGACCCGCAGGAGGCCGAGGCGCTCACGTTCCGACCAGGCGTACTTCGCGACGGCCACTGTGCTGGATCGGCCGAGGACCTGCACGAGCAGCTTGTACGGCTTCGCGGCGACCTGGCCGGCGGGCCGCAGGTGGTACCCCTCGCCGATCCGGATCGGATCGACGGACTCCAGCGGCACAAAGGCGTCGATCTCGACGGCCTTCGCGGTCGGCAGCGGCAGGTTGCCGAGGTCCTCGTCGATGATCGGGATGATCTGCGTCTCGGTCTTTCAACTCCGCTCCGGCGCAGCCCCGTCGGGCCGCGCCGTACGGCCGCCCCGGGCCATGCCCACCCTGGTCGTGTGTCCCCCGGAATCCGCCCGGACGGCCGCCTCCTAGGGAGCGCCGGGCCCCTCGTGCCCGACCAGCGCCGACAGTCGCTCCAACCGGACCCGCAGCGACCGCTGTTCCGACGCCAGCAACTGCACCAGGCCGCGGAGCCGGTCGAGTTCGTCGACCTGCCCGGCCTGTGCCGCGGAGCGGGTGTACCGGCTCCGGCCGGCCGGATGCGGCAGGCGCTCCGCGCGCGGGGCCGTGCTCCGGCGCGCCGGTCCGTGCTCCGGGACGGGGACCGGCCCGGCGGCCGGGATGCCCTGGTGCGGCGCCAGCGCCAGCTGCGCCCGGAACCGCGCGTGTTGCGGGTACGCCCGGACCGCCTCCCGCAGTTCGGCGAGCACCTGCGCGTGCTGGCCGGTCCGCAGCGCCACCTCGAACATCGCCTCCAGGGCGTCCAGCCGTACGCGCTCCAGGTCCTGCGCCATCGCGGCGCAGATCGGACCGCGCACGCTGCCCTCCAGCACCTCTCCGCGCCACAGCTCGAGCGCCTGCCGCAACTGCCGGTACGCGGACCGCGGATCCCGCTCGGCCACCTGCCGGGCCCGGGTCACGGTCAGCCGGAACCATCCGCAGTCCGTCTCCCGCTCCCTCGCCCGCAGCACATAGCCGGACCGGTGGGTCTGCAGCCGGGACCGGTTGCCCTGCTCCGGCTGCACCAGGGACAGCGTCTGCCGCAGCCGGGAGACATGGGCCTGCAGGGCGTTGCCCGCCTTACTGGGGGGATGGTCCCCCCACACCTCGTGCACGAGCCGGTCCACCGGCACGGGCGCGCCCGGCCGGGCCAGCAGGGCCCCCAGCAGCGTGCCCTGCTTGGAACTGGTCAGCCGGACGCCCCGGTGCAGTGTCTCGTCGTACACCTCGGGTACGCCCAGCATCCGGAAGAGCATGGAATCCCCCTTCGCGACTCTCACGTCCGCCGCCTGCCCGGCGCACCGTGTCCTGCCACCGAGGGGATCACGCCGGCCGTGGCGCGCGCCTGAGTGAGCGGTACTCAATCGCTCCCGGACCGCGGGGCGTGCAGCCCTCGCCGCGGCCCGTACCCGGCCGGTGAAGTGGCGTGCACGCACGGTGAATTGAGTACCGACCACTCAGGTGCCGCCCACCCGCCGCATGGTCTGGTGGGGACAGCCGTGCCACCCGGTCCGGCCGCAGCCGAGTGCGAGTGAGAGAGGCACGCATGAGTCGGTGGGACGCTGAGGTGGCCGTCGTCGGCCTGGGAGCCTGGGGAGCCGCGACCCTCTGGCACCTGGCCGCCCGGGGGGTCGATGTCATCGGATTCGAACGGCACCGCCCCGGCCACGCCCTCGGATCCTCCTTCGGCGGCTCGCGGATGTTCCGGATCACCTGTCTGGAACACCCCGGCCTGGTGCCGCTCGCCCGCAGGTCGCTCGAGCTGTGGCGGCGACTGGAGGAGGAGTCGGGCGACGACCTGTTCCTGCCCGGCGGCGGCCTGCTGATCGGGCCCGAGCGGGGCCTCATCATCGGCGGGACCCTGCGGGCCGCCGCTGCCCACGGCATCGACGTGCAGGTGCTGCGCGGGCCCGAGCTGCGGGAGCGGTTCCCCCGGCACACCGGGGTGCCGGCCCACCACCTCGCGGTGTGGGAGCCCTCGGCCGGTCTGCTGCGGCCGGAGGCGGCGATCCAGGCCGCCACCGCCCTCGCCGCCAAGGCCGGAGCACGGGTGTTCACCGACAGCCGGGTCACCGCCGTCGAACCCGTCGCCGGCGGTGTCCGGGTGCGCACCGCTGAAGGCGCCTACCGCGTCCGCCGGGTCGTGATCACCGTGGGGTCCTGGCTCTCGGCCCTGGTCGAGGGACTGCCGCTGGAGACCCTGCGCATGCCGCTGACCTGGTTCCGTCCGGTCGACGACGACGGCGCCTTCGACCTGGAGCGTTTCCCCGTGTTCATGCGGGAGACCGAACAGGGCCCCGTGCTGTGGGGCAACGGTCGCGAGGGCGGCCACGAGGTGAAGCTCGGCCTCGAGGGGTACGGCCCCGGAGCCCGCCCCATCGACCCGGACGACGACGCCGACCGCTCCGTCCGGGCCGAGGACTGGGCGGACGTCGCCAGTATGCTGCGCGGCCGGCTGCCGGGCCTGGCGGACGTGCCCGACCGGGTCGCCGTGTCGTTCTTCACCCGCACCCCCGACGGTCAGTTCGCCGTCGGCGCGCTCGACGACGAGGCGCGCTTCGTCGTCGGCGGCGGCTGCAACGCCCACGGCTTCAAACACGCCTCGGGCATCGGTGAGGCACTCGCCGACCTGGTCACCGGTCACGCCCCGCGGCTCCCCCTGGACTTCCTCGCTCCCGGCCGCTTCGGCGCCCGCACCTCGCCCACGACCACAGCGCCCACGGCGCGGGAGGGCACTCGATGAACACCCCGGCCCCCACCACCCCACTGGCCCAGGCGGAGAACTTCCGCGACGCCATGGCGTTGCTCCCGGCCGCGCTCACCATCGTCACCACCACCGACGACGCGGGCCGCCGCTGGGGTTTCACCGCCAGCTCCGTCGTCTCCGTCTCGCTCGACCCGCCGCTGCTGCTGGTCGGAATCTCCCACACCTCCAGTTGCCACGCGGCGTTCGTGTCCGCCCGTGAGTTCGTGGTGAACGTCCTGGACGACCGCCATCGAGCCCTGGCCCGCACCTTCGCCCGGCAGGGTGTGGACCGGTTCGCCGGGCAGGAGTTCACCCGGTGGCCGGGGACCGCTCTGCCGGTACTGCCCGACGCCCACGCCGCGTACCGCTGTCTGCGCCACGAGGTGGTGCCGGCCGGTGACCACGACCTGCTGCTCGGAGCCCTCGCCGAGGTGGAGGCCGGGTGTCCCGGCACCCCGCTGCTCTGGTTCCGGCGGACCTTCCACACCCCTCGCTGACCCCTGCCGCTCTCGCCGTCCAAGGAGGACCTGTGCCGTCAGCCGCCCATCCCGTCCTGGATCCGCCCATCGACGTCATGCCGGACCCCGACGAGTTCGTCCGCGCCGCGATGGAGTGGCACTTCAGTCCGGAGACCGGCTCGCCGTACTGGCTCCGGCGCGCCCGCAGCCTCGACTTCGACCCCCGACGGGACATCAAGACCCACGCCGACCTCGCGCTCTTCCCGAACATCGTGAACGAGCTGCGGGACGTGCCGGTGCGGGACCTCGTCCCGCGCGGGTACGGCGAGAACCCCGACCTCGTCGGCACCTTCGAGAGCGGCGGCACCACCGGAGCACCCAAGCGGGTGATCTGCCCGCGGGACTGGCTGGACCGCATGGTGGCCTGGAGCAACGCCAACCTGGACACCCACGGCTTCCCGCGGGGCGCCCAGTGGCTCGGCCTCACCCCCACCGGCCCGCACATCGTGGGCCGGATCTTCCAGGAATCCGCGACCACCCACGGCAGCCTCGGCTTCACCGTCGACCTGGATCCCCGCTGGGTGAAGAAGCTGATCGCCTCCGGCCGGGGCGACCTCGCCGACGACTACGCCGAACACCTCATCGACCAGGCGGCCTTCATCCTGCGCACCCAGGACATCGGCGTGCTGACGATCACTCCACCGCTGCTGGAGCGGCTGGCCCGCCGGGACGAACTGGTCGACCTCGTGGCCGAGAAGGTACGCGCCATCCGCTGGGGCGGCACCCAGATGGACGCCGACAGCCGCCACCTGTACCGGACCGAGATCTTCCCCGGCATCCCCCTCTACGGCCACTACGGCAGCACGATGATCCTGGGCATCGCCGGTCAGCGGTACGGCCTGGGGGACGACGACCCCTGCGTGTTCGACACCTTCTCGCCCTACATCACCTTCTGCGTGGTCGACCCCACGACCGGCGACCCGGTCCCCTACGGGGAGCGTGGCCAGGTCGTCATGCACCACGTCAGCAAGGGCCTGCTGCTGCCCAACAACCTGGAACGCGACCTCGCCACCCGGGTCGAGGCCCCGGACGGCCATGCCGGGGACTCGGTCGCCGACATCGCCCCCGTGACACACTTCGACGACGAGGCCGTGATCGAGGGTGTGTACTGATGACCCCGCCCGTTCCCCTCGACGCGCTCGGTCCGTCCGGCGCCTACCGGGCCCGTAACCGGCAGCCCGTCCCCGACGTGGCCGGGCGTCTCGCCGCCGAACTGGCCCTCGCGCCCAGGGTGTTCGTCGGCCGTGCGATGAACGCCCTGCGCGCCGCCACCCCGCTTCCCCTGGACGAGCGCGTGGCCGCGATCGCCCGGGCCGGCCGGCTGTTCGCCACCGCCGAACTGGGGGAGCTCACGCCGGAGGCGTACGAGCAGGCGGTGAGCCGGGTCTCCGGCCTGCCCATCAGCGTGGTCCGGGCCGCCACCCGCACCCTCGTCCGGCGCACCGCGCACCTTTACCGCGGGCTGCAGTTCGCCCGCCCGGCGGGCGCCGTCGGCGAGTGGCGCGACCCCCTCACCCGGACCGGCCGGGCCGTGTGGACCCGGCGCGGCGAGGTGCTCTCGGTCCACGCGGCCGGCAACCACCCCGGCACGCACTCCCTGTGGCCGGAAGCCCTCGCTCTGGGCTACCGGGTCGCCGTCCGTCCGTCCCGCCGTGAGCCGTTCACCCCGCACCGGCTGGTCCTCGCGCTCAGGGCCGCCGGCTTCCGGAACGACCACGTCGCGCTCCTGCCCACCGAGCACGAGCCCGCGGAGACCATGCTGCGGGAGGCCGATCTGGCGTACGGCAGCGACGAGATCATCCGCGAGTACGCCGAGGACCGGAAGGTGCTGCCGCTGACTCCCGGCCGGAGCAAGATCCTGCTGACCGCGGAGGTGGACTGGCGCAGTCAACTCGACATGCTGGTGGACTCCGTCGCCCACCACGCCGGTACCGGCTGCGTCAACGCCACCGCCGTCTTCGTGGAGGGCGACCCGGCGCCCGTGGCCGAAGCCCTCGCCGAACGGCTCGCCGAACTGCCCAGTCTGCCGCCCGACGACGACAAGGCCCGGCTGCCCGTGCAGTCCGTCCGCACCGCGAAGGCGCTGCAGAGCCATGTCCTCGGCCGGGCGAAGGGCGCCCGGGCGTGGCTCGGCGGTGACGGCTTCGTCGACGAGCTGGGGGACGGGAGCGCCGTACTGCGCCCCGCGGTCCTGGAACTCGACCGCTCCGACGCGCCCGAGGCCGGTACCGAAGTTCCCTTCCCCTGCGTCTGGTTGGCGCCCTGGAGCCGTGCGGAGGGTGTGGCGCCGCTCCGGAACACGCTGGTGCTCAGCGCGGTGACCGAGGACGAGGCCCTCATCGACGCCCTGTGCGACGACCCCACCATCAGCAATCTGCACCTGGGCGGCCACCCCACCCACTGGACCGACACCGGGATGCCCCACGACGGCTATCTGGCGGACTTCCTGATGCGGAGCAAGACCGTGCTGCGTGGCTGACCGGGCCGGGCCCCCCACCAGGGCGCCGGAGTCCGGGACCGCCCGGCTCCGGCGCCCTCGCCATGCCCCTTCCCATAACCAACGCTTCTGACTTCCAGGGAAGCCAGCTATTGGACATCTGACCAGCGGGCCCTGGACGATCGAGGAGCCGCCCGCCTCGAACCCTGACGGGACGAATGGAGTGGAGATGCCCGCACAACGCCCGGCACCGGAACGGCGTACCCAGGACATCCTGGCCGAGATCTGGTGCGACATCCTCGAAGTGCCCCGGGTGGGGCCGCAGGACAACTTCTTCGACCTCGGCGGCCACTCCGTCCTGCTGCACATGGTCCGCGACCAGGTCGCCGAGCGGCTCGGTGCCGACGTCCCGCTCGTCGACCTGTTCACCCACCCCACGATCGGCAGCCTCGCCCGCCACCTCGACGGCCGTGCGGACTCCGGTCCCCGCGCGGGCCGGCGCGCCCCCGCGGCACGGACCGCGGACCGCTCCCGGCTCGGCGCCCGGCGCGCGCGCGGCGCACAGGAGACCGCCGGAGGACCCGATGCGTGACGACCACGGACACGGCCAGGACCACGGTGCGGCCGCGGCCGGCACCGGCGAGCACATCGCGGTCATCGGGATGGCCGGCCGCTTCCCCGGCGCCGAGGACATCGACGCCTTCTGGCGCAACCTCACCGAGGGCCGGGACACCCTCACCCGCGAACCGCCCCGCCCGTTACGCCCGTCCCCGGACGCCGCCGACGACGGAACCGGTCCCGCCTTCGTCCCCGCCCGGGGACTGCTGGAGCGCCCCGAGTGGTTCGACGCCGGCTACTTCGGCTACTCGGCCGAGGAGGCCCGGCTCATCGACCCCCAGCAGCGCGTGTTCCTCGAGTGCGCCGTCGCCGCCCTGGAACACGCGGGCCAGGACCCCGACCGCCATCCGGGCGCCATCGGCGTCTACGGCGGCTGCACCGAGACCGCGTACGCCGAGACCCTGCGCGCCCAACGGGAGAAGCTGCCGGACGTCACCGAGGAGGACATCCTGCTCGGTACCGCCCCCGACTTCCTCACCGCCCGCACCGCCGAGCGGCTGGGGTTGCGCGGCCCGGCGGTCGCGGTGCAGTCCGCCTGCGCCACAGCCCTCGCCGCCGTCCACCTGGCCACCCAGGACCTGCTTTCCGGAGAGTGCGACCTCGCGCTCGCCGGGGGAGTGGCGGTGCACGCCCCGCCCAAGGACGCCGGATACACCGAGGACGGCATCCTGGCCCGCGACGGGGTGTGCCGCCCCTTCGACGCCGCCGGGGACGGCACGGTCGCGGCCAACGGCGTCGGCGTCCTCGTCCTCAAGCGACTGGCCGACGCGCTCGCCGACGGAGACCGCGTCCACGCGGTGCTGCGGGGCTCCGCCGTCACCAACGACGGTTCGGCACGGGTGGGGTTCACCGCCCCCAGCGCCGAGGGGCAGGCGGCGGCCGTCCGCACCGCCCAGCTCGTGGCCGGCGTCGACGCCGGGACCATCACCTACGTGGAGACGCACGGCACCGCCACGCCGCTCGGCGATCCGATCGAGATCAGGGCCCTCACCGAGGCGTTCCGCGAGGACTGCGACGACCGCGGCTACTGCGCCATCGGATCGGTGAAGAGCAACATCGGACACACCGACGCCGCCGCGGGAGCCGCCGGACTCATCAAGACCGTGCTGGCCCTGGAGCACGCCACCATCCCGCCCAGCCTCCACTTCACCCGGCCCAACCCCCAGATCGACCTCGCCTCCAGCCCCTTCCGCGTCGCCACCGCGCTCGAACCCTGGCACCCCAGGGGCGCCGTCCGCCGCGCGGGCGTGAGCGCCTTCGGCATCGGCGGGATCAACACCCATGCCGTCCTGGAGGAGCCGCCCGCCCCGCTCGCCACCGGCCCGGCCCGGCCGGCCCAGCTCCTCGTGCTCTCCGCGCAGACCCCGACGGCCCTGGACACGGCGGCCCACCACCTGGCCGCCCATCTGCGGGCCCACTCCCGACTGCCGCTCGCCGACGTCGCCTGGACGCTCCAGACCGGCCGCCGGGAACTGCCGTACCGCGCCTACGTCCTCGCGGAGAGCGCCGAGGCGGCGGCGGACGCCCTCACGGCCCGGGACGGCGACGGGGAGCGGGCCGTCCCCCGCACCGCCGCGCTGTTCCTCCCCGGTGCGTCCGGCGCGCCCGGACCGGGCTGGCTGCTGCCGACGGAGCCAGTCTTCACCACGGCGTTCGACGCCTGCCTGGACGCCGCCCGGGACCTGGACACCCCCGGCGGCCTGGGCGCCGCCGTACGCACCGCTCTCGACACCCCGCGAGGCTCCTGGCCGGACGACCCCGCGGTGCGCGATCTGGCCGTCTTCACCCGCGAGTACGCCCTCCAGGCCCTCTGGCGGCACTGGGCCGGCGAGCCCTCCGCCGTCTGCGGCACCGGGACCGGCGCACTCGTCGCCGCCACGGCCGCCGGGGTCGTGACGCTCTCCGACGCGGTACGGCTCGTGACGGCCGCCGCCCGCTCCGCGGACCCCGTGCGGACGCTGACCGACCTGCTGCGGGGCATCACGCTCCGACCGGCCCGGACCACGCTGCTGTTCGGCGGGGACGGCACGCGGTACGACGCCGGGACGACGCCTGACCCCTCCCGCTGCGCCACCGCATGGGCTGCACGGCCGGACACCGAGGCGTCCTGCGCCGCTCTCGCCGGCGACGGCGGCCGGACCGTTCTCACCCTCCCGTCCCCCGCCGCCACGCCGGACGCCACCCTTGACGCGCTGCTCACCGGACTCGGCCGGCTGTGGGCCCAGGGGCTGCGGGTCGACTGGAGCGCGGTGCACGACGGAGCGCGCCGGGCCCGGCTGCCGCTCCCGGGCTACCCGTTCGAGCGTCAGCCGTATCTCGTCGAGCCCGTCGCACGGCCGGCCCCGCAGGCCGGGTCCGGCACCCCCGTCGCCCCCCTCCCGGTACCCGAGGCACACGCCGAACCGGAGACCGCGCCGGCCCAGGACCCGGGGACGGACCACGCGGGCGACACCCTCGACCTGGTCCTGCGGCTTTTCGCGCAGGCGCTCGGCCTGCCGTCGGTCGACCCCGACGACAGCTTCTTCGCGCTCGGCGGCGACTCGCTGATCGCCTCGCGCGTGCTCGCCGAGGTCCGCGAACTCCTCCCGGTCGACGTCAAGGCTAAGGACCTGTTCTCGGCCCCGGCCGCGGCCGACTTCGCCGAACTCCTCGACGAACGCCGGACCGCCCGCCAGCAACCGCCCAAGGAGTGATCATGGCCGACACCCCGGCGCCCGGCACCGTGGCCGCCGCACCCGTCGACAGCCGATGGCTGGTCTGCCGGGACCCACGGCCGGACGCCTTCGCCGATCTCTACTGCTTCCCCCACGCCGGAGGCTCGGCGGGCGAGTTCCTGCGCTGGTGCGACCAGCTCCCCGGGATCCGCGTGTGGGGGGTGAAGATGCCCGGCCGGGTGCCCCGGCAGGACGAGCCGCCCTTCACCCGCATGCCCGAACTGGTCAAGGCCCTGGTCGAGGAGGCCGGTTTCGGCTCCGGGCCCTTCGCCTTCTTCGGCCACAGCCTCGGCGGACTCGTGGCCCATGAGGTGGCCCGCACCCTGCGGGACGCCGGCCGCCCGCTGCCGGACCGGATCTTCGTCTCGTCCATCCAGCCCCCGCCGGTCCACGCGGCACGGCCGGTGCACGGGCTGTCCTCCGCCGACCTGCTCACCGAGGTGGAGCGCCGCTGGGGCTCCCTGCCCTCCGCGGTCCACGAGGACGAGGACCTGCGCGAGCTGGTCCTGCGCTACGTCCGGGCCGACATGGAGATCGCCGAGACGTACGACTTCGTGCCCGGAGAGCCGCTGGACCTCCCGCTCACCGCGTTCGTCGGCGACGAGGAGGCGGGCGACCTGCGCGGCTGGGCGGTCCACACCCATGGCGCCTTCGACCACCACACCCTGCCCGGCGGCCACTTCTACTTCCGCGACGCCCGCGCCCAGCAGGAGCTGCTGCGCATCGTCCACCGGGCGATGACCGCGGACCGATGACAGGAGACACCATGCGCAGTACGACCTTCGGCCGCCACAGCGGCCTCAGGGTGTCCGAGTTCGGCCTCGGCACCGCCAACTTCGGCACACTGTGGGGCGGTGGCGCGGACCGGGACGAGGCCCGCAAGATCTTCGACCGGTTCACCGAGGCCGGCGGCACACTGATCGACACCTCCGACAGCTACCAGCTGGGCACCGCCGAGCAGTTCCTGCGCGAACTCCTCGGCAGCGAACGCGACACCTACGTCCTCACCACCAAGTTCTCCCTCGGCGCCGGCCGTCCGCACCCGTCCACCACCGGCAACAGCCGCAAGACCGTGGTCCGTTCCGTGGAGGCCAGCCTGAAGCGGCTCGGCACCGACTACCTCGACCTGTACTGGGCGCACCTGCCCGACGGCCTCACCCCCGTCGAGGAGATCCTCGCCGCCCTCGACGACCTCGTCCGCGCCGGCAAGATCCTGTACGCAGGGCTCTGCAACTTCCCGGCCTGGCGCGTCTCCCGGGCCGTCACCCTCGCGGAGCTGCGGGGTTGGAACCCGCTCGTGGGCGTGCAGTTCGAGTACAGCCTCGCCGAACGCAGCGCCGACCGGGAACTGCTCCCCATGGCCGAGGCGCTGGGCCTGGGCGCCGCCCTCTTCGCGCCGCTCGGCGGCGGACTACTCACCGGCAAGTACCGAACCGGCTCCGCGGGCCGGCTCAGCGACTGGGAGGGGCGCGGCATCCGCACCGAGGACAGCGAGCAGCGCACGCGGATCCTCGACACCGTGCTGGACGTCGCCCAGGAGACCGGCCTCACGGCCGCCCAGGTGTCCATGGCCTGGCTGCGCGCCCGGGCCGCGCACTCCCCGACCGCGCTGATCCCTCTCATCGGCCCGCGCAGCGTCGGCCAACTGGAGGGCTACCTCTCCGCCTTGGACCTCACCCTCGACGACGCGCTGGTCACGCGGCTCGACGAGGTGAGCGCCGTACCGCTGGGGCAGCCCCACGAACTCGCCGCCGGTGCGCTGCGTCCGGCGCAGGGCGGACGGACCGTCACCCGTCCCGCCGTTCCGGTGGCCTGAGGCCGCCATGACCGCGGTGACGAGGAAGGAGCACAGCATGGACGCGACCGAGCCGGCCGATGAGGGCCAGGTTGCCGTCATCGGGATGGCGGCGCGCCTCCCCGGCGCGCCGGACATCGACGCCTACCGGCGGCAACTCCTGCGGGGTGACGAGCCGGACCCGGTCCTGCAGGACGCGTACGCCTTCGACCACACCTACTTCAGCCTCTCGCCCGGCGAGGCGCTGATCACCGACCCACAGCACCGGATCCTCCTGGAGTGCGTCACCCGTTCCCTCCAGGACGCGGCGGTGGACCCCGCCCGCGCAGACGCGGTCATCGGCGTCTACGCGGGCGCGAGCACCACCGCGTACGCGGGGGGCCTGCGCCGCGAGATCCGGCGGCTGCCCAACGCCGACGACTGGCAGATCCGCATCGCGACCGGCCCCGACTTCCTCGCCGCCCGGCCCGCCTACAAGCTCGGTCTCACCGGTCCGTCGGTGACCGTGCAGGGCGCCGGTGCCACCCTGCCGCTGGCCGTCCACCATGCCGTACAGGCACTCCTGGCCGGGGAGTGCGACATCGCCGTCGCCGGGGCCGTCACGGTCCGCCCCCTCGCCGGGGACGGTACCGCCACGGATCCGCTGTCCACCGGCGGCTGCGGAGTGCTGGTCCTCAGGCCGCTGGGCGCAGCCCTCGCCGCGGGTGACCGCGTCCACGCGGTGGTACGGGGCACGGCCGTCGGCCGCGACGACGGCACCGACCGGCTCGCCCGACGGGCCCGCGCGGTCGCCGGCGTCCCGGCCGGCACGGTCGTCCGGGTCACCGCCGACGCACCGGGCGGCGCCGCCGTGACCGACACCACCCCGGGCGTGACCGCCCTGCTCGCCGCCGTCGTGGGCGTGGCCTGCGGGACGCTGCCGGGCGACACTGGCGACTGGCGGACACCTGAGCGGCCCCGGCGGGCGGGAGTGGACGCGTGCGGCCCGTTCGGCCTGCGCGTGCACGTCGTCGTGGAGGAACCCCCGGCGACGCCACGGCCGCAGCCCGAGCCGAGTTGGCAACTGCTCCCCGTGTCGGCGCGGTCCGCGACCGCCCTCGACCGGCTGACCACGGATCTCGGCGACATGCTCGCCCGCACCACCGACCCGTTGCCGGACCTGGCCTGGACCCTGCAGTCGGGCCGCACCGCGGAGCCGCACCGGCGGTTCACGGTGGCACGGAGCACCGCCGAGGCCGCCACCGCCCTCGGCAGCGGCTCCCGCCGCAAGGCCCCCGCCGGGCAGGTACCCGACCGACCCCGCCCCGTGGTCTTCACCTTCCCGGGCCAGGGCGGTCAGCACGTCGGCATGGCCCGCGCGCTGTACCGTACCGACCCGGAGTTCCGCGCCGACGTCGACGCCTGCGCCGAGCGGACGCGCGAGGCGCTGGGCATCGATCTGCGCGGCGTTCTCGACCCGGCCGACGAGGCCGCGGCCGCCCGGAGCCGGGAGGCCCTGTCGACCATCGCCGTGGGCCAGCCGGCGGTCTTCACGGTCGAGTACGCACTGGCCCGCGCGCTGATGCGGTGGGGCGTGCGGCCGACGGCGGTCGTCGGCCACAGTCTCGGCGCCTACGCGGCGGCCTGTGTGGCCGGGGTGTTCGCCTTCCCGGACGCCCTGGCGCTCGTGCTGGAGCGGGGCCGGCTGCTGCAGAGCCTGCCGTCCGGCTCCATGGCCGCGGTGCGGCTGCCCGAGGCGGAGGTGCTGCCGCTGCTGCCCGACGGCCTCGGCATCGGTGCCGTCAACGGACCCGACCAGGTGGCCGTGTCGGGGCCGACCGAACTGGTGGAGCGGTTCGTCCGGGAGTTCCCCCGGCCCGAGGTCGAGGTGAAGCTTCTGAAGATCGCGACCGCCGGCCATTCCTCCCTGGTGGAGCCGGTCCTGGACGGCTTCGAGGCGTACGTCTCCGGGCTGCGGCTGCGCGCCCCGCGGATCCCCTTCGTCTCGGACAGCACCGGCACCTGGGCGGCCGAGGAGATCGCCACCCCCGCCTACTGGCGTGCCCACATGCGGCGCGCCGTACGGTTCTCCGACGCCCTGGACACGCTCGCCGGTCTCGACCGCGCCGTGCTCCTGGAGGTCGGACCGGGAATGACGCTCACCTCGCTCGCCCGCCGGCACCCGGCCCTCGCCGAGGACCACCCGATGCTCCAGACCCTGCCGCACCCGGCGGACGACACCCCCGAGGCCCGGGTGCTGCTGACGGCGCTCGGACACCTGTGGCTGGAGGGCACGGAGCTCGACTGGGCGGCCCTCCACGGCGGACGGGAGCGCAGCAGGGTTCCGCTGCCCGGACACCCCTTCGAGCGCAGGGAGTTCCTCCCGCCCACGCCGGTAGCCTGATGAGGCGTCAGGAGGCGGGCGCGGCGTCCGGGGAGCCGGTGGTGAGGTCGGCGAGAGAGGTGCGGGCGTGGCTGATGAACGCCCGTGCCGCCGGGCTGACCGGGCCCTCGGCGCGCCAGGCGAGCGCCAGCCGCCCACGCATATGGGGGCTGTCGACCACCAGGGTGCGCAGCCGGCGGGCCCGGGCGAAGGGCTGCGGGAGGAACGCCAAGCCCAGCCCGCGCGTCGCGAGTTGGGCCAGCAGCTGGGGGTCGGCGGCCTCGAAGGCGATCCGGGGCCTGGCTCCCACCGCTGCCCACGCCGCCTCCACACAGGTCCGCACCCCGGTGCCCGGCGGCAGACAGATCAGGGTGTGGTCGCGGATCTCCTCGACCGACACCTCCCGGCGCCCGGCCAGGCTGTGGCCGGGCCCGACCGCCGCCACGACGGGCTCGTCGGCGATGACCTGGATCTGCAGGTCCACGGGCGGTTCCGCGGCCAGGCCGATCACGGCGGCGTCCATCCGCCCGGTCCGTATCGCCTCGGCCAGCTGGTCGGAGTTGCCCTCCGACAACGCCATGTCGACGGACGGATACCGCTGGTGGAACCGGGCGAACAGCTCCGGCAGGCCGAGCGACGAGAACGACGCCACCGTGCCCACGGTGACCTGACCGCGGGTCAGTCCCGCCAGGTCGTCCACCGCGAGCCGGGCGCCCTCCACCGCGGCGAGCGCCGCCCGAGCGTAGGGGAGCACCGCCGCTCCCACGTCCGTCAGCCGCACCGTACGCCCGTTGCGGTCGAGCAGTTCGTGCCCGAACTCCCGCTCCAGCTTGCGGATCTGTGCGCTCACCCCGGGCTGGGCCACATGGACACGAGCGGCGGCCTTCGTGAAGCTCGCCTCCTCCGCGACGGCGACGAAGTACTCAAACTGGCGCAGTTCCATAAGCGTTGATTCTAAGGGTGGATGAAATGACGAGCTTGGCCGTACTTGCCCGGCGGGTTGCGGGTGAGGTGTTCGTTCCGGGGCAGGAGGGGTTCGACGAGGAGCGCGCCGGTTTTCAGCGGGCGGTGGTGCATCGTCC